>NZ_JBIVXY010000006.1:0-434269 GCF_044769485.1 Kitasatospora sp. NPDC090308 | reverse complement strand
CCCGAGCCGGTCGGCCATCGACCCGGCCGTCAGCAGCAGGCCGCCGAAGGTCAGCGAGTACGCGCCGGTCACCCACTGGAGGGCGGTGGTGCCGCTGCCCAGGTCGCGGCCGATGGTGGGCAGCGCGATCGAGAGCAGGGTGTTGTCCACCATCTCGACGAAGAAGGCCAGGCAGAGCGCGGCCATCGGGATCCAGGCCGCGCGCAGCGACGGATAGGTGCGCGGCGCCGCTGCTGGGGCGGCGGCGGTGGTTTCGGTGCCGGTCATGGCGGCCTCCTCTCGGGACGGGTGTCAGGGCGGGTGTCGGGGTGGGCGTCGCGGTGGGCGTCGCGGTGCATCGATGCCGTCCGCACTGCCGCCGTGGCGCTGCCGCCCGTCTCCTCAGAGCGTGCGGGAGCGCGCCGACAGGCCGCTGTCATCCCACTGACAGCCCGCCGACAGCCCGCCGACAGCGGGGGCGGGCGGCCACCAGGGGTTCCATCCGCTCCCACACCGCGTCCGTCCACTCACCTCGACCTGCCACAAGATCAATGACCAGGCGCGTCTTGGAAGCACGCGGGTCCGTTCGGCGCCAGATCGCGATGAGTCGAATCCGGGAGCCGCAGAGTTTCGCCGTGTCGTCGACGTCCGAGGTGAGCAGGGCCACCGGTCCCGGTTGGCGGAGTGCCGTCTCGGCAACGGTCGCGTCGATCGCGCATGCGTGACCGTGCAGGCCGGCCTCCACGAGCAGGTCCGCCGCCGCGTCGGCTGCGGGCTCGGTCACGGACTCGACCCTGACCCGGGAGAGCACGAAGTTCAGTCGTGCCCTGTCCACCCGGGCGTGGGTGACTTCCACGATGGTGTTCGCACAGGTCACGAGCTCTGCTCCCACCGAAACGAACAGATCCGGCTTGACGAGGAGACCGCGGTCCTACGCGACCCGTGCAGACAGCCCCTAGAAGTCGAGAACGACCGTCGCGAAGCGCTCGTTCACGCGGCGTCCACCGACCGAGCCGCCCCGCCCGACCCGAAGATCTCCTCGTGCGCCGGCTTCGGCTGCTTCCCGGGTCTCGCCCGTGTAGCGAATCCGGACGCGCGCCGCCTTCGTGCGGTTGGTTCCAGGCATGCTGACACCTCGTCGCCGCCCGGTCGGCGCTTCGGTCACAGACCTCGTGAGACCGCACCAATGGATGGGCGGAGTGGGTGCTCCACACCCGCGCTCAGCCGCCTCGGGCACCGGGCCCGCATGGCATCGCTGTGCATCCGGGTCTCCGCGCATCGGATGCACAAGAGCACGGACCACGCCATCGGTAAGCCAAGTCCGCTCCCCAAGAACGATGTTCGCGCCACGAGGTGATGGAACATCAGGATCGAACGCCGACATCGCACGGTGGAAGCCGAACGATCGGGTGCGAAGACGTCAGATCGGCTCGACCGCGATGCGGCGGTGGCACAGGCGGCGTAGATCATCGACATCGCCGGTCACCACGGTCACGTCGCCGTGTTCCGCGTGCGCGGTGGCTGCGAGCATCGCGTCGATGGCGTACTTGTGGCCGTGCAGCCCCTCGGCTGTCAGCAGCTTGCTCGCCGCCCGCGCGATCTCCTCCGTGACGGGCCGCACCTTGGCGAGGGAGACCGCGTGGTCGAACGCCGCCTGCGGCACCTTGGGATCGCGCGCCTCCACCAGAGTGGCTGCGCTCGTCACCACCAGAAGATCCAGTGTGCGGGCGACGTCCAACCACACAGTCATGTCGCGGTGCCGCCGGGACAGCTTGGAGAGAGCCTCGCTGTCGAGAACGAGCGTGCCGCTCACGCGGCGTCCGCCGGGGCGGGGTCTGCGCGATGAGCGGCATGGTGCGCACGGATGCGCTCGGCCCTGGCCATCACCTCCGCCGGGTCCACCGGTCCGTGATCGGCTTCGGCGGCCTCGATGTACTCGTCGATGGCTTCGCGCTGGAGTTGCCGTTGCACGGCCTCCTCGATGTAGGAGGAGATGCCCTGCTTGCCGGCGCGGGCACGAATGGCTTCCAAGGTCTCGGCGCGCAGGGAGACGCTGGTGACTCGTGTCTTGCCGGAGCGCGGTGCAGTCATGGGAAAACTGTAGTACATGGTGTGTGAGGATGTCGGCGGTCACCCTTGCACGTAGGGTCGCCGGTATGCGACTGAGTACGGTGATCCCCCCCATCCACCGGTGGAGCGAGGGGCAGCAGGTGTGGCGGCGGGCCGAGGAACCGGGCTTCCACGCGGCGTACACGTACGACCACCTGAGCTGGCGGAGCTTCCGGGAGGAGCCGTGGTTCGGGTCGGTACCGACGCTGACGGCGGCGGCCACGGTGACCGAGCGGATCCGGCTGGGGACGCTGGCGACCTCGGTCAAGCCCCGTTCACCTATCGCATGCTGACCTGCGAAGACCTGCAGTTGCGCCCGTCCGACGCGTAGCTCGTTCTCACGGCTCCCGCCTCATGCACTCCCGGCGGTAGGCCAGTGCTTCGGAGGAGTCGCGGCGGGATTCACGATTCGCAGCCGGCTCTGATGCGACGGGTCGATCGAAGTGAGGGACAGCAGGAGTTGGCCTGTTGCGCATTCGAGCTCGGTTAAGGCGTGTGGCAGACCGGCGCAGACAGTGGCGACAGCCGCGCCCAGGCCGAAGAGGCCCCCGTGCTTGTGATTGTGGCGGTACTCAATCCTGTGCAGGCCCGATTCGGCGATCGCCACAACCTCCAGCGGGCGAGCCATCTGCTTGGTGTCGTTAGTGAGCACGACCTGGAAGCCTGCTGAGGCTGCCCGCGCGTAGAGCTCGACGTCTTTGGTGCCTGCCCAGCCGACGATCTCTGCCACGTGTTGAAGTTCGTGCTGTTTCAGCAGCAACTGGGCCATTCGCGCCAAAGGCAGGGGGACGTTCTCGTCGAGCAGGATTTTCAAGAGGCAGCCTGCCGGAATCCTTCATCCGAGTAACTGTCCACGTAGGCGGTGAAGTCAGCAGCGTCGCGGGCAGCTTCCGCCGTGACACCGGGATAGAAGTCCCTGACCGACTCCGGCGGGACGCCGTCCTTGAGTAGGGCAGCGACTTCAGCAGCAGGGACACGCGTCCCCTCGATCACAGGTTCGCCGCCACGTACCAGCGGGTCCACGGACAGATGCTCTCTGGGTTGCAGGAGACTCGGGATCTGGCGGCCGTTGCGGTAGAACGGGGCGAGTACGTCGACCATCTCGTGGATGACCAGGTTGCCGCGCTTCTGCACCAGGTCCACAGCGTGATCCGGCGCAGCCAGGTAGATGGTGTCGGTGCTGGCCACCAATCGGTAGCTCGAAAGGTGTTCGTGCTCGTTGAGATCGTCGCGCAGGGTGTCCAGCGCGCGCCGGATCTTCTGGAGCGAAGTGTCCTGACGCAGATGGACGCATGCGCGAAGGGCCACGACATCCCGGAAGGAGTAGAGGATCGGCCGAGAGGCTGAGAGCTCCGGGACCAATACGGCTCCGCGTGCAGCTGTGGCCCTGCGCCAGTGCGACAACTGGCGCAGAGTGGCACCGGACAGCGCGGCGGCAAGCTTGGGCTCGTACGACAACTGCGGCACCTCCCTGGCCTCGTTCGGCAGTCGACCGAACCGTACTTCATGGTCCCGTAGTGCCGGCCTGACTGCCACGATTTCACCCGACTCAGCGACTCTCTGCAGATCGGATCGCCGACGCGACGAACGCGTAGGGTCGCCGGTATGCGACTGAGTACGGTGATCCTCCCCATCCACCGGTGGAGCGAGGGGCAGCAGGTGTGGCGGCGGGCCGAGGAACTGGGCTTCCACGCGGCGTACACGTACGACCACCTGAGCTGGCGGAGCTTCCGGGAGGAGCCGTGGTTCGGGTCGGTGCCGACGCTGACGGCGGCGGCCACGGTGACCGAGCGGATCCGGCTGGGGACGCTGGTGACCTCGCCGAACTTCCGGCATCCGGTGACGCTGGCGAAGGAGCTGATCACGCTGGACGACGTGTCCGGTGGGCGGTTGACGTTGGGGATCGGGGCGGGCGGGGTCGGGTTCGACGCGACGGCGTTGGGGCAGGAGGCGTGGTCGGCGCGGGAGCGGGCGGACCGGTTCGGGGAGTTCGTGGGGCTGTTGGACGAGTTGCTGCGCGATGACGCGGTGACCCGGGAGGGGGTGTACTACTCGGCGGTGGAGGCGCGGAACGTCCCGGGGTGCGTGCAGGTGCCGCGGGTGCCGTTCTACGTGGCGGCGACCGGGCCGCGCGGGCTGCGGCTGGCGGCCGAGTACGGGCAGGGCTGGGTGACGTACGGGGACCCGAAGGGGCCTGCGGAGGTGCCGGTGGAGCAGGCGCCCGGGGTGATCGCGCGGCAGGTGGAGAAGCTGGCGGCGGCGTGCGAGGCGGCCGGGCGGGACGTCGGGGAGCTGGAGAAGGTGCTGCTCCAGGGTTCGACGGCGGAGAAGCCGCTGGAGTCGGTGGACGCGTTCGTCGACTGGGCCGGGACGTACCGGGAGGTGGGGATCACCGAGCTGGTGGTGCACTGGCCGGTGCCGGACTCGATCTTCGCGGGCGACCTCGCGGTCTTCGAGCGGATCGCCACCGAGGGCCTGGCGCAGCTGGGTTGAGCGGCGGGCGGATCGGGAGTCGACGTGCCCGGTGGGGAGGGCGGTTGACGGCACCGCCCCGGTGCCGGAGGGCATCGGGGCGGTGAGCGGGGGTGGGGGCGGCTCAGCGGACGGCGGTGGTGCGGCGGCGGACGGCGGCCACGGTGCCGAGGCCGAGCAGCACCAGCGCGGTGCCACCGAGGAGCATCGGGGTGGAGGACGAACCGCCGCCGGTGGACGCCAGGTTGGCGGCGGCGGGCACGCCGGTGGCGCCCGTGGTCGGGCTCGGGGCCGGGGTGGTCGCGGCGGGGCTGATCGCGGCGGCCGGGACGACGGCCGGCGGGGTGGAGCCCTTGGCGGGGGCGGAGGCGGGCGCGGAGGTGCTCGGCGCGGCGGTCGGGGCCGTGGTGCCGGCCGGCGGGTTCGGGTCGGTGGGGGCGGCGTGCCGGATCGGCAGCACCAGGTGGGCGTCGGCTCCGGGGGCGAGCGCGGCGTTCAGCACGCCGCCGTAGACGTCGACCTGGGTCTGGTCGGGGTTGGAGTGGCCGGTGACGGCGAGCCGGAAGGTGAAGGTGGCGCTGCCGCCGGCCGGGACGGTGCTCTTCAGCGAGGCGTAGTCGTCCGAGCGCAGCACCGGGTCGCAGCCGGGGCGCAGCGACAGGGTCCGCCATCCGTCGGAGGTCTTCACCTGGAGGATGAGGTCCTCCTTGGTCAGGATGCTGCCGGGCCGGTCCGCCGCCTCCGCCTCGTCGAAGAAGGCGACGAACGGGGCGATGCCCTCCGCCGGAACCGTCCCCGAGTTGGCGATCCGGACCTGGAACTCGACCGGGTCGCCGCCTGCCTCCAGCGACTTCTGCTGCGCGGTGATCTCCACCCGCAGCTTGTCGACCGGGACCTGCGCCGGGGCGTCCGACGGGACGTCCGACGGAGCCGCGGCGGCCACGGTCGCGGCCGGGGCGGCGGCGGCCACGGTCGCGGCCGGGGCGGCGGCGGCCACCGTCGCCGCGGCGTCCTCCGGCACGTCGCCGCAGGCCCAGGCGGCGGAGGCGCCCCCGAGGACGGGGACGGTGGCGCCGAGGACGACGACGGCGGCGAAGGAGGCGAGACGGGTGCGCCGGGTGCGGCGGGTGCGGACGGACATCGGAGGTTCCCCCAGGGACGGACGGTGGTGAGCGGCGGGCGCGGCGCCCGCTCCCGTTCCCCCCTGAGGCTCCGGGCGAGCGCCGCAGGAGAAGTCTGTCGAGCGGATGTCCGGCGCGGATCGTTGATCCGTCACCGAACGGCAACAGCCGATCGTGTGCCCACCGTCCGGTGCCGACGGGCGCTCTGACGTACCGTCCGCCACCTCGCGGCAGCGGGTGTTCGATACGGGGTGGGGGTATGCTGAGCGGGATGGATCGGACGGAACGGACCACGGACCGGGCCGGGCGGACGGCCGCCCGGTGGGCGGTGCTGTGCGCCCTGCTGCTGGGGCTGTTCCTGATGCACGGCAGCCCCGCGAGCGCCGCCGGCTGCCACCCCGGGCGGACGGAACGGTCCGGGCCGGGGCAGGACGCGTCCGTGCCGTCCGGAGGGGTCGCCGCGGTGCCGGTGCACCCGGCCAGCGTGCGGCACCGGCCCGCCGCCCGGCCGCCGCACGCGCGGCCCGGGAGCGACCGTCCGGCCGTCGGCGTGCCGGTGCGGGACGGGGGCCCGGGTGCCGTCTGCGTCTCCACCCAGGCGCGGGACCGTCCGCCGGTCCCCGCTCCGGGGGCGGCCCTGCCGTGGTGCCCGGCGCGGCCGGTGGTCGCCGTGGCGTGCCGGGCGGGCGCGGAGCGGGGCGGGCGGGCGCCGCCGGACGGCGGGCGGGGGTTGCTCATTCGGGTCTGCGTCGCCCGCAGGTGAGGGCGCCACCCGGACCGGTCCGCGCAGGCGGCCGGCCGGGCGCCGCGTCCTGTCCGCGACCGCGCATCCGCGCGCGCACCCTGGAGCGAACCCCCGATGACCCGTACCACCACCACCCGCCGCGCCCTGTCGGCCGCCGCCGCGGCCGCCGTCCTCGTGCTGGGCCCGACCGCCTGCGGCGGCGACGGCACGCCCGGCACCGACCGCGCCGCCTCCCCCTCGGCCGGCCACGGCGACCACGCCGGGCACGACATGGCCGGGACGAGCCACGGCCCGGACGGCGGGGACGGCACGCCCGGCAGCAGCACCGCCGACAACGGACCGGTCGCCGAACAGGGCGGCTACCGGCTGGACGGCGCGCTGTCCGGCGACGCGTACCGGTTCACCGTGACCGGACCGGACGGCGGGGTGCTGACCGCGTACCGGCCGGAGCAGACCGAGGAGATGCACTTCTACGCGATCCGCACCGACCTGTCCGGCTTCCGGCACCTGCACCCGGTGATGTCCCCGGACGGCACCTGGACCGCCCCGGTGGCCGCGCTGGAGCCCGGCGACTGGCGGGTGTACGCCTCGTTCGTCCCCGACGCGGGCAGCGGGGCGGGCACCGGCCTGGTGCTCAGCCGCAGCGCGACGGTGCCCGGGCGGAGTACGCCGGTGCCGCTGCCGGCCGCCGCCGCGAGCACCGGCGTGGACGGCTACACGGTGACCGTGTCGGGCGTGCCGAGGGCCGGGGCGGCCGGGGAGCTGACCGTCACCGTCGGCAAGGACGGGCAGCCGGTCACCGACCTCCAGTCGTACCTGGGGACGTACGCGCACCTGACCGCCTTCCACGCCGGTGACCTGGCGTTCGCCCACCTGCACCCGGAGGCGGAGGCCGCCGGGGGCACAGGCGGCGGGCCGGCCCTGGCGTTCCACGCCGAACTGCCGGAGCCCGGCGACTGGCGGCTGTTCCTGCAGTTCCGCACCGGTGGCACGCTGCACACCGCGGCGCTCACCCTGGACGTCGCGGCCTGACCGCCCCGGCCGGACCTGCCCGACCCGGCCGGACCCGCCCGACCCGGCGGGTCCGGCCCCGGGCGGGTCGCGTTCCCGGGCGGGTCCGGTTGCCGGGCGAGTGCGCGAAGATGGACGGATGACCGCCTTCCCGCGCCCCCGCCTGATCGCCACCGACCTCGACGGCACCCTGCTGTGCTCCGGCGGCACGGTGACCACCCGGACGGCCGCCGCGCTGGCCGCCGCCGAGGCCGCCGGGGTGCAGGTGGTGTTCGTCACCGGGCGGCCGCCGCGCTGGATGCAGCACCTGGGCGCGCACATCGGCGGCCACGGCGTGGCGATCTGTTCCAACGGCGGCGCGGTGGTCGACGTCCGGCGCGGGGAACTGTTGGAGACCTACCCGTTCGACCCGGCCCGGACGCTGTCCGTGACGGACCTGATCCGGGACGAACTGCCCGGCACGGCCTTCGCGTTCGAGTTCCCGGGCGGTTTCGCCCGGGAGCCCGGGTACAACGTGGTGATGTGGGAGTCCGACAAGGAGCACCCGGTCGGCACCGCCGCGGAGCTGCTCGCCGCCGGGCAGGTCGACGGTCTGTTCAAGGTGCTCGGCAAGCACCCCGACCTGGCCCCGGACGAGTTCCTGGACCGGGCCCGGGCCGCGGTCGGCCCGCTCGCCGAGGTCACCCGTTCCAGCCCGATCCCGCTGGTCGAGATCAGCGCCCCGGGCGTCACCAAGGCCAGCAGCCTGGCCCGCTGGTGCGCCCAGCAGGGCATCGAGGCCGCCGAGGTGGTCGCCTTCGGCGACATGCCCAACGACCTGGAGATGCTCGCCTGGGCCGGCCAGTCGTACGCCGTCGCCAACGCCCACCCGCTGGTGCTGGCCGCGGTCGCCCGGCACACCGTCAGCAACGAGCACGACGGCGTCGCGGCGGTCATCGAGACACTGATCTGACCCGTTCCGGAGCGGTCGCGCCGACAGCGGTCACCCGTCCAGGTCCAGTCCCAGGTCCAGGGTCAGCTCCTCCGCCCGGCCCTCCGCCCGACCCTCCGCACGGTCCGGGTCCGGTCCCGGGTCCAGGCCCAGCAGGCCCGCCATCGTCCCGGCGGCCCGGACGGCGGCGTCGGCGCAGCAGTTGTTGAACAGGACGTGCACCTCCCGGGTCCGCTCGGCCATCGCGTGCACGCGCTCCACCCAGGGGGCCAGCTCGTCGGGCGTGTAGTCGTGGCGGAAGCGGTCCTCCTTCGAGCCGGTGCCCCAGGCCCGGCTGCGGCCGTGGAGGCGGACCACCGCGAGGTCCGGGGAGGTGACCGGGGCGACCGGCGGGACGGAGGTGGGCAGGCCCTGCGCGGTGTCCACGGCCACGGCGGGCGTGCCCAGCTCGGTCAGCAGGTCGGAGGTGGCGGCGGCCAGCTCCGGCCGCCACCAGTCGGGGTGGCGGAACTCCACCGCCACCGGCCACCCCGCGGTGCGCTCCCGGCAGGCCCGCAGCAGCGCCCGGGACTGCGCGTCCGGGGCCAGCCACGGCGGGAACTGGAAGAGCAGGGTGCCGAGGCGGTCGGCCCGGCGCAGCGGTTCGAGGGCGCCGGCGAACCGGGCCCACACCTCGTCCAGCAGCTCCGGGTCGTCCTTCCGGGCCAGGGCCGGCCGCAGGTCGGCGGGCATCGCGGCCGACCGGGTGGGGTGGCCGGTGAGCAGCGAGAACGCCTTCACGTCGAAGCGGAAGCCGGCGGGCGTGCGCTCGACCCACAGCTCGCTGTTGCGGGTGCTGGGCAGCGCGTAGTACGTGGCGTCCACCTCGACCAGCGGGAACCGGGACGCGTAGTGGCGCAGCCTGCCCTCCGCGTCGCGCCGGCCCTTCGGGTACCAGCCGCTGGCCAGCAGCTCCTTGTCCGTCCAGGAACAGGCGCCGACCCGGATCTCTCCCATGGACCGCGCCTTCCCCGTCCGGGCCTGGCCTAACAACCCGGTCCGGACGGGTCGGCCCGCACCGGCCCGCACCGGCCCGCACCGGCCCGCACCGGCCCGGACGGGTCAGAGGCGGGCCGTCCAGCGGACCCGGGTGCCCTTGCCGTGCGGGCCGGGCTCGTGCCAGGCGTCGCCGCCGAGGGCCTCGGCGCGGCGGGTGAGGTTGCGCAGGCCGGAGCGGCGGCCGCCGTCGGGGATGCCGACGCCGTCGTCGGTGACGGTGAGCAGGACGCCGGGCGGGCCGGTGCGGGCGGGGGCGGCGGAGAGCGGGCGGCCGTCCTCGCCGAGGTGGACGGTGGCGTCCAGTTCGACGGCGACCCGGGAGGCGCGGGCGTGCCGGGCCGTGTTGGAGAGCATCTCGCGCAGGGCGGCCAGGAGTTGGCGGGAGGTCTTCTCGCCGACCAGGCTCTCCACCGGGCCGGTGAAGGTGATGGTGGGCTTGAAGCCGAGCGCCGCCGCGGCCTGGCTGCCCTCGCGCAGCACCCGGGTGCGCAGGGTGTCCGGCCGGTCGTCGGTGTCGCCGTGCTGGAGGGCGTAGATGGTGGTGCGGACCTCCTGGATGGTGGCGTCCAGCTCGTCCACGGCCTGCCCGATCCGCTCCCGCACCTCGGGGACGGCGGCCCGGCGGGCGGCCGACTCCAGCATCATGCCGGTGGCGAAGAGCCGCTGGATGACCAGGTCGTGCAGGTCGCGGGCGATCCGGTCGCGGTCCTGGAAGACCGCCAGCCGCTGCTGGTTGCGCTGGTACTCGGCCAGCCGCAGGGCCAGCGCCGCCTGCGAGGCGAAGGTCTGGGAGAGCTGCCGCTCGGTGTCGGTGAACGGCGGGGTGCCGGCCGCGCGCCACACGCACAGCGCGCCCAGCACCCGGCCCGCGGACACCATCGGCACCGCCATCGACGGACCGAACTCCCTTGCCAGCCGGTCGAACTGGGTGTCGGAGGCGGTCTGCGGCGAGGCCGCCAGGTCGTCCAGGTAGACCGCCTCGCCGGCCAGCAGCAGGGGCGCGAAGCCGTGCTCGGGCAGCAGTTCGCCGGTCAGGTGGTCGGCCCGTTCGCCGGAGGCGTGCGCCACCCGCATCCGGTCCTCGCCGGCCGGCAGCAGGATCATCCCGAGCGCGCCCTCGGCGAGTTCGCGGACCTGCTCGGCGGCCACCGTCAGCGCGATCTGCGCCTCGTCGGTGGACAGCAGCGAGGTGGTCACCGCCGCCGCGCCGGTGATCCAGCGCTCCCGGCGGCGGCCCTGCTCGTACAGCCGGGAGTTCTCGATCGCCACGCCCGCCGCCGCGCCGAGCGCCAGCACCACCTGCTCGTCCTCGGGGGTGAACGAGCCGCCGCCCTTCTTCCCGGTCAGGTACAGGTTGCCGAACACCTCGCCGCGGACCCGGATCGGCACCCCCAGGAAGGACACCATCGGCGGGTGGTGGTCGGGGAAGCCGACCGAGCGCGGGTCGGTGGACAGGTCGGTCAGCCGCAGCGGACGCGGGTCGTCGATCAGCGCGCCGAGGATGCCCCGGCCGGTCGGCAGGTGGCCGATCTCGGCCGCCGTCCCCTCGTCGACGCCGATGTGGATGAAGTCGGACAGGCCGCTGCCGTGCGGGTTCACCACCCCCATCGCCGCGTACTCCGCGTCCACCAGCTCGGCCGCGCCGGCCGCGATCCGCTGGAGCGTGGCGTGCGGGTCGAGGCCCGCGCCGACCGACACCACCGCCTCCAGCAGCCGCTGCATCCGGTCGGTCACCGCGGCGGCCGACTGGAGCCGCTCCGAGACCTCGGTGACCAGGGTGTCCAGCCCGAGCGAGGAGATCTCGGGGATGCGCGGCCGGCCGCCCGTGGCGGTCGGCTCCTCCGGCGTCTGCATGGGACCAGTGTGCCCGTCTGTCATGGTTCGCCCCTTTTTTCAGCCCGGCGACACCCGGCGCGGGCCGCCACCGACCGCCACCGCCGCGAACCCGCCGCCCGGTCTCAGGCCGCCACCCGCGCCCCCGGCTGCTCCCCCGGCCGCTCCCCCGCCCGCTCCCGCTCCACCATCGCGGCCAGCCGCCCGCCCGGCCGGTCCGCCAGCTCCGACCAGCGGCCGCGCTCGACCACCCGGCCGGCGTCCAGCACCAGCACCTCGTCCACGCTGCCGTCGTCCAGGCCGGCCAGCCGGTGGGTGATCAGCAGGGTGGTGCGGCCCGCGGTGGCCGCCAGCAGGTCGGCCGTCAGCGCGTCCGCGGTGGCCACGTCCAGGTGTTCGGCGGGCTCGTCCAGCACCAGCACCGGGAAGTCCGCGAGCAGCGCCCGGGCCAGGGCCAGGCGCTGGCGCTGGCCGCCGGACAGCCGCGCGCCGTGCTCGCCGACCATGGTGTCCAGGCCCTCCGGCAGGCCGTCCACCCACGCCAGCAGCCGGGCCTGCGCCAGGGCCGCCCGCAGCGCGGCCTCGTCGGCGTCCGGCCGGGCCAGGCGCAGGTTCTCCCGGACCGAGCTGTCGAAGACGTGCGCGTCCTGCGCGCACAGCCCGACCACCCGGCGGACGTCCTCGCCCGCCAGCTCCCGGGTGTCGGTGCGGCCCGCCAGCAGCACCGCCCCGGCCGACGGCTCGACGAACCGCAGCAGCGCCTGCGCCAGCGTGGTCTTGCCCGACCCGGACGCCCCGACCACCGCGATCCGGCGCCCGGCGGCCAGCTCCAGGTCGACGCCGTGCAGCGCGTCGCGCTCCGCGCCGGGCCAGCGCACCGCCAGACCGCTGACCACGACGGGCAGCGGGACGTCCGGCAGCGGCCGCGGCGCGTCCGGCTCGCGGACCGGGAGGGGCGCGGCCAGCACCTCCGCCAGCCGCTCCCGGGAGGCCCGGGCCCGCTCCCGGAACCGGACCGCCGTCGGCATCCCCGCCACCGCCTCGAACGCGGCCAGCGGCGTCAGCACCACCACCGCCAGGCACACCCCCGGCAGCGCCCCCGACGCCACCGCGCGCACCCCGACCGCCGACGCCGCCACCACCGTCAGCCCCGACACCAGCGCCACCAGGCCCGCCGAGAGGCCGCTCGCGGCGGCCGAGCGGGCCGCCAGCCGGGTCAGCGCCCGGTCCGCGTCCCGGGCCGCGCCCAGGCGGCGCGGCAGCGCGCCCGCGACGGTCAGCTCGGCGGTGCCGGTCAGGGTGTCCAGCACGGCGGTCGCCAGCTCGCCGCGGGCGGGCGCGTGCCGGCGCTCGGTCCGGCCGGAGATCCGGCGCTCCAGCGCCGGGACGGCCGCGCCCGCCAGCAGCAGCCCGAGCGCCAGCACCAGGCCCGCCGCCGGCAGGAACGCGGCCAGGGCCGCCGAGGCGCCGAGCGAGACCACGGCGGCGACGGCGGCCGGCAGCCGCCAGCGCAGGTGGAAGTCCTGCACCGCGTCCACGTCCGCGACCAGCCGGGAGAGCAGGTCGCCGCGCCGGAACTGCGGCAGCCCGGCCGGGGCCAGCCGCTCCAGCCGGCGGTAGACGGCCGTCCGCACCCCGCCGAGCGCCTTCAGCACCGCGTCGTGCGCGACCAGCCGCTCGGCGTACCGGAACACGCTCCGCCCGATCCCGAACGCCCGCACCGAGGTCACCGCGACCATCAGGTACAGCACCGGCGGCAGCTGCGAGGCCCGCGAGATCAGCCAGCCGGACGTCCCCATCAGCGCGACGGCGCAGCCCAGCGCGAGCGCGCCCAGCAGGACGGCGAGCCAGAGCCGCGGGACGCGGTCGGCGGCGGTCAGGGACGCGGGGAGCCGCCCGGGGCGGGAGGCGACGGCGGTCGGACCGGGCTCCGGCGCGGCCTGCGCCCCGTGGTCCGCGCCCTGCCGGGCGGCCGCCCCTTTGAGCGGCAGGTCGCTCCGGTGCCGGGTCCGAAGGGCTTCGCCTCCCGCTCCGCGCGGCTCCGCGCGCCCCTGGTCCCGCGCCGGCGGAACGGCGTCCGGGCCCGGGAGGTGGACGTGGTGGTCGGCGAGGGCGATCAGGGCGGGGCGGTGGGTGACGAGCAGGACGGTGCGGTCGAGGGCGCGGAGGGTGTCGAGGAGGGCCGCCTCGGTGACCGGGTCGAGGTGGGCGGTGGGTTCGTCGAGGATCAGGACGGGCCGGTCGGCGAGCAGGGCGCGGGCCAGGGCGAGGCGCTGGCGCTGGCCGGCGGAGAGGCCGTGGCCGTTCTCGGCGAGCCGGGTGCCGGGGGCGGCGAAGTCGACGTGCGCGGCGGCGAGGGCGGCGGCGAGCCGGTCGTCGGTGGCGTCGGGGCGGGCGAGGCGGACGTTCTCGGCGACCGTCCCGGCGAACAGCTGCGGGTGCTGCGGCACCCAGGCGACCTGGGCGTGCCAGCTCGCGGGGTCGGTCTCGGCGAGGTCCTGGCCGCCGACCAGGACCCGTCCGGCGTCGGGGCGGACGAAGCCGAGCAGGGCGTGCACCAGGGTGGTCTTGCCGGCGCCGCTCGGGCCGGTGAGGACGGTGGTGCGCCCGGCCGGGACGGTCAGCGAGAGGTCGGTGAGGGTGTCGCCGCCGCGGCCGGGGTGGCGCACCGTCAGGTGCTCGACCCGCAGGTCGGCGGCGGCCGGGGCGGGGCGGGTGCCGTCGGCCGGCCGCGGGGTCTCCAGCACCTCGAAGATCCTCCCGGCGGCGGCCAGGCCCTCCGCGCTGGAGTGGTAGAGGGCGCCGACCTGGCGGATCGGCAGGTAGACCTCGGGGGCGAGGACCAGCACCAGCAGGCCGGTCTCCAGGTCGAGGGTGCCGTCGACCAGCCGGAAGCCGATCGAGACGGCGACCAGGGCGACCGAGAGGGTGGAGAGCAGTTCCAGCGCGAAGGAGGAGACGAAGGCCAGCCGCAGGGTGCGCAGGGTGGCCCGCCGGTAGTCCTCGGTGATCCGGCCGATCGCCCGGGCCTGGGCGCGGGCCCGGCCGAAGACCTTCAGGGTGGGCAGTCCGGCGACCACGTCGAGGAAGTGGTGGGAGAGCCGGGCGAGTCCGGCGAACTGACGGTCGGTGCGGGCCTGGGTGGCGTGGCCGATCAGGATCATGAAGAGCGGGATCAGCGGCAGCGTGACGCAGACGATCGCCGCGGACTCCCAGTCGGCGCCGAGGATGCGGGCCAGCACGACCAGCGGGACGACCACGGCGAGCGCCAACTGCGGGAGGTAGCGGGCGAAGTAGTCGTCGAGGGCGTCGACGCCGCGGGTGGCGAGGGTGGCCAGGTCGCCGGTGCGGCGGCCGGCGAGGTAGCCGGGGCCGAGCGCGGTGGCGTGGTCGAGCAGCCGGCGGCGCAGGGTGGACTTGACGGCGGCCACCGAGCGGTGGGCGGTCAGTTCGGTGAGCCAGGCGACCAGCGCCCGGCCGAGCGAGACCGCCGCCAGGCCGAGCAGCGGTCCCCACAGCGGGGCGCGGCCGTGCTGGAAGGACCCGACCACCAGGGTGGCGATCAGCCCGGCCTGGGCCACCAGCAGGGCCGCGCCCGCCCCGCCGAGCAGGACGGACCCGGCGAGGAAGGCGCGGGTGGTGCGGGCGTGCGCCAGCAGCCGGGGGTCGATCGGGCGCATCCGCTGCTGGCGGTCCATCGGTTCGGCTCCTGCGGTCAGTGGTGCGCGGCGGCGGGGATGTGCTGGACGCCGATCCGGCGGCGGAACACCCAGTACGTCCAGCCCTGGTAGAGCAGCACGAGCGGGGTGAAGACCACGGCGACGACCGTCATCACCTTGAGCGTGTAGGGCGAGGAGGAGGCGTTGGTGACGGTCAGCGACCAGGCGCCGTCCAGGGTGGAGGGCATCACGTCGGGGAACAGCGCCAGGAAGAGCATCCCGACGGCGGCCACGACGGTCAGGCCGCTGAGCGTGAACGCCCAGCCCTCGCGGGCCAGCCGGTTGGCGCCGAGCGCGCCGAGCAGGGCGAGCACGGCGACCACCAGCGCGGCCAGGCTCCAGCCGTTGCCGGAGTGCTGCTGCGTCCAGACCAGGAAGACCGCGGCGAGCACGGCGGTGACCAGGCCGAGGCCGGTGGCCTGGGCGCGGGCCCGGACCCGGATGTCGCCGCTGGTCTTGAGCGAGGCGAACACCGCGCCGTGGAAGGTGAACAGCACCAGGGTGGTGAGGCCGCCGAGCAGGGCGTACGGGTTGAGCAGGTCCCAGAGCGTGCCGACGTAGTTCTTGTCCCGGTCGATGTCGACGCCGTGCACGATGTTGGCGAAGGCGACGCCCCACAGGAAGGCGGGCAGCAGCGAGGTCCAGAAGACGGCCAGTTCCCAGTTGCGCTGCCAGCGGGCGCCGTCGCGCTTGGCCCGGTACTCGAAGGCGACGCCGCGGACGATCAGGCAGACCAGGATCAGCAGCAGCGGGATGAAGAAGCCGCTGAACAGGGTGGCGTACCAGTCGGGGAAGGCCGCGAAGGTGGCGCCGCCCGCGGTCAGCAGCCACACCTCGTTGCCGTCCCAGACCGGACCGATGGTGTTGATCAGGACCCGGCGCTCGGTGGTGTCCCGGGCCAGCAGCCTGGTCAGGACGCCGATCCCGAAGTCGAAGCCCTCGAGGAAGAAGTAGCCGATCCACAGGACGGCGATCAGGATGAACCAGAGGTCGTGCAGGTGCATGTGATCCGTCCTCAGTACGCGAAGGCGAGGGGCTGGTCGGCGTCCTCGTCGTCGGAGGGGCCGCGCAGCGTCGGGTCCTTGGCGGGCGGCTGCTCGGCCGTGTTCGGCCCGGCGGCGGCGTACTTGGCGAGCAGCCTGACCTCGATGACGGCGAGCACCGCGTACAGCGCGGTGAGGGTGGTCAGGCCGACCAGCTGGGTGCCGACGGTGACGTTGGGGGAGACCGCGTCGCGGGTGCGCATCAGGCCGAACACCACCCAGGGCTGGCGGCCCATCTCGGTGAAGATCCAGCCGAAGCTGTTGGCGAGCAGCGGGAAGCCCATGGTGAGGATGCCGATCCGCCAGCTCCACCGGGTGAAGAAGACGCTCATCTCGCGGTTCCTGGTGAGCATCAGCTTGGGCGGCTCGTCCTCGCCGGTGCGGTGCTCGGGGGCGAGCCAGAACGTCCGGCGGGTGGTCCACAGGCCGATCAGCGCGGCGGCGAAGGACGTCATGCCGAAGCCGATCATCAGCCGGAAGCCCCAGTAGGTGACGAAGATGTTGGGGATGTAGTCGTCCGGCTGCCCGCCGTACCGGGCGGCCTCGGCGGCGGCGGTGTCGTTGATGCCGGGCACCGAGGAGGAGAAGTCGTTGTGGGCGAGGAAGGACAGTATCCCGGGGATCTCCAGCTCGACCGAGTTGTGCCCCTTCGAGACGTCGCCGACCGCGAACACCGAGAACGGGGCGGGCGCCTGGGTGTCCCACAGGGCTTCGGCGGCGGCCATCTTCATCGGCTGCTGCTCGAACATCACCTTGCCGAGGGTGTCGCCGCTGATCGCGGTGCCCAGGCCGGCGACCACGGCGATGGCCAGGCCGACCCGCAGCGAGGTGCGCATCGCGGCGGTCTTGCGGCCGTCGGGCTGCTTGCCGCGCTTGGCCCGCCACAGGTGGTAGCTGGCGATGCCGACCACGAAGGCGGCGCCGGTGAGGAAGGCGGCGGTGAGGGTGTGGAAGACCTGCACCACGGTGGTGTTCTGGGTCAGCACCCGGACGATGTCGGTGAGCTGGGCCTTGCCGGTGGCCGGGTCGATCCGGTAGCCGACCGGGTGCTGCATCCAGGAGTTGGCGGCCAGGATGAAGTAGGCGGACAGCGCGGTGCCGATCGCCACCAGCCAGATGCAGGCCAGGTGGATCTTCTTCGGGAGCCGGTCCCAGCCGAAGATCCACAGGCCGATGAAGGTGGACTCGAAGAAGAAGGCGATCAGCGCCTCCATCGCCAGCGGGGCGCCGAACACGTCGCCGACGAAGCGGGAGTAGTCGGACCAGTTCATGCCGAACTGGAACTCCTGGACGATGCCGGTGACCACGCCCATGGCGATGTTGATCAGGAAGAGCTTGCCCCAGAACTTGGTGGCGTGGAAGTACTTCTCCTTGCCGGTGCGGACCCAGGCGGTCTGCAGACCGGCCACGATCGAGGCCAGGCTGATGGTGAGCGGCACGAAGAGGAAGTGGTAGACGGTGGTGATGCCGAACTGCCATCGCGAGATGGTCTCGTGAGCGACTGCTAGGTCCACTGCGCCTTCTCTCGGGGTGTGCACATAACGGACGGAAGGGATATTTGCACCCGGGCGCACCATACCCACCCAAGCTTGTCCGCTTGTGAACGTGAACACGTTCACAAGGGAAGTATCCATGATGCTTATCGGTGCGGAAGCACGGGGGTGGGGTGTTCTCGGACACGCCGATGATCCGGGGTCCGGCCGGCCCCCCACAAGCAGCGTCCGGGCAGCCCCGGTGTACCGAACGGCGCTTGACACCGCCCGCCCTGACCTGGCGTCAGCCCGCCGCCCGGCCCCGGCGCGACCCGGGCCCCGGCGACCCGGACCCCGGTGGTACGGGCCCCGGTGGCACGGACCCCGGCGGTACGGGCCCCGGCGGTACGGGCCTCAGTGGCCCGCGCCTCAGCGTTGCAGCGGCAGCGAGAGCCGGAAGACCGCGCCCTCGCCCGGCGCGGTGCGCAGGGCCAGCTCGCCGCCGTGCGCCGACACCAGGGCGCTGGCGATCGCCAGGCCCAGGCCCGATCCCCCGGCCTCGCCGGCCCGGCGGGTGCGCGCCGCGTCCGCCCGGTAGAAGCGCTCGAAGACCAGGGCGGCCTGCTCCTCGGTCAGGCCCGGGCCCTGGTCGGCGACCTCCAGCAGGCAGGCGCCCTCGGCCCGGCCCACCCCGATCCGCACCGCGGTGCCGGACGGGGTGTGCTTGGCCGCGTTGCCCACCAGGTTGGTCACCACCTGGCGCAGCCGGGCCTCGTCGCCCAGCACCGGCGCGGGCTGCGGTGCGCCCCGTCCGTCCGGGCCGGTCAGCGCGACCGGGCGGCCCGGGTCCAGCGCGGTCAGGTCGTGCAGGGCGTCGGCGGCCAGCGTGCGCAGGTCCATCGGGGCCAGGTTGAGCGGGCGCTCCTCGTCCAGGCGGGCCAGCATCAGCAGGTCCTCGACCAGCGCGCCCAGCCGCACCGCCTCCGACTCGATCCGGTCCATCGCCCGGTCCACGTCCTGCAGCGCGCCCATCCGGTGCAGTTCGGCGAAGCCGCGGATGCCGGCCAGCGGGGTGCGCAGCTCGTGCGAGGCGTCCGCGACGAAGCGGCGCATCCGCTGCTCCGAGGCGGCCCGGGCGGCGAACGCCGTCTCGATGTGGGTGAGCATCCCGTTCAGCGCGGCGGACAGCCGGCCCGCCTCGGTGCGCACCGGCAGGTCCGGCATCCGGTACGACAGGTCGCCGTCGGCGATCCGCTGGGCGCCCGCCTCCAGTTGGCGCAGCGGGCGCAGCCCGGCCCGGACCGCGAGCGCGCCGAGCCCGGCCAGGCCGGCCAGCACCGCGGCGCCGATGGTCAGGAAGGTGGTGCGCAGGTGCGAGATGGTGGACTGGACGTCCGCCAGCGGCACCGCGACCTGCACGTACTTGGGGGCGGCCAGGTCGGTGCCGGAGGCGCGTTGCAGCGGCAGCACCATCGAGCGCCACTCGCCGGCCTTCGGCCCGGAGGCGGTGAACGGCTCGTCCAGCCGGTCGGTCAGCCCCTTGCGGTCCAGCGCGGGCAGCTGCGGGGCCGGGTCGGAGTCGCTCAGCGGCTGCCGGATCACCGACAGCACCGAGCCGTCCTCGGCCAGGTAGCGCACCACGTACTCGCTGGGCAGGCTCTGCCCGGAGCGGCGGCCGGCGGTCTGCGTGCTGCTGAACACCGAGGCGGTGGTCTGCCGGCTCGGCGGGCGGCGGGAGAGCGGTTCGGCGAACCGGTCGAGCTGCTCGTCGGCCCGGTCCACCAGCTGTCCGCGGACGGTGCCCAGCACCAGGGTGTCGCTCACCACCAGGCCGGTGGTGACCAGGAGCAGCGCGAGCACCAGCAGGCGCACGCGCAGCGAGAAGCGGGCCACCTCAGCTGTTCGGCGGGCGGCGCAGCGCGTAGCCGATGCCGCGCACCGTGTGGATCAGCTTGGGGCCGTGCACCGGGCCGGAGTCGAGCTTGCGGCGCAGGTAGGAGATGTACGACTCGACGATGGACAGGTCGCCGCCGAAGTCGTAGGCCCACACGTGGTCGAGGATCTGCGCCTTGGAGACCACCCGACCGACGTTGGCCATCAGGTAGTGCAGCAGCTTGAACTCGGTGGGCGAGAGCGAGACCGGGACGCCGCCGCGGGTCACCTCGTGCGCGGTCGGGTCCAGGGTGAGGTCGGCCACCACCAGGCGGCCGTCGTCGGCCGGGCCGCCGGCCCGGCGCAGGATCGCCCGGATCCGGGCGATCAGCTCCTCCAGGCTGAACGGCTTGGTGACGTAGTCGTCGGCGCCGACCGCCAGGCCCTGCACCTTGTCGCCGGTGCCGTCCTTGGCGGTCAGGAACAGCACCGGGACGTGCTCGGGGCTCTGCGGCCACTGGGTCTGGTCGCGCAGCCGCTGCACCACGGTGAAGCCGTCCAGGTCGGGCAGCATCACGTCCAGGACGACCAGGTCGGGGCGCTCGGCGGCGACCGCGTCCAGGGCCTCCTGGCCGGTGGCGGCGGAGGCCACCCGGAAGCCGGAGAACCGCAGGCTGGCCGAGAGCAGCTCGCGGATGTTCGGCTCGTCGTCGACCACCAGCAGGAACGGCTCGCCGCCGACCTGGGTCGCCGCGGCCGGGTTCGACTGCACTGCGCCTGACACGATTGCTCCGCCTCCCGGCCGGACGAATGGGCCACCCCGGACACCACGGGGCCTGTCCGCGGTGCCCGCCGGGGTTCGACCGAACGGACACCGTCGGACAGACCCTAGCCCGGCCAGGCTACGCAAAGTGAATGAAGATTGGATTAGTCATCCGCTCGTGCCCGAACCGGTACCGGATCCTCCGCCGTTGCCACCGCCGGTGGCCGTGCCGTTACCGCCGCCCCGGGCGCCGCCGAAGCCGCCCACCGCGCTGCCCTCGGTGAGCTGGGTGGCGTTGTAGGAGCCGTCGTCGGCCTTGCTGCCGGTCACGGTGACGGTCTGGCCGGGCTGGAGGTCGCCGACCTTGCCCTCCTTGGTGGTGGTGACCTTGGTGGAGTCCTGGGTGGTGACCTTGACGGTGGTGCCGTTGGCCTCGGTCAGGTAGACGGTGGTGCCGTCCACCGACTTCACGGTGCCGCGGGTGAAGCCGGCCGCCGCGCCGCCGGGGAACTGGCCGGTGCCGCCGGCCTGGCCGTTCTGGCCGCCGCCGTACCCGCCGCCGTACCCGCCGCGGCCGGTGCCGCCGCCGGGGAAGCGCTCGTTCGAGGCGCCCGCCCGGTTGGCGGCGGTGCCGCCGCCGGTGCCGTTGTCCTTCTGGTACCAGACGCCGCCCGCGAAGGAGAGCACCGCGATGACGCAGCCGGCCAGCGCCAGGGTCGGCCAGGGGAGCTTGCGGCGCGGTGGCGCGGCCAGCTCGGCGGTGATGTCGCGGGCGTCCGGCGCGGTGGCCAGCAGCTCCTGGTCGTCAGACATGGGGGAGTCTCCTTCTACTCGTGCCGGAGGGCGTCGATCGGGCGCAGCGAGGCGGCCCGGTTGGCGGGGTAGCTGCCGAAGAACAGTCCGATGGCGACGGCGATGCCGAACGCGCCGAACACCGACTCGGGGATCACCACCGGCTTGATGCCGACCACCGAGAAGTGCGAGCCGACGATCCCGGCCAGCACGCCGAGCCCGGCGCCGATCACCGACAGCAGGGTCGACTCGGCGAGGAACTGGCCGAGGATGACCGCGCGGGGCGCGCCGAGCGCCTTGCGGATGCCGATCTCCTTGGTCCGCTCGGTGACCGTCACCAGCATGATGTTGGTGATGCCGATGCCGCCGACCAGCAGCGAGATCGCGGCGACCGCGCCGAGCAGGACGGTGAAGGTCTTGCCGGTGGACTCGCGGGCGCTCAGCAGCGAGGTCTGGTTGCTGATCCGGAAGTCGGCCTTGGTGGCGTCCTTGATGGCGTGGGTGCCCATCAGGATGCGGGTGATGTCGGACTGCGCCTCGGTGGTGGCCTCGGCGGAGCTGGCCTGCACCAGGATCTGGTTGACCGAGCCGAAGCCGGTGAACGCGTTCTGCACGGTCGGCAGCGGGGCGACCACCACGTCGTCGGGGTCGTTGAAGCCGCTGGAGCCCTTGGTGGCGAGCACGCCGACCACGGTGAACGGGGTGCCGCCGATGGTGATCTTCTTGCCGACCGGGTCCTCGTTCGCGAACAGCTCCTTGGCGGTGGTCGAGCCGAGCACCGCGACCTTGCGGGAGTTCAGCACGTCGTCGGCGGAGAAGTAGTCGCCCTTGTCGACCTTCAGGTTGGAGGTCTCGAAGTAGGCGGGGTAGGTGCCGACGATCTGGCCGGGCTGGTACGAGACGTTCCCGTACAGCGCGGTGCCGCTGGTGGTGACCACCGGGGCGACCGACTTGATGGACGGGGCGTCGGTGGCCGAGGCGAGCGCCTTGGCGTCGTCCACGGTGAGCTTCTTGGCGGCGGTCGCCGCGCCGCGCGAGGCGGCGGAGGAGACGGTCAGCGAGTTGGTGCCGAGCGAGGTGATCGAGTCCTTGACCGCCGCCGAGGAGCCGTTGCCGACCGCGAGCAGCAGGATCACCGAGGCCACGCCGATCAGCACGCCGAGCATGGTCAGCGCGGAGCGGACCTTGTTGGCGGCCAGGCCGGCCACCGCGAAGCGGAGCATCTGCCAGGCGATCACGCGACCACCCCCGCGGCGGCGGCCAGCGCGGGCGGCGGCCCGTCGACCGGGGCCTGCCGGACGTCGGAGACGATCGCCCCGTCGACCAGCCGGACCACCCGCTTGGCGTGCAGCGCGACCTCGTCCTCGTGGGTGATCACCACCACGGTGCGGCCGAGCGCGTTGAGCCCGTCGATGATGCCCAGCACCTCCTCGGTGGAGCGGCTGTCGAGGTTGCCGGTGGGCTCGTCGGCCAGCAGCATCGCGGGCGCGGTGACCAGCGCCCGGGCCACCGCGACGCGCTGCTGCTGGCCGCCGGAGAGCTGGTTGGGCTTGTGCCCGGCCCGCTCGGCCAGGCCGACCAGGCTGAGCGCGGCCATCGCCCGGCGGCGCCGCTCGGCGGCCCGGACGCCCGCGTAGGCCAGCGGCAGCTCGACCTGGGCCAGCGCGGTGGTGCGGGGCACCAGGTTGAACGACTGGAACACGAAGCCGATCTTGCGGTTGCGGACCAGCGAGAGCTGGCCCTCGTCGAGGTGGCCGACGTCGGTGCCGTCCAGCAGGTAGCGGCCGGAGCTGGGCACGTCCAGGCAGCCGAGGATGTTCATCAGGGTCGACTTGCCGGAGCCGGAGGAGCCCATCACCGCGACGTAGTCGCCCTCCGCGATGTCCAGGTCGACGCCGAGCGGCTCGCCGCCGCCGGTCATCGGCCCGCGCAGGGCGTGCACGACGGCGTCGCCGTGGCCGTACGACTTGGTGACCCGGCGGATCTGGATCACCGGGGGCTTGGCGGTGCGCATCAGCGGGTGCCTCCGGCGCCGCCGCCGCTGCGGGTGCCGCCGGTGCCGCCGAAGCCGCCCGCCGTGCCGCCGAAGCCGCCGGCCGCGCCGCTGCCCAGGCCGGGGAACTGGCCGGACGGGAAGCCGTTGCCGGTGCCCGCGGTGGTGGAGGTCAGCTCGACCTTCTCGCCCTCGGTCAGGCCCTCGGTGACCTGCACGGTGCTGTCACCCTCGATGCCGACGGCGACCTGCACCCGCTCGGTGCTGCCGTCGTCGTGCACCACGGTCGCGGTGCGGCTGCTGCCGGTGCCCTGGAGGGCCGCGGTGGGCACCGACAGGGCGTCCTCGGCGGAGCCGGTGGTCACCGAGATGGTGGCGCTCAGGCCGGTGCGCAGGGTCGAGGTGTCGCCGCCGATCTGGAGCGTCGCGCCGTACTGCACGGCGCCGTTGGTGGAGCTGGAGGGCAGCGAGCTGACCGACAGGACGGTGGCGTCCAGCTTGGTGTCGGACTGCGCGTTCAGGGTGACGGTCGCCGCCTGGCCCTTCTTCAGCTTGAGCGAGTCCAGCTCGGAGAAGTTCGCGGTGACCTCCATCCCGGTCGGGTTGGTCAGCACGATGAAGCCGGACGGGGTGGTGCCCGAAGTGCCGCTGCCGGTGGTGGTCTTGGCGCCGGACGAGGAGCCGGAGGAGGAGCCGCCCGAGGAGCTCGACGCGCCCGAGGAGCCGGTGCCGGAGACGGTGTCGCCGACCTTGCCGGAGATCGAGGCGACGGTGCCGTCGGTGGTCGCGGTGAGCGTGGTGCCGGCCAGCGCGTCCTTGGCGTTGGTGAGCGTCGCCTCGGCGTTGTCGACCTGCTGCTGGGCGGAGGCCACCTGCGCCTGGTCGACCTTGACGGTGGTCGTGGTGGTCGGCTGCGGGGCGCTCTGGGCGCCCGCGCCGGAACCGCCGGAGGCGGCGGAGCCGCCCGAGCCGGTGCTGCGGCCGGAGTTCGAGGAGCCGGCCACCGTGGTGGTGACCGTCTCGCCCGCCTCGGCCTTGGTCAGGTTGGCCTCGGCCGTGTTGAGCGCGGCCTGCGCCTGGTCGACCTGCTGCTGGGCGGCGGCGGTGTCGACGGTGGCGAGCACCTGGCCCTTCTTCACCGCGTCGCCGACCGCGACCTTCACCGCGGTGAGCTTGCCGCCGGTGGTGAAGTCCTGCCCGGCGTCGGAGGGCGAGAACAGCGTGCCCGATCCGGACACGGTGGCCTGGACCGTTCCCTTGCTGACCGTGGCGGTCCTGACCCTGGAACTGGTGGCGGCCTTGCTGGTGCCGCTGTCCAGGTTGACGTACGCCAGGGCGACCCCGCCGAGCAGGGCCACGCCGAGCGCGGAATTGACGAGGACGGCCCCACGCCGTCGCGGAAGCACCTTCATGGCGCAGAAGCATCGTCGGGTGCTCTTGCGCCGCCCTGGGCGAATCCTGGGAGCTGGCTGTGCGCGGTGATCCGGACAAACGCCCGCACACCTCCCGCCCGGGGGCCGGTGCCCTACCCGTCGACCCCCAGCTCTTGACCGGACTCCCGGCGACCTCCCAGCAAAGTCCCGTCAGTGCTTCACGCGGGCGCCCGGTACGGCGGGACCGGGCCACCGGACGGGACGGAACCGGGCTCGGTCGGTGAGCCTGCCCGCGAAGCGGTCGGGGTACGCCTGCCGGTCGAAGTGCCCGTGCCCGGGGAGCGCGCGCACGACCGCCCCCGACCCGCCGGACTCCCGGTGGGCCGGCGCCTCGACCGCCCCGGCCGGATGTCGCACCGGGCGGTGGCGGCCGGGCCGGCCCACCCGGGCCCTCCCCGCGGTGCGTGGTGCGCGGGCCGCGGGGAGTCCTTCCATCCGGCCGGGGCGGGCGACAGCGCTGCCCGCCGGGCCGCCTGACGACCGCTCAGAGTTCCTTGCGGAACGCCTCCGCGGCGGCCAGGAAGAGGTCGTTGCCCCTGACCTCGCCGATCGAGACCCGCACGCCCTCGCCCGCGAACGGGCGGACCACCACACCGGCCTCGGCGCAGGCGGCGGCGAAGTCGAGGGTGCGGTCGCCCAGGCGCAGCCAGACGAAGTTGGCCTCGGAGTCGACGACCGTCCAGCCCTGGGCGCGCAGCGCGGCGGTGACCCGGGTGCGCTCGGCGACCAGGTCCTCGACCCGCTCCAGCAGGGCGTCCTCGGCGCGCAGCGAGGCGACCGCGGCGTCCTGGGCGAGCTGGCTGACGCCGAACGGGACGGCGGTCTTGCGCAGCGCGTCGGCGACCGGCTCGTGGGCGACCGCGAAGCCGACCCGCAGGCCGGCCAGGCCGTACGCCTTGGAGAAGGTGCGCAGCACGCAGACGTTGGGGCGGTCGCGGTAGAGCTCGATGCCGTCGGGGACGTCGGCGTCGCGGATGAACTCGCGGTACGCCTCGTCCAGCACCACCAGGACGTGCGCCGGGACGGCGTCCAGGAAGCGGACCAGCTCCTCGCGGTGCAGGGCCGCGCCGGTCGGGTTGTTGGGGTTGCAGACGAAGACCAGCCGGGTGCGGTCGGTGATCGCGGCGAGCATCGCGTCGAGGTCGTGGGCCTCGTCGGCGGTCAGCGGGACGGGCACGGGGGTGGCGCCGGCGACCTGGGTGATGATCGGGTACGCCTCGAACGAGCGCCAGGCGAAGACGACCTCCTCGCCGGGGCCGGCCGTGGAGAGCACCAGGGACTGGGCGACGCCGACCGAGCCGGTGCCGGTGGCGACGTGCTCGGCGGGGACGCCGAAGCGCTCGGCGAGTTCGGTGACCAGGCCGCTGACCGCCATGTCGGGGTAGCGGTTGAAGTCGCCCGCGGCGGCGATCGCGGCTTCCAGCACGCCGGGCAGCGGCGGATAGGGGTTCTCGTTGGAGGAGAGCTTGAAGGCGTCGGCTCCGGCGGGCTTGCCCGGCTTGTAGCTGGGGATGCCGTCCAGGCTGGACCGCAGGCGGGGGCCGTGTTCGCGCTGAACCACGGGGTTCTCCGTTTCTTGTTCCTCGGCGGTGGCGACGTTCCGCCCCCGGTCGGGTGCCGTGAACGATACCGACCGCCCTCACCCGTGCGGGTGAGATGCTCGTCCGGGTTACGGGTGCAGTTCAGCCATTCTGCCGGGTTCCTTTGGCACATGTCAGAGGTATCCGGGCCGGAAAACGGCGGTGATCGAAGGGCGTTCACCGGAGCCGTTCATGGAGAAACGTATCTTCAACGTCCGGTAGCGAAGCGGTCACGGAACGCCGTCATGCGCCATACGATCGGTCCGCCATGACAGCAGCAGCCAACCAGAACGGTCGACGGGCCACCGCGTCCCGGCGCCTGGAGCGGGCCGGCATCCGGGACGTCGCGGCGGCCGCCGGCGTGTCCATCACCACCGTCTCGGACGCCCTGAACGGCAAGGGCCGACTCCCCGACGAGACCCGCAGCCGGGTCCGCGAGGTCGCCGAGCGGCTCGGCTACCGGCCGTCCGCGGCCGCCCGCACCCTGCGCACCGGGCGGTCCGGCCTGATCGGCCTGACCGTCACCACGTACGGCGAAGAGCCGTTCACCTTCACCGAGTTCGCCTACTTCGCCGAGATGGCCCGGGCCGCCACCAGCGCCGCGCTGGGCCGCGGCTACGCCCTGGTCGTGCTGCCCGCCTCCTCCCGGCACGACGTCTGGAGCAACATCGCGCTCGACGGCACGGTGGTGATCGACCCGCCCGACCAGGACCCGCTGGTCACCGAGCTGTACCGGTCCGGCGTCCCGGTGGTCTCCGACGGCAAGCCGGGCAACTGCCCGGTCACCGCCTGGGTCGACAACGACCACGAGGCCGCCGTGCTGGGCATCCTGGAGCACCTGAGCGAGGCCGGCGCCCGCCGGATCGGCCTGCTCACCGGCACCTCCACCGACACCTACACCCGGCTCTCCACCGAGGCGTACCTCGCCTGGTGCGACCGGGTCGGCCAGGAGCCGGTGTACGAGGCGTACCCGGCCCACGACCCGGCCGCCGGGGCGGTGGCCGCCGACCGGCTGCTGGCCCGCCCGGACCGCCCGGACGCGGTGTACGGCCTGTTCGACCCGAACGGCACCGACCTGCTGGCCGCCGCCCGGCGCTACGGGCTGCGCGTCCCGGACGACCTGCTGCTGGTGTGCTGCAGCGAGTCCGACGTGTACGCCAACACCGAACCGCCCATCACCACGCTGTCGCTGAAACCCCGTCGGATCGGCACCACCGTGGTCAACCTGCTGATCGACGCGATCGAGGGGGTCGACGCCGGCACCGGCACCGCCCCCGGCCGGCTCTTCCCGCCCCGCTACCGCACCGCCGGCACCGGCCCGCCGCCCGGCACCCTGATGCCCACCGAACTGATCGTCCGGGCCTCCTCGCAGCGCCGCACCCCGCGCACCACCGTCAGTCCGCCCCGGCCGCCGGGCGAGGTGTAGGCGCCGGACCGCCCTCCCGCACCGGTCGATACCCACCCCGAACGGGACGTACCGGACCGGCCGGACGGCCGCCGCGGGGCGGGGCGGGCGGGTCCACGGAAATCGGATACCGACCAGGTGAGGACGGCAGGAGAGTGCGCTTCCTATGATGGGCGAATGACACCCGAGGACCTCTTCCGCGAACCCGAGCACCCGCACTCGGGCCCCCGCCCCCGCCAGGACCTCGACGTGCTCCCGCAGGGCTCCTACTTCGAACCGGCCGAACCCGCCGGCTACCCGTACGAGGAGACGTACAGCACCTTCGGCGGCGCCCGCTACCTGGAACAGCACTGGGCCCCCGCAAGCCAGTTCGGCGCCGACGCGCCCCCCGTCCCCGGGCACTACGCGCCCACCGGGCAGGCCCCGCACGAGGACCCGCCGACCATCGAGCTCGGCCCGCCGATCGACACCCAGCCGGTCGAGGTGCACTTCCCGTACCCGCAGCCCGAGCCCGGCGAGGGCCCCGGCCCGCTGTTCGTCATCGGCGACGTGCACGGCTACCTCGACGAGCTGCTCGCCGCCCTCCACCAGCAGGGCCTGATCGACACCGAGGGCCACTGGTCGGCCGGCCGCTCCCGGGTCTGGTTCCTCGGCGACTTCACCGACCGCGGCCCCGACGGCATCGGCGTGATCGACCTGGTCATGCAGCTCGCCGCCGAGGCCGCCGCGGCCGGCGGCTACTGCCGCGCCCTGATGGGCAACCACGAACTGCTCTTCCTCGGCGCCTCCCGCTACGGCGACGAGGCCGTCCAGTCCACCGCCGGCACCGCCTCCTTCCTCGCCGCCTGGCGGCTCAACGGCGGCCAGCAGCACGACCTGGAGCGCCTGCAGCCGCACCACGTCAGCTGGCTGTCCCGGCTGCCCGCGATGGCCCTGGAGGACGGCCACCTGCTGCTGCACTCCGACACCACCGCGTACCTGGAGTACGGCGAGACCATCGCCGACGTCAACGACGCCGTGCACGCCCTGCTCGCCGACGAGGGCATCGACGAGTGGTGGGACGCCTTCCGCAAGTTCACCAAGCGCTTCGCCTTCCGCGGCCAGGCCGGCACCATGGCCGCCCAGGAACTGCTCGCCGTCTACGGCGGCTACCGGGTCGTCCACGGCCACAGCCCGATCCCGTACCTCACCGGCGACCAGCCCGAGGACGGCACCCCGCCGCACGTCCCCGGCCCCTACATCTACGCCGACGAGCTGGCCATCGCGATGGACGGCGGCGTGACCATGGACGGGCGGCTGCTGGTCGCCCGGCTGCCGCTGAACTGACCCCGGGTCGGACCGGCGCACTGCCGACCGGCCGAGCCGCTGAACAGCCGAACGTCAACCGGGCGTTCCGACAAGGGGGCTGAAGGAACGGAAGTTCCGGAAAGAGGCTGTCGGCCCGCTCCCGCGCACCCCTACCATCGAGGCCACTGACCTCAGTCGACCTCGCGGAACGGGGTACCCCTCCCATGAGCAACCCCCCGCGCCTGCTCGCCGAGGACCGCGCCGACTTCGCGCGCCTGCTCGGCGAAGTGCTGCGCGACACCGGCGTACGCCGGGCCCTCGCCGAACCAGGCGTCCACCTCACCGCCGAACAGCTCCACACCAAGGCGCTCGCCGACGCCGACCGCGTCGCCGCACCCGCCGCACCCGAGTACGCCCACTACCTGGCGCTGCGCACCGCGCTCGCCGAGCACCCGGGCACCGCGCCGCCCGCCGGGGCCGGGCTGTTCCCCGTCCTGACCGTGCTCACGCCCGTGCTGGCCGGCGCCGCCGGACTCGTCCTGCTGCTGCTCGGCTGGCTGCTGCGGGCCGCCGCACCCGACCTGGTGCTCGGCCGCTCCACCGTCACCGCCGGCGTCCTGGCCCTCGCCGTCGCGGCCGGCGCCCTGCTCATCGGCGGCGCCGGACTCGTCCTCACCGCCCTGCGCAACTCCTCCGCCGCCCCCGGCAACGCCGACCCCCAGCAGCACGCCGACCTCGCCGAGGCCCGCGAGACCTGGCGCACCGCGCTGCGCGAACGCGCCCTGCTGCCCTGGCTGCACGCCAACCTGACCGCCGCCCCCGCGTCCGCCCCGCTCCCGTCCGCCCGCACCGCCCCGCCCGACCTGCACAGCCCCGGCTACAGCAGCGCCGCGTACTCCAGCCCCGGCTTCAGCAGCCCCGGCGCCGAAGGGCTGACCGACGACCGGGGCCGCCCGCGCGCGGCCGAGTTCACCGGACCCGGCTACTCCTCCCCCGACTTCACCAGCCCCGGCCCCGAGGGCCTCACCGACGACCGGGGCCGCCCGCGCTCCGACGGCCCCGGCTTCACCGGCCCCAACGAGGTCTGACCCCGCCGACGGGCCCGGGTCAGGCCGCCACCTCGGCCCAGACCGCCTTCCCGTACCGCCCCATCGGCTCGACGCCCCAGTCGACCGCCAGGTCCGCCACCAGCCCGAGCCCCCGCCCGCCCTCGCCCTCCTCCGGCCCGGGGTCGCGTCGGCGGGGCAGCACGGCGGAGGGGTCGGACACCGTGATCAGGAGCCGGCCCGCCCGCAGCTCGATGAGCACCGTCGGCGCGCCCCCGTGGCGAACCGCGTTGGTCAGCAGTTCGGACAGGACCAGGCAGGCCGCCCAGTCGTCACGGCCGAGCGCCCGCAGGGCGTCCCGCAGCAGCCGCCTGGTGATCCCGATCCCGGCCGGAGCCGGCGGCGGGTGCAGGTCGAACCGGAAGTGCGCGTCGTCCGGCGGCAGTGGTACGGGTGTTTCGAGCATGGCAGGCTCCAGTCCCCTGGTGTCCGTGAGCTCACCGACTGCGGTCCGTGGCCTGCCTTCCGGCCGACGCGCGGGCGTGGCCGAGGTGCGCTTCGAACCGCGCTGACAGGAGGTCAGTGGGTGACGCAGGGCCACCGTAGGGCAGCGGGGGCAAATCTTGCTACCTGCCCGATATTCGATTCACTCTTACGGGGGATAGCCGCTCCACCGCCTTTTATCGAGGTGGACCCGCTCCGAGGCGGTGCGGCACACTGGCACCACCCGCCAGGAGAGGGACGCATGCCACCCCGAATGTCACCTACCGTGCGCCAGCAGCGGCTGGGCATCGAACTCCGCAAGATGCGCACGCAGGCGGACATGACCCCGCAGGCCATGGCGGCGGCGCTGGGCACCGACCCGCCCAAGATCTCCCAGATGGAGTCGGGCAAGGCGGGCATCAGCGCCGAGCGGCTCCGCTCCTGGGCGGCCGCCAGCAAGTGCGACAACTCCCGGCTGGTCGACGCCCTGGTCACCATGGCGCAGGACCGCGGAAGGCACTGGTGGGACGAGTACCGGGGCAAGCTGTCGGCGGGGTTCCTCGACACCGCCGAGATGGAGTGGCACTCCGGCGGTTCCGTGTCCTGGGCGATCACGTACGTCCCGGGGCTCCTGCAGACCGTCGCGTACGCCGGTGCCATCTTCGCCCGGGCCAGGCCGTCGCTCCCCCGCCACGAGATCGACCTCCGCACGGCGTTCCGGATCCAGCGGCAGAGCATGAGCGTGGGCGGGGAGAAGCCCTGCACGGCCTTCATCCACGAAGCCGCGCTGCGGATGCGGTTCGGCGGCCCCGCAGTGCTCCGGGCGCAGCTCGACAGCCTGCTGGAGGACTCCGAACGCCCCAACATCACGGTCCGGGTGGTCCCGTTCGACGTGGACACCTTCCCCGGACAGGCGGAGGACCTGCGCCTGATCACCGGCGTCGTCCCCGAACTGGACACGGTGCAGGTCGACCTCACCCACAGGACCCTGTTCATCCATGCCGAGGCCGATCTGAACGCCTACCGCAAGATGATCGCCGAGGTGGCGGAGGTCGCGCTCTCCCCGCAGGAGTCCCGGGACTTCATCCACCGCATCGCAAAGGAACTGAAAGGCAAGGCACGATGAACAACTGGCAGAAGTCCACCTTCAGCGGGAACTCCCACGAGTGCGTCGAGGTCCGCACCGTGGACGGGGTGGTCGAGGTGCGCGAGTCCGACACCGGCGACGTCGTGATCCGTACGACCCCGCGGAAGTTCGCCGCCTTCCTCAAGGGAGCCCGGGCCGGCGAGTTCGACCACCACGGCGACTTCTCCGCGTAGCGCCCGGCCCGCTCCGCCGCCAGCCCCCGCCCGCCCGGCGGGGGCTTATCCCATTTATGGAGCACTCTTGCTACTCACCGAAGAGTAGGTCTACGGTTACGGCCATCGCAGCCAGCCGGGCCGCCGATGAGTCGGAGCGCAGCCATGTCTTCGATGGGCCCCACCTCCGGCCCGTCCCGGAACGGGACGCGGTCTCCTGCTCCGCCAGGTCCGAGCACCGTGACACGCCAAGGGAGTTCCGCCGCTCTCCGGGTCCAGTGGATCGCCGACGCCCTGCACGGGTTGAGCGGGCGTCCCGCCGCCTCGGTGCGGTTGAGGGGCGGGGTCGTCCGGGTGACCCTCCGGATCGAATCGTCCGCCGCGTCAGCCGAACTGACGGCGGCGCTGCTCCGGGTCCTCTCCCGGGGCGACCGGTTCGGACACAGCACCGGGGCCGGCTGGGAAAGGATCTGGGCCGAGGTCGACCGGGCCTCCGAGGACAAGGTGCCAACGGATTGAAACTCGTCGACCACTACTCGGCCGATCACCCCACCCTGCTGTGGTACGCCGTCGGTGAGGACCCGCAGGGCCTGCTGCTGGCCCAGTCCAGCGACGGCGTCTTCCTGACGCTGGCCGCCGACCGCCGGCGCCGCCTGCTCGTCCTCCCGCCCGACGAGTGGGCCGACCTGTGCGACGCCGTCAAGTCCGGCCGGCTGGACGGGGTGCTGGGCGGGCGCGTCCTGTGCGCGGACCCGAACCGGCCGCTGAACCCCGTACCGGCCGCGCACCGGTCGACCGCCTGATCCGGGTCACCGGCCGCGCGGCCCGGTCACCGGCCGCGCGGCGCCCGCAGGGCCAGCGCCACCGGCACGCCCAGCGCGCACAGCACGGCGCAGCCCGTCCAGACCAGGGTGTACGCGCCCTCCGCGGGCACCTCGGCGCGCAGCACCAGGTGGTCCAGCACCGCCGCCGCGACCACGCCCGCCGCCGCGCCCGCCAGCGACTTCAGGGTGTTGTACACGCCCGTCCCGATGCCGGTCTGGTCGGCCGGCAGGCGCCGCATCAGCAGGGCCGGCAGCAGGCTCAGCCCCAGCCCGGCCCCGTACCCGGCCAGCGCGCCGCCCAGCACGAACTGCCAGGCCGCCGCGTGCCCGAGCGCGATCGTCCCGTAGCCCGCGGCGCACAGCGCGAAACCGGAGCCGAGCACGGCGGGGGCGTCGTGGCGGCGGACCAGCCGGTGGGCCGTCACCGCGCCCAGGGTCGCCGCCACCGTCTGCGGCAGCACCAGCAGGCCGAGCACCAGCGGCACCGCGCCCAACCCGTAGCCGGTCTCCGCGGGCTCCGCCGCCTGGAACGCCAGCGTCGGCCCCTGCGCCCCGTACAGCGCGCAGCCCAGCAGGAAGCTCAGCCCGAACACCGGCGCGGTGGCCCGCCGGGCCAGCAGCCGGACGTCCACCATCGGCTCGGCGGCGCGCAGTTCCTGCCGGACGAACAGCGCCAGCAGCAGCGCCCCCGCCGCCAGCAGCGGCAGCACCACCGTGCCCGGCAGCACCCCGCTCGCGCCCAGGCCCGCCAGCAGCAGGGTCAGGCCCAGCGAGAGCAGGCCCGCGCCCGCCCAGTCGATCCGGCCCGCCGCCCGGGTCTCCGACTCCGGGACCAGCCGCCACACCACCGGCAGGGCCAGCAGCGGCAGCGCCGCCAGCGCCCACAGCAGCGGCCGGGTGGCCGCCGGGTCGGCGCCCAGGCCGCCGACCGCGAGCGCGCCCAGCGTCGAGCCGACCGTCAGCGCGCCCACCAGCGGCCCGACCGCCCGGCCGCCGCGCTCCTCGCCGAGGCGGTCGCGCAGGACGGCGAACTCCAGCGGCAGCCAGCAGGCCAGGAAGCCGGACAGCGCCCGGCCCGCCAGCAGCACCGGCAGGTCCGGTGCGAGCGCGGTGACCGTGAAGCCCAGCAGGGTCAGCAGGACGGTGGCGCGCAGCAGTCGGCGGTGCCCGTACAGGTCGCCCAGCCGGGAGGTCAGCGGCACCGCGACGCCCGACACCAGGAACTCCGCGCCCAGCGCCAGGCTCAGGTCCGAGGCGCGCAGGTCGAGGTGCTCGCCGAGCCGGGGCAGCAGGATCGGGAACCCGCCCTGGAGCACCCCGCTGGCGAACTCCACCAGGGCCAGCAGCGGCACGGCGGACGGCGCGGCGGAGGACGGCGCGGGACGGGACGGGCGGGCGGCGGTGGCGGTCATCGGCGGTTCCGTGGGGGTGCGGAGGGTGGTGGGGGTGGCGGCAAGGATGGCTAACCTGGAGGCCACCGCCCCGTCCGCGCACGAATCCGTTCCTGCGGCCGACCCCGCGCAAGGATCAGCCATGATCGACGAACTCGACCTGGCGCTCGTCGACGCCCTCCGGGTCGACCCGCGCGCCCCCTGGTCCCGGCTGGCCGCCCCGCTCGGCGTCGACCCCGCCACCCTGTCGCGCCGCTGGGCCCGGTTGACCGCGAACGGCGACGCCTGGGTCACCTGCTACCCCTCCGCCGACCGGATCGGCCGCGGCCTGACCGCCCTGGTCCGGGTCGACTGCCCCGCCGACCGGGTCACCGAGGTCGCCGCGGCCCTCGCCCGGCACCCGCAGACCGCCAGCATCGAACTCGTCACCGGCGACGCCGACCTGCTGCTCACCGTCGCCGCGTACGACCACGCCGCCCTCACCGGCTACCTGCTGGAGCGGCTCGGCAGCGTCCCCGGCGTGCTGCGCACCCGCACCACCCTGGTCGAGCGCACCCTGGTCGAGGGCAGCCGCTTCTCCAACGGCGCGCTCGACGCCGAACAGCGCCGCGCCATCGCCGCCCCGCCGCCCGGCGCGGCCCGCCCGGTCGCCGACCGGCGGGTCGAGGAGGACCTCGCGCTCATCCGGGCGCTCGGCGCGGACGGCCGGATGCCCTACGCCGAACTCTCCGCCCGCACCGGCCTGCCCGCCACCACCGTCCGCCGCCGCCTGGCCGAACTGCGGGCCGGCGGCCGCGCGGTGCTGCGCTGCGACGCCTCGCCCCGGGTCACCGGCCACCCGGTCGGCGCGATGCTCTGGCTGGACGTCCCGCCCGCCGACCTGCCCGACGCCGCCCGGCGCCTCACCGCCCTCCCGCAGACCCGGATGTGCGCCGTCACCGTCGGCCCCGCGAACCTCGCCCTCTACCTGATCGCGCCCCAACTCCCCGACCTGCGACGGATCGAACAGGACCTCGCCCACCACCACCCGGCGATCCGGGTCCGCGACCGCCACGTCACCCTGCGCACCCTCAAGCTGGTCGGCCACCTCCTCACCCCGGACGGCCGCCGGACGGACTACGTCCCGATCGAGCCCTGACCGGCCGGCACCGCCGGCGGTCTCACCGCGTCCTGCCGAGCGCCAGTGCCGCCAGCAGGGCCGCCGCGTCGCCCAGGACGCCGTCGTCGAAGCGGGCCTCGGCGGAGTGGTTGTAGGGGGCGGTCAACGGGTCGGCGTCCGCGGGGCAGGCGCCGACCATGACGTACGCGGCGGGGACGTGCTCGGCCAGGACACCGAAGTCCTCGGAACCGGCCAGCGGGCGCGGCATCTCGAAGTAGCTCTGTTCGCCCAGCAGTTGACGGACGGTCCGCTCCGCGTACGCGGCTTCCGCCGGGTCGTTGGCCGTCACCGGGTAGCCGTGCTCGACCACCGCGTCGACCCGGCAGCCGTGCGCCTCGCCGATGCCGCGGACCACCCGGACGGCCTCGGCGAGCACCAGCTCGCGGGCCGCGGTGGAGAAGGAGCGGACGGTGGCGCCGAAGGCGGCCTCGTCGGGGATGACGTTCTCCGCGGTGCCCGCGTGGAAGGTGCCGACGGTCAGCACGACCGGGTCGAAGGCGTCGAAACGGCGGGTGACCATGGTCTGCAGGGCCAGGACGGCCTCGCACGCGGCGGGCACCGGGTCGGTGGCCAGGTGCGGGCTGGAGCCGTGGCCGCCGCGACCGCGGACCACCACCCGCAGGGTGTCGGAGGCGGCCATGATCGGGCCGGGCCGCCCGGCCACGTAGCCGGCCGGCAGCAGCGCGGCGCCGACGTGCAGGGCGTACGCGGCGACGACCCGCTCACCGGCCGCGTCCAGGACGCCGTCCTCGACCATCAGGGCCGCGCCGCCACCGCCCTCCTCGCCGGGCTGGAACATGAACACCACGCTGCCGGACAGCTGTTCGCGGCGGGCGGCGAGCAGTCTCGCCGCGCCGATCAGCGCGGCGGTGTGCAGGTCGTGGCCGCAGGCGTGCATCGCGCCGGGGTTCTCCGAGGCGTACGGCAGGCCGGTGTTCTCCTGCACCGGCAGGCCGTCGAGGTCGGCGCGCAGCAGCACGGCGGGGCCGGGGCGGGCGCCGCGCAGGACGGCGGTGACGGAGGAGAGCCGCTCGCCGAGGGTGATCTCCAGCGGGAGGCCGTCGAGGGCGGCGAGGATCCGGGCCCGGGTGCGGGGCAGGTGGAGTCCGATCTCGGGGTCGCGGTGCAGGGCGCGCCGCAGGTCGACGAGTTCGGGGTGGAGCGCGGCGGCGGCGCGGCGCAGCTCGTCGAGCGGGGGGTGAACGTCGGCCGGCATGGGGACGCCTCCTGGGTGGACGGGGAGCGGACGGTTCTCCCGCATCCTCGCCCCGGAGGGCCTCCGACCGGCCAGGACGCACGGATCACCCGCGAGCGGCGGGTGCCGCGCACGGATCTTCCAGCCCGGCGGCGGTCGGTGCGGCGGCGGCGGTCGGTGCGGCGGTGGCGGCGGCGGTCGGTGCGGCCGGTGCGGCGGCGGTCGGTGCGGCGGCGGTCGTTGCGGCGGTGGCGGCGGCCAGCAGGGCGGCGGCGATCGCCCGGGCCTCGGCGGCGGGGGCGGGAGTGCCCTCGCGCAGGGCGGTGACGATCGCGCCGTCCATCAGCAGGACCAGCCGCCGGGCCAGGCCGACGGCCCCGTCCGGCCGGTACCCCTCGTCGCCGAGCAGCCCGGCGACGTACCCGATGACCCGCTCCTTGTGCGCGACGGCGACCTGGTGGGCGGAACTGCCCGGATCGGCGCTCTCGACGATGGCGTTGATGAAGGCGCACCCGCGGAAGTCGGCCCGGGCGAAACGCTCCGCCAGGGCGTCGAACACGTCGAGCGGCCGACCCCCGAGCTCGGCGACCCGGGCCGCCAGCCACGCGCGCCAGTCACGGTCGCGGCGGGTGAGGACGGCGACGACCAGCTCGTCCTTCCCCGTGAAGTGCCGGTAGAAGGAGGCCCGGCCGACGCCGGACTCGGCGAGGATCCGCTCCACCCCGACCGCCCGGACGCTTTCGGCGTAGAACAGCGCCTCGGCGGTGTCGAGCAGACGGGCGCGCGCACGGGTGGCCATGTCGCCCAGGCTAGTGGGTGGTCAGCGCACGGCGGCACCGATCGGTACCGTCCGGAGGCACGACCGGCACGACGGCCGCCGCCACCTCGGCCGCCCCCGGCCCGCGACAGCCACTTCACACCGAACACCCTTGCCGTACAAGCCGATTCGTCCCGCACGCACGACCCGGCTGCCACAACCAGCCCCATGAAGCGTCCGCACCACACCGCCGGCTCCGCCGCCGTCCTGCGCGTCGGCTTCGAGCGGTGGCCGGAGCGGAGTGCGACCTTCCCGGCGCCTACAGGCAGATCCAGCAGTAGAGCTGCTCACCGGCTGCGCGGGCGCGCCGGGCGAGTCGGATCAACTCCTCGGCCAGCGGCTGCATGTCGTCGACGTCGGCCGGGTGGAGCTCCTCCGCCCGCACCCACCTGGCGACGATCGCCGGCACGTCCGCGTCACTCACCCCGGCCAGGGTGTCCCGGACCGCGGTGTCGAGTTCCACCACCCACGGGCCCGTGGCCCAGGGGTCGTCCTCGCCCTGCGGACCACCCGGTCCGGGCACCGGGGTGGTCGGCCAGACCGGCCGATCGGCCACCAGGCCGGCCGTCCAGGGGACTCGGCGGACGGCGGCGATCAGCTCCCCCAGCACGAGGTCCGGGTCCAGGCGCTTGGCCTCGACCCCGTCGAAGTGCGGGTCCCCGCCGCCGATGAGCAGGCGATCGTCGGCGCACTCCAGCGCTCGCACGACCGAAGCCGCATCGGCCGCGCGGAAGTAGTCGGTCAGCACACCCACGGGTCTCCTCCCCCACACGCTCGTCCGTCAGCCGGAAGTAGACCAGCCACGACCGACACCGGCACCGGCACCGACCGGAGCACCGCGCCGGCCAAGGGCGGTCCGGTCAAGGGCGGACCGAGGCGAAGACCTCGATCTCACACCTGGCCACACCACTGCGCTCGATCCTCGCGTCACTGGTGATCAGCGGTACGCCCAGGGCCTCCGCCAAGGCGACGTACTGGGAGTCGTAGGCGCTGAGGTTCGCGTGCAGGTTCTTCACCCGGTCCCAGAAGGGCAGTGTTTCCCGCTGGGCGATGGGAAGCATCCGGTACGCGGAGACCGCCCTCTCCGCCTCCTGCTCGGTCAGTTTGCCGCCACGTTTCATGCCGAGGAGAGCTGACTGGATCTCGTAGTCGAGAAGAGTGGGTGCGTAGACGTCCCCGGCCTCGGCCACCCGGCTGCGGACGAGCTGCCCGTCGGGGCCGTGGGCAGTGAGGACCAGGACCAGTGCGGAGCAGTCAATGACGATCAACGCCCGGCTCGCCCCTCGTCGACCGCCGCGAGGACATCGGCGGTGCTGACGGTGGCAGTGGTCTCCCGGTTCAGCCTGTCCATCATCTCCGCCATCGTGGGCTTGGACGTCTCCTTGGCGATCAGGTCCTGCATGAACGCCTGGAGCGACTTGCCGGCCTGCGCCGCGCGAACCTTCAGAGTCTGGATCTGATCGTCCGGGACGTCCCGGATCGTGAGGACTGTCATGCCTGCATTCTAGCTCGGATGTCTGCAAAATGCAGTTAGTCGCTGGACCGTTCCCCGGGCATCGGCGGCCGAGCAGCGGAACCGCGGAGAGCGGCCCCGACGGCGAAAACCCTCGGGGCCGCTCTCGCACGCGGTGCGTCAGTCGGCCAGCGGGAGGTAGACCCGGTTGCCCTGGGCCGCGAACTCCTCGGACTTGACCCGCATACCGGCCAGGGCCTCGGCGTCGTACTCGGTGTTCACGGACTTGTCGCCGTACAGCTCTGTGATGCTTTTGCTGATCTTCATCGACGACGACTCGAGTCCGAAACCAGCACATTGGTGCACTACGGGTAGTCGAAGAAGCGGACCCACCCAGTCGCAGGGACGGCCCTCCCCGTAGGACGAGAGCAGTGCCCCTGCTCGCACCATCGTACGGACGGGTGAGCCGGCGTTCTGGCAGCACCCTGTACCCCTGCTCGGTGAGCGCCCGTTCCACCACCACCAAGTCCTCGGCACTCAAAGCGGCGGCCTCAACCGCCTCGGTGGTGTCGACGTAAAACTCCCGGTCGCGTCGGCCGGCACCTCCACCCGGCCATGCAGACTCGCGTCCTGCACTCCCCGGTCGGCGAGGCATCGCGTAGCGAAGGCGGCATCCAGTACGGCCACCAACCGGTCGAACCGGGCCCGTGCCTCGACGTGGTCATGGTCGGGTGGGAACTCAAGCGACTCCGGGTCGTCGAACCTGTGAAGCAGCGCGATCAGCTGACTATCAGCGTTCGGCACCCGACCATGATGGTGCATTTGCCGACACGCAGAGCGCCGCGCCGGGAAACCCCCTCCTGTCTCCCGGTGCGGCGCCGTTCCGAGGTGACCGTCAGTCGGCCAGCGGGAGGTAGACCCGGTTACCGTTGGCCGCGAACTCTTCCGACTTGGCCTTCATGCCCGCCTCGGCCTCATCGTCGCTGGTCACGGCCATGTCGTCGCCGTAGGTGTCCATGATGCTTTTGCTGATCTTCATGGAGCAGAACTTGGGACCGCACATGGAGCAGAAGTGCGCGGTCTTGGCGGGTTCGGCGGGGAGGGTCTCGTCGTGGAAGGCGCGGGCGGTCTCCGGGTCGAGGGCCAGGTTGAACTGGTCCTCCCAGCGGAACTCGAAACGGGCGTCGGAGAGGGCGTCGTCCCAGAGCTGGGCGCCGGGGTGGCCCTTGGCGAGGTCGGCGGCGTGGGCGGCGATCTTGTAGGTGATGACGCCGGTCTTGACGTCGTCGCGGTCGGGGAGGCCGAGGTGTTCCTTGGGGGTGACGTAGCAGAGCATCGCGGTGCCCCACCAGGCGATCATCGCGGCGCCGATGCCGGAGGTGATGTGGTCGTAGCCGGGGGCGACGTCGGTGGTCAGCGGGCCGAGGGTGTAGAACGGGGCCTCGTCGCAGATCTCCTTCTGGAGGTCCATGTTCTCGCGGATCTTGTGCATCGGGACGTGCCCGGGGCCCTCGATCATCACCTGGACGTCCTTGGCCCGGGCGATCCGGCCGAGTTCGCCGAGGGTGGTGAGTTCGGCGAACTGGGCCTCGTCGTTGGCGTCGGCGATCGAGCCGGGGCGCAGGCCGTCGCCGAGCGAGAAGGTGACGTCGTAGGCGCGCAGCAGGTCGCAGAGTTCCTCGAAGTGGGTGTAGAGGAAGTTCTCCCGGTGGTGCGCGAGGCACCAGGCGGCCATGATCGAGCCGCCGCGCGAGACGATGCCGGTCTTGCGGCGGGCGGTGAGCGGGACGTACCGCAGCAGCACGCCGGCGTGCACGGTCATGTAGTCGACGCCCTGTTCGCACTGCTCCAGCACGGTGTCGCGGTAGACCTCCCAGCTGAGGTCCTCGGCCCGGCCGTCGACCTTCTCCAGCGCCTGGTAGAGCGGGACGGTGCCGATCGGGACGGGGGAGTTGCGCAGGATCCACTCGCGGGTGGTGTGGATGTTGCGGCCGGTGGAGAGGTCCATGACGGTGTCGGCGCCCCAGCGGGTGGCCCAGGTCATCTTCTCGACCTCCTCCTCGATGGAGGAGGTGACCGCCGAGTTGCCGATGTTGGCGTTGATCTTCACCAGGAAGTCGGTGCCGATGATCGCCGGTTCGACCTCGGGGTGGTTCACGTTGACCGGGATGACGGCCCGTCCGCCGGCCACCCGCTCGCGGACGTACTCCGGCTCCAGGCCCTCCCGGATCGCCACGAACTCCATCTCGGGGGTGATCAACCCGCGCTTGGCGTAAGCGAGTTGGGTGACGGCGACGCCGTCGCGGGCGCGCAGCGGGCGGCGCGGGCGGCCGGGGAAGACGGCGTCCAGGTTGCGCAGGTCGCCGCCGCGCGGGGCGGTGTGCCTGATCCCGTCGTCCTCGGGCCGGGCCTCGCGGCCCTCGTACTCCTCGACGTCGCCGCGCTGGCGGATCCAGGCGTCGCGCAGCGCGGGCAGCCCGCGCCGGACGTCGGCGGGGTGGGACGGGTCGGTGTACGGCCCGGAGGTGTCGTACAGCGGGACGGTGCGCCCGTCGGTGAGGTGGACCTCGCGGTAGGGGACCCGCAGGTCGGGGCGGCTGCCCTGGTGGTACGCCTTGCGCCAGGCCGGGGTCGGGTACCCGGTGGCGGCCGGCTGCTGGACGGACGTGTGCTCGCTCAAGGTGGTCATGCGACCTTCCACTCCCTACGCCGGCATTACCCGGTCAGGTTCCTGCGGTCGGCGCAGCAGGTGGTACGCGGGCCCGCGTACCGTCAGCGCCCTCTCAGCCCGGTGCTCCGAGCTCCCGTTCCGCGCAGGCGTTCGCCGCCCGCGTCCGCTGCTCACCGTAGGGCACCGGACGCGGAGGGTCCAGGGCGCCTCCGGTCACCGACCTGTCCGGGCCGCTCGCGGGGTGGAAGAATCGCCGGGGTGATCGGACTGGTGGGGCGGGTGACGGGACGGATCGGCGCGGGCCTGGTCGGCGAGGTGATGGTGCGCGTTCCCGAACGCCAGGGCAGCGAGGCGTTCCTGGCGTACCGGGCGGTGCCGGGCGAGTCGCTGGAGCCGGGCACCATGGTGGTCGTGGTCGATTACCAGCCACCGCGCACGGTGTACGTCGAGCCCTACTGACGGCCCCTCACCAAGGCCGGGCAAACACCGCGCAACGGTTTCGAGACAGTGGGCGCTCCCGCTGGCGCGGCCCCTTCCCCCGCGATCACGGCAGGCGGAGAATGCGGCTGCCACCGGGTTCCGCGCCCACAACTGCACCACCCAGCGCAGCCACGGACCGGTGTGCCACGAAGGGGGAGATCGCGATGCTGATCGGCATCGTCGGAGCCGTTGTCGCAGGGCTGCTGGTCCTGGTCGTGCTCTTCAAAATGATGTGGCGGGTCGCCGAGCCGAACGAGGCGCTGGTCATCTCGGGTTCCAAGCACGGCGAGGGCCTCGGCTTCCGCGTGGTCACCGGACGGGGCACCTTCGTGCTGCCCGGCGTCCAGGTGGTCCGGCGGCTGTCGCTGGACCTCAACGAGGCCGCGCTGGACGTCGAGTGCGTGACCTCGCAGGGCATTCCGGTGCACGTCAAGGGCGTGGTCATCTTCAAGGTCGGCGACGACCCGGTGTCCATCGCCAACGCCGCCCGCCGCTTCCTGGACCAGCAGAAGATGATGGGCCAGCGGGTGCACAACGTGTTCGCCGGCCACCTGCGCTCCATCGTCGGCGGCCTGACCGTCGAGGACATGATCCGGGACCGCGAGCGGCTCACCGGGGAGACCCGCTCCGCGTCGGGCATCGAGATGGAGAAGCTCGGCCTGATCATCGACTCGCTGCAGATCCAGGAGATCCTGGACCCGACCGGCTACATCACCAACCTGGCCGCCCCGCACGCCGCCGCCGTCCAGCGCGACGCCCGGATCGCGGCCGCCGAGGCCGACCGCCGGGCCACCGAGGCCGAGCAGGAGGCGTTCGCCCGCAAGGCCGAGGCGACGCGCAACTCCGGTATCCAGCAGGCCGGTTACCAGGCCGAGATGGACACCGCCGCGGCCCGCGCGCTCCAGGCCGGGCCGCTCGCCCAGGCCGCCGCCCGGCAGGAGGTCGTGGTCCAGGAGACCAAGGTCGCCGAGCTGGAGGCGCACCGCAAGGAGCAGCAGCTCCAGGCCGACGTCCGCAAGCCCGCCGACGCCCGCGCGTACGAGACCCGCACCAAGGCCGAGGCCGACCGCGACGCCCGGATCTCCGCCGCCGAGGCGCTCTCCCGGGAGACCGACCTGAAGACCGCGGCCGAGGCCAACCGGGTCAAGGTCGCCGCCGCCGCCGAGGCGGAGGCCACCCGGGCCCGCGGCCTGGCCGCCGCCGAGGCCACCCGCGCCACCGGTGAGGCCCAGGCCGCCGCCGAGGCCGCGAAGGGCCTGGCCGAGGCGGAGGCCGCCCGGGCCAAGGGCCTCGCCGAGGCGGAGGCCACCCGGGCCCAGGGCCTGGCCGAGGCCGAGGGCATCAAGGCCCGCGCCGCGGCGCTCGCCGAGAACCAGGAGGCGGTCGTCGCCCAGCAGCTCGCCGAGAACTGGCCCGCCATCGTCCGGGCCGGTGCGGACGCCTTCGGCAACGTCGAGCACATGGTGCTGCTGAACGGCGCCGAGGGCATGTCCGAGATGTTCGCCAAGGCGCTCACCATGGGCGGCACCGGCCTCGGCCTGGCCCGCCAGCTGCTCACCACGATGACCCCGGCGGCCCCCGCAGAGACCCCGGCGAACCCGGCGGCCCCGGCGGACCGCGCCCCGGCCACCCAGGTCATCCCGGTCCAGTCCGGCAGCGGCGACTGACCCGCACCGCCGGCACACCACCAGCGCACCACCGGCACGACGACGCACCACGGCGCACCACGGCGCACCCGCGCCACCACCCGGCCCGTACGGCGGCACCACCGCCGTACGGGCCGCATCGTCTCCGCAATCCCGGGCAGCAGCTGAGTACCCGTACTCACGCCCCGGCCACCGCGCCGCGCCAGCATCGGAGCATGGACCTGCTGCCCCGCGTCGGAATCACCGCCGTCGGCTCCCACCTCCCGCAACGGACCGTGACCTCACGGCAGTTGCAGGACGAGGTGGCGGCCGGCGCCCGCCTCCCGCTGCCCGACGGCATGTTCGAGAAGGCCACCGGCATCCGCACCCGCCGCTTCGCCGGGCCCGACGAGCACCCCTCCACGCTCGCCCTCGGCGCGGCCCGCCGGGCACTGGCCGCCCGCGGCCTGGAACCCGCCGACCTCGACCTGCTGCTGTTCGCCTCCGCCTCCCGGGACGTCTGCGAACCCGCCACCGCCCACCTCGTCCAGGCCGAACTCGGCTCCCGCGCCCACGCGCTGGACGTCTCCAACGCCTGCAACAGCTTCCTCAACGGCATCGACACCGCCCGGGCGATGATCCTGGCCGGCCGCGCCCGGCGCGCCCTGGTGGTCACCGGCGAGACCCCGAGCCGGGCGATGCGTCGCGACCCCTCCGGCCTCGCCGAGTTCCGCGACGGCTTCGCCGGGTACACCTTCGGCGACGGCGGCGCCGCCGTCCTGGTGGAGCGCGTCGAGCGCGGCGGCATCCTCGACGTGGAGACCCAGACCGCCTCCGAGCACTGGCAGGTCGGCGGCATCCCCGGCGGCGGCTCGCGCCACCCGCGCGGCGACGAGTGGAGCTACTTCCGCGGCGGCGGCAAGGAGCTGCGCGGCGTCTTCGAGCGGATCGGCGCCGACATCCTCACCCGGGTCGCCGCCCGCACCGGCCTCGGCTGGGACGCCTACGCCCGGGTCCTGGTCCACCAGGTCACCCTGCCCTACCTGGAGCGCTTCGTGGAGCTCACCGGCGTGCCCGCCGACCGGCTGGTCGTCACCGTCCCCGAGCTCGGCAACCTGGCCTCCGCCACGATAGGCGTCCAACTCGACCGCATCATGCCCGAGTTGGAGACCGGCGACCGGGTGCTGATGGTCGGCCTGGGCGGCGGCGTCAGCCTGATGACGATGGTCTGGGAGAAGTCGTGACCGAGCTGTGGGTGATCGTCCCCGCCTACCAGGAGGCCGCCCGGATCGGCGGCGCCCTGCGCGCCCTCGCCGCCCAGCACGACCGCGACTTCACCCTGCTGGTCGTCGACAACGGCTCCACCGACACCACCGGCGAACAGGTGCGGGCCTTCGCCCGCACCGCGCCCTTCCCCGTCCACCTGCTCGTCGAACCGGAGAAGGGCGTCGGCTGCGCCGTCGACACCGGCTTCCGCCACGCCATCGACCACGGCGCGACCCTGCTCGCCCGCACCGACGCCGACTGCCTGCCCGAACCCGGCTGGGCCGGCGCCGCCCGCGCCGGGATGCGGGCCTCCGGCGGGCTGGTCTGCGGACGCGTCACCGCCCGCCGCGACGAACACGGACCGCTCGGACGGGCCGTCTTCCGCGCCCTGGTCGCCCTCGGCGCCCTCTTCGGCCGGATCCGCCCCGCCCACCGCCGCCGCCACGGCTACCTCACGCCCTACCGCATGCACGCCGGCAACAACATGGCCATCACCGCCGACCTCTACCTCGCCACCGGCGGCATGCCCCGCCGCCCCTCCCCTACCGACCGCGCCTTCATCAACCGGATCCGCCGCCACAGCACCGCGATCGTCCGCCGCCCCGACATGGTCGTCCAGAACTCCACCCGCCGCATCCGCGCCTACGGCCTGCGCGGCACCGCCCGCTGGTACCTCGAACGCGGCGCCGGCCACCGCGACGTCGACGTCCGGTGAGACGGCGAGGTCCGCGTCGCGGGCCCGGGAACCGGCGGGTCGTCCGAGCAGCTGCGCGCCGGAGCCCACCGGCGGCCCCGAGCCCGCCGTTCCCGGGCCCCGGCGCGGACCTTCCGTCCGTCCCCCTCCCGTCCGTCCCCCTTCCGTCTGTCCCCTTCCGCCCGCCTACCCGCCCGCCCGCCCGCGAAGAGGAGTCCCCGTGCTCGACCAGCTCGCCCGCACCCTGCGCGAAGGCGCCTCGCGCCCGGCGCTGCTCACCAGCACCCGCCGCGGCAGCCCCCGGGTGCTCGCCCGGTGCGCGGAGCTGGCCGCGCTCGCGGACGGGTACGCCGCGGCGCTGCACCACGGGCACGGCCTGCGGCCGGGGGACACCCTGGGGGTGGCGGTGCGCCCGGGGCCGCGGGCCCTCGCCGTGCTGCTGGCCGCGCACCGGCTGGGCCTGCGCAGCGCGGTGCTGGACCCGGGCGCCGGGCCGGAGGTGCTGCGGGCGCGGCTGGCGCTGGCCCCGCCCGCGCTGATCCTGGCCGACTCCGCCGCGCAGGCCGTCGCCGGGTGGGCCCGTCCGCTGGCCCGCCGCGCCCGGCTGGAGCTGCCGCCGCTGGGGGCGCTCGGCCCGGTGGCGACCGTCGGTCCCCGGCACCCGTGGTGCGCCCGGTCGCTGGCCGGGCACCCGGGGCCCGCCCCGGACCCGTACGAGGGGGACGGCGACGCGGTGGTGGTGTTCACCTCGGGCACCACGTCCGCCCCGCGCGCGGTGGTGCACTCGCGGGCCTCGCTCGCCGCCGGGATGCGGGCCGTGGACGCGCTGGTGCGCCCCCGTCCGGGCCGGACGGTGCTCGGCGGGACGACGTTCGTGCTGGTCCCGGCGCTGGCCGCGGGCGCGGTCGTCGCGCTGCCGGCCCGCCGCACCGCCGTGCTGCAACGCCAGATCGACCGGCTCGCCCCGGACGAGACCTACCTGACGCCGCCCCGGCTGCGTCCCCTGACCAGGCTCACCGGCCGGGTCTGGACCGGGTCCGCGCCCGCCGACGCCGCGCTGCTGCGCCGGGCCAAGGAGGCGGGGGCGGACGAGGCGTGGGGGGTGTACGCGCTCACCGAGCTGTTCCCGGCCGCGGCGGTCGAGGAGCGCGACAAGAGCGCCCACGACGGCCCGGGCGACCTGCTCGGCCACCCGCTGCCGGGCGTCCGCACCCGGCTCGGCGCGGACGGCGAACTGCTGCTCGCCGCCCCGGCCGCCCGCGACCGCTACCTCGGCGAGGACCCGGACCCGTGGGTGCGCACCGGCGACCGGGCCCGCCTCGACCCGGCCGGTCGGATCGTGCTGGCCGGCCGGCTCAAGGACATGGTGCTGCGCCGCGCCGAGAACATCTACCCGGGCCTGTACGAGCCCTCGCTGCACCTGCCGGACGTCGAACTCGCCGTCCTGGTCGGCGTTCCCGGCCCGGACGGCGACGAGCGCCTGGTCGCCCTGGTCCAGCCCCGTCCCGGCGCCGACCCCCGGCGGCTGCGCGCCGCCCTGCACGCCCCGCTCGCCCGGATGGGCACCGCCCGCCCCGACGCCCTGCTGCTCGGCCCCGTCCCGCTGACCGGCCGCTCCCGCAAACCCGACCGCGCGGCGGCCGCCCGCCAGTGCGCCCGCCGCCTCGCCGACCACCCGGCCGGGCGGACGCGCTGACCCCGCCGGACCCGCCCGCCCCCGCCGACACCGGCACCGCCGCCCGCCGCCCGCCGCACCGCCGACACCCCACCCCGGAGGGCCAGTTGACCGCCGCCCGGCGCGCCGACCGCACGGTCTACCTGCGCAGCCACCCCCTGCTGTTCGCGCTGCTCGCCGCGACCCGGCACCGGCCGGTGCTCCGGCTCGGCCGCACCGTGCTGGTCCACCACCCGGACGCCTACCGCGAGGTCCTCACCCGCGTCCCGCTCGACCGGACGGCCGAGCGGACCACCGGCGGCACCGCCGCCCGGCTCACCGGCGGAAGCCTGCTCTTCGACCAGCAGGGGGCCGAACACCGCACCGCCCGGCGGGAGTTGACGGCCCTGCTGGGCCCGGCCGGGGTGGCCGCGCTGCGCCCGGTCTGGGAGCGGGTCCTGGACCGGCACCTCGGCGGCCTCGACCGGCCCGTCGACCTCGTCCCCGCCGTCCGCGAACTGGCCGGCGCCACCGCCGCGGCGCTCACCGGCAGCGACGCCCCGCCGGTGCGGCTGGCGCTCGCCGCGGAGCGGGCCGCGGCCGCCACCGCCCGCGCGCACCTGCCCGCCCTGCTGCCCCGCCCGGGCGGCGCCCGCCGGGCCCGCACGGCCGCCGACCGGTTGAGCGGGCTGCTGCCCGACCCGCGCGACGCGATGCTCGCCGTCGCCGCGGTCAACACCACCCTCGCCGCCCTGCCGCGCGCCGTCGCCTGGTGCGCCCGCGAGCGGCTCTGGGACCTGGCCCGCGACGACGCCCCGGCGCTGGCCGCCGAACTGCTCCGCCGCACCGCCGCGTCCCCGGTCCTCCCGCGCGCCGCGGCCGCCGACGCCACCGTGCTCGGCCACCGCGTCCGCCGCGGCGACCGCCTGCTGCTGGTCGCCCGGCACGCCGCCGAGGCCCAGCACGACACCCCCACCCACCCGCACGCCGCCCTGGCACCCTTCGGCCTCGGCCCGCACACCTGCCCCGGCGCCGCCCTCGCCCGCGCCCAACTCGCCACCCTGCTGGGCACCCTGGCCCCGCACCGCCCGCACGCCCTGCGCACCTCCCCGCACCCCGGCAGCGCCCTGCCCTCCTACCGCACCTGCGTCATCGGCCCGCCGCGCCCCCGTTGACCCTCGCCCGCGCCCGACGCGCCACCCCGCCCGCACGCCCTGCGCACCCGCGCCACCGCCCCGCCGCCCCGCCGCGCAACTGACGACCCGCCATCCCGCCGACATGCCAACGCCCGCCATCCCGCCCGCCAGCGAAGGACCGCCGTGCCCCCGTTGACCCTCGCCCTCACCGGCGCCACCGGCTTCTGCGGCGCGCACCTCGCCGCCCTCGCCACCGCCCGGGGCCACCGGGTGCTGGCCCTCGGCCGCCGCCCCGCCCGGCACGGCGCGCACGTCCGCTGGGACGCCGCCGCGGACACCGCCGCCCCGCCCGAACTGCGCGCGGCGGACCTGGTGGTGCACTGCGCGGCGGCCGTCGGCGACCACCCGCCGGGCTCCCCCGCCGAACGGGACCAGTACGCCGTCAACGTGCGGGCCACCCGGCGTCTGCTGGAGGCCGCCGCCGGGACGCCCTTCGTGTTCGTGAGCAGCGCCAGCGTCTACGACCCCCGCCCCGACCGGTCGCTGGTCACCGAGGAGCACCCCACCGCCGCCGGCCACCTGAACGCGTACGGGCGGACGAAGGCCCGCGCGGACGCCCTGGCGCTCGCCGCCGGCGCCGTCGTGCTGCGCCCGCGCGCGGTGTACGGGCCGGGGGACCCGCACCTGGTGCCGCGACTGCTGGCCGCCGTCCGGTACGGGGTGCTGCCGCTGCCGGGCGGGGACGTCGAGCTGAGCCTGACCGCGGTGGAGAACCTCGCCGCGGCGTGCCTGGCCGCCGCCGACTGGCCGCCGGGGGCGTACAACGTCGCCGACCGCGCCCCGTACCGGCGGGACGCCGCGCTGCGCCGGGTGCTCGCGGCCCACGGCCGCCGGGCCCGGCTGCTGCACGTCCCGCCCCGGCTGGCGGCGCTCGCGGTCGGCCGCCGCCCGCAGGTGACGCGCTACGCGCTGGACCAGCTCGCGCACCGCGTGGTGCTGGACACGCGGAAGTCCCGGTCCCGGGGCTTCGCCCCGGGCCGGGACCTCGACGACTACCTCTCCCGCCTCACCGGCTGACCGCCCCACCGGCTGACCGCCCCACCGGCCGGCGGGCCAGGGGGCCGGCGGGCCGGGAGGCTAGTTCCGGGCGGCCTTCTTGATCAGGATCACCACGGCCGCGGCGATGCCGACCAGCACCAGCACGTTGATGGCGAAGCCGACGATGCCGGCCACCACGCCCACGATGGTCCAGAAGACCTTCCAGGCGATCACCAGCAGCAGGATCGGGACCACGATGTTGCGCACCCACGAGGGCAGCGACTTCCAGAACTCGGCCATGTCCGTACCTTCTCCCCTCGGGGTCGGTGCCGGTGTTTCCGGCTGCGTTCCCGCTCCCTCGATCTCGACACTTCGATCGTAGGCGGCGCGGAGATCCGAAATCGAGGGGCGACGGCCCGGAGAGAACCCGGAGATCCTTCCCTGACTCCCCGCCGGGGAGAACCCTCAGACCGGCCAGGTCTCGCCGCGCCAGGCGGCGTCCCAGAACATCCACTCGTAGCGCGAGGTGGTGGTGAAGTGCCCGACCACGCGCCGCCGTTCGGCCGCGGAGAGCTCCTCGCCGATCCGGTCGGTGAGGTCCAGGACGCGGCGCACCACGGTCTGGAACTCCTCGTCGCCGTACGCGGCGATCCACTTGGCGTAGAGCGGTTCGGGCGAGGAGCGGCGGGCCAGCTCCTCGCCGACCCGGGCGTAGATCCAGTAGCAGGGCAGCACGGCGCCGAGCGCCTCGGCGAAGGAACCGCCGTAGACGGTGGCCAGCAGGTAGCTGGTGTAGGCCCGGGTGGTGGGCAGCACCGGTTCGTCGTCGACGTCCGGTCCGCCCAGCGCGCCCATGAACTCGCCGTGCATGTCCTGCTCGGCGGCGATCGCGCCGACCGCGTCGTGGGCGAAGGCCAGCACCTGGTCGTCGCCGGGGGCCTTGGCGGCGCAGACGGCCAGCGCCCGGGCGTAGTCGCGCAGGTAGTGGGCGTCCTGGACGACGAAGTGGCGGAACGCGGCGCGCGGGAGGGTGCCGTCGGCGAGGCCGAGCAGGAAGGGGTGGTCGAGTATCCGGCGGTAGGTCGGCTCGGCGGCCGTCCACAGTTCGTCGGTGAGCTTCACGGGTGGTCCTCCTCCCGGAACGGCGCGGTGCTGCGGTCGGTCCTCCGGCCGGACGGTCAGTCCTCCGGCGGGGAGAAGACCACCAGCACCCGCAGTTCCTCGGTGATGTGGTGGAAACGGTGCTCCGTCCCGGCGGGGACGAACACCACGCTGCCGCGCCCGACCGTGGCGGTCTCCCGGCCGACGGTGAGTTCGGCCCGGCCGCTGACCACCAGGTAGATCTCGTCCTGGGCGTGCGGGGTCTGCGGGTCGGTGTCGCCGGGGGAGAGCGCGTACAGGCCGGCGGACATCGTCGGCTGCTTCAGGAAGCGCAGGTACGCGCCGTCGCTCCCGGCGCGCTCGGCGTCGAGTTCGTCCAGCCGGAACAGCTTCATCGGGGCTCGGCTCCTCTCCCGGTCCGGCCCCATTCAACAACACCGGCGCGGGGAGCTTCCGCCCGGCCGTCCGGGCCTGCCACCATCCGCAGCATGAAGAATTTCGTGATCAAAACGCTCATCAACGCGGTGGCCATCTGGGTCGCCGCCTGGATCGTCACCGGGATCACGCTCTCGGGGGACGACTGGCAGCACAAGACACTCACCGTGGTCGCGGTGGCGCTGGTCTTCGGCGTGATCAACTTCCTGATCAAGCCGCTGGTGAAGCTGTTCTCGCTACCGCTGTTCTTCCTCACCCTGGGGTTGATCACCTTCGTGATCAACGCCCTGATGCTCTGGCTGACCTCCTGGGCCTCGGACAAGCTGAGCCTGGACTTCCACGTCGAGGGCTTCTGGTCCGCGCTGCTCGGCGCGCTGATCATCAGCCTGGTGTCCTGGGGCCTCAGCCTGGCGCTCAACGACGACTGAACACCCCGCGGGCGGCCCACCGGCACCGGGCCGCCCCAGGAGGAAACCCCGTTGCCGAACGTCCGTTCCCGACTGGTATAACTGTCCGCCGGTGAGCTGACCGCCCCGTCGCCCGGGGCGCGAGCTTCGGGGGGTTCCACGGCGTCCACGCCGTCCTCTCCGCTGCCTTCACGACCTCCGTGCTGCCTCGACACCCGGCCGTGCGACCGGTCCGCCACTGCATGGCGGCCGCGCACGCGACCGCCGGACGAATGGCACTGGAGAGAACCGCATGCCAACTGCCCCTCCCCGCGGGCGGATACGCCGCGCCCTGGCGGGCGCCGCCGCCGCGTCGGTGGTCCTGGGCCTGGTCGCACCGACCGCCGCCCACGCCGCGAGCCCCCAGCCCGACCAGCGGATCGGCCGCGTGCCGACCGTCCCCGGCGGCGCCACCCGCACCGCCGCCCCGGCCGACAGCACCGTGCTGGACCTCGGCGTGACCCTGCGCCCGCGCGACCCCGGCGCGCTGGAGGACTTCGTCACCGCCGTCTCCACCCCGGGCTCCCCGCTCTACCACCAGTACCTGCGGACCGGCGAGTTCGCCGGCCGCTTCGGGGCCGCCCCGGCCGACGTGGCCGCCGTCACCGCCGAGCTCACTGCGGCCGGCCTGCGGCCCGGAGCGGTCGAGGACGACGGCCTGACCATCCCGGTCGAGGCCACCGTGGCGCAGGCCCGCAAGGCGTTCGCCACCGACTTCGCCGGCTACGCGCTCGCCGACGGCAGCGCCGCCTTCAGCAACACCGAGGCGCCCAAGGTCTCCGGCCGGGCCGCCGCGAAGGTGCTCGGCGTCACCGGCCTGAACTCGCTGGCCGGCGCGGTGTCGATGAGCCGCCCCTCGGGCAGGGTGATCGAGCAGCCCCGGCAGGCACCCGCCACCGAGCGGCAGCTCAAGCCGTCCTACGTCGGCGGCCAGCCCTTCGTCTGCTCCGGCATCAAGGACCAGCTGACCAAGGCCGGCCTGCGGCCGATGATCGACTACAACACCCCGGACACCCTGACGCTCAACACCTACCAGCAGGCGTTCGGCAACGGCGGCGCGGGCGCCACCGTGGCGATCCTGGCCCTGGAGGAGTTCGACGACCGGGCGATCGCCGGGTACCAGAGCTGCCTGGGCACCAGCACCAACGTCAGCCGGGTCAAGGTCGACGGCGGCCCCACGCAGCCCCCCGGCGCGGACGTCGGCGTGGAGACCGCGCTCGACATCGAGACGGTGATCGGCCTGGCCCCCAACGCGGACGTGCTGGTCTACCAGCCCGCGGACGCCAGCATCCGGGAGCTCAACTCCGGCCTGCGCCGCATCGTCACCGACAACCGGGCCCAGACGGTCTCGATCAGCTGGGGCCTGTGCGAGCCGTACGTGGACTCCGCCTCCGAGCAGGCGCAGAACCTGATCCTCCAGCAGGCCGCCGCCCAGGGCCAGTCGGTCTTCGCCGCCTCCGGCGACTCCGGCTCGACCGGCTGCACCGACGACCACGGCCGCCCCCAGTCGGGGCTGGCGGTGTCGTTCCCGGCCTCGCAGCCGTACCTCACCGCCGTCGGCGGCACCAGCGTCTCCGACCCGTACAACACCCCGACCGAGTCGGTGTGGAACACCCCGGGCGGCGGGGCCGGCGGCGGCGGCGTCTCGGCCGTCTGGTCGGTGGACGGCGCCACCGGCTACCAGTCCGGGTTCTCCGGCCAGGGCTACGCCAACCTCTGCAACGCCGCGGCCGGCCGGGCCTGCCGCCAGGTGCCGGACGTCTCCGCGCTGGCGGACCCGAACCAGGGCTACCTGACCCTGACCCACGCCGACTCCACCACCCTGTACTGGGACCTGATGGGCGGCACCAGCTTCTCCGCCCCGCTGTGGGCGGCGATGACCGCGCACGCGAACGCCGACCCGAAGTGCGCCGCCGCCGGGCCGCTGGGCTTCCTCAACCCGCAGCTGTACAAGCTGGGCAGCACGCCGGGCCTGTACGACCCGGTCACCGGCAACAACGTGGTCAGCGCCTCCGGCTACACCGGCCCGCTCTACCAGGCCGGCACCGGCTACGACCTGGCCACCGGCCTGGGCACCCCGCGCGCCGACAAGCTGTTCGCGCAGCTGTGCGCCAAGCTCCCGGGCAGCCCGGCCGGCGCGTTCAACGCCGTCGTCCCGACCCGCCTGCTGGACACCCGCGGCGGCGCCCCGCTGGCCGCCTACGGCGAGACCGCGGTGCAGATCGCGGGCAGCGCCGGCATCCCGGCGAACGGCGTCACCTCGGTGGTGCTGAACGTCACGGTGACCGACCCCACCACCGACGGCCACCTGACCGTCTACCCGTCCGGCGGCGCCCGCCCGAGCACCTCCAACCTGAACTGGACCGCAGGCCGGACGGTGCCGAACCTGGTCACCGTGCCGGTCGGCCCGGACGGCAAGGTCCGCTTCTACAACGGCGCCTGGGGCCAGGCCCAGCTGATCGTCGACGTCCAGGGCTACTACGGCACCGCGGGCGGCTCGACCTACCTGCCCTCCGGCCCGACCCGGGCGCTGGACACCCGCTCCTCCGGCGGCGCGCTCGCGGCCTACGCGACCCGCACCGTGACGAGCGGTCAGCTCGGCGCCCCGAGCGGGACGAAGGCCGTGGTGCTGAACGTGACCGCGACCGACACCCGGACCGACGGCCACCTGACCGCCTACCCGTCCGGCACCACCCTGCCGAGCACCTCCAACCTGAACTGGACGGCGGGCCGGACGGTCGCCAACCAGGTGATCGTGCCGCTCGGCGCGGACGGCTCGATCAGCGTCAACAACGGCTCCTGGGGCTCCGCCCAGGTGATCGTGGACGTCTTCGGCTTCCTCGGCGCCAACGGGGGCGCGTCGTTCCACTCGACCACCCCGCAGCGCCTGTTCGACAGCCGGGTCGGCCAGGGCACCAACAGCTGGCCGTTCGGCGCCGACGAGATCCGGGCCCTGAACCTGGACGGCGACGGCCGACTCGCCAAGGCCAAGGCCGTGGTGCTGAACGTGACAGTCACCAACCCGCGGGTCGACGGCCACCTGACCCTCTACCCCTCCGGGCAGAGCGCGCCGGACACCTCGAACCTGAACTGGTCGGCGGGCCAGACCGTGCCGAACATGGTCACCGTGCCGGTCGGCCCGGACGGCCGCGTGATGATCAAGAACGGTTCGTGGAGCTTCACCGACGTCATCGTCGACGTCTTCGGCTACTACAGCTGAGCCCGGGGGCCGGCCGTCCGCCGGCTCCCCCCTCGCGGGCTGACCCCGGAATCCGTTCCGGGGTCAGCCCGCTTTCTCGTGCCCGGTGGTGGAGGGGATGGCGGCGAGCTCCTCGTCCGGCGGCTGCCCGGTGCCGGAGACCACGTCGACCATCCGCACCTCGCCGTCCCGGTGGACCGCGTGGTAGTCGGCGGCGAATCGAAAATCCACGGCGCGGGCGCCCCGCGCCGCCGCCCGACGCCCCCGGACACGCCGTTCCACCCGGACCGCGGAACGGGTCCCTCCGATTCGTCCCCGTGTGCGAGTTTCGCGCCCGCCGCCGCGCGGGAGACTCCCGCACAACGCTCGCGCCCCGGAGGTGGCAGCCATGTCGGGCCCGGTCCGTCCTGTCGTCAAACGCACCGCCCGCGCGATCCTGCTGGACGTCGATCCGGACGACCCGCACGCGCCCGCCTCGCTGGTGCTGATCCGCCGGGTCCGCCCCGGCTCCCCGCACCCGTACTGGATCACCCCCGGCGGCGGCGTCGAGCCCACCGACCCGACGGTGGTCGCCGCCCTGCACCGCGAGGTGGACGAGGAGTTGGGCGGCAAGGTCACCGACGTGGTGCCCGCCTTCGTCGACACGGTGGCGCAGTCGCACCACGACGACGGCACCCCGGCGCACCCGCACGGCGTCAAGGTGCAGCACTTCTTCGTCTGCCGGCTCGCCGGGCTGGACGAGTCCCGCCGGCACGGCCCCGAGGTCGAGCGGCCCAACGGCGAGTACGCGGTCGTCCGGGTCCCGTTCACCCGCGAGGGCGTCACCTCGGTCAACGTGGTCCCGCCCAGCCTGCGCGCCTACCTCGCCGCCAACATCGAGGGCGTCCGCGCCCTGCTCGCCCCCGACCTCGGCTGAACCACCGCCGCCTCACCCGCCCCGTCGGTCCTCCCGCGCCGCCAGGTCGTGCCGGACCCGCCCCTCCGGCACCCCGCAGCGCCGCAGCACCGCCGCCCCGGACCGCACCATCGCCGCCGGGCCGCTCAGGTACGCCGTGAAGCCGCGCCAGGGCGCGTACCGGGCCACCGCCTCCGGCAGGTCCCCGACCAGCGCCCCGACCGGCCCGACCGGCTGCTCCGACACCACCGGACGCACCGTCAACCAGGAGTGCCCGGAGGCAAGTTCGCGCAGCTCCTCCAGCCGGTACAGCTCCTCGGCCCGCCGCGCCCCGTAGAACACCTCCACCCGGCGCCCGGCCGCGCCCCGCTCGGCCACCTCCTCGACCAGCGCGGCGATCGGCCCGATCCCGGTGCCGCCGCCCAGGCACAGCAGGTCCTCCCCCGCCGCGTGGTCCACCGTCATCGCGCCCTCCGCCGCCCCCAGCCGCAGCACGTCGCCCGGCCGCGCCCGGTGCACCAGCGCGTTGCTCACCCAGCCCGCCGGCACCGCCTTCACGTGCAGCGTCAGCAGCCCGTCCGGCCGCGGCGCCGAGCCGAACGAGTACGGCCGCCACACCCGCGGCCACCACGGCGTCTCCACCGCCGCCCACTGCCCGGCCCGGAACGGGTACGCCTGGTCCGGACGGAGCGTCAGCACCGCGACGTCCCGGGTGGCCTGGCGGTGCTCCACCACCTCGGCCTGCCACCACGGCGGGGCCGAGCGGGCCTCCTCGTCGGCGCCCTCCGCCATCAGCCGGGCCACCAGCGCCAGCAGCCGCCGCCAGGCCGCCTCGGTCCGCTCGTCCCAGCCGCTGCCGCCGTACCGGGCCAGCGCCGCCACCAGGCAGTCCGCCACCGAGGCGTAGTGTCGGGGCAGCGCCCCGTACGTGCGGTGCCGCCGCCCCAGCGGGCCCAGGTACCCGCGCAGTTCCTCCGGGTCGCCCGCCCGGGACGCGCAGAGCCGCAGCGCCTGGAACAGCCGGGCGCGCTGCTCGTCCATCGCGGCCGGGAACATCGCCCGCAGCTCCGGGTGGCGCAGGAACAGCAGCGCGTGGAAGTGCGCCATCGCCCGGTCCGCGTCCGGCGCCACCGCGGCCAGACAGGCCCGCACCAGCACCAGGTCCTCGGGACCCGGCGGCTGGACCGGCGGCGCGTCCGCCCCGGCCGGCTCCAGCGCGGGCGGCGGCTCGACCGCTGCCGGCACGCCCCAGGCCCGGCTCCACCGGTCGTCCGGACCGACCCGGTTCAGCGCCGGCGCCGGCCGGAACAGCGGCTCGAACGACACCGGGACGGCCGCCGACGGCACCGGCACCACCGCGGGCACCGGTGCGGGCACCGTCGGCGCCCAGGTCGGCTTCGCCGGCACGGCCGGCACCGGGGTCAGCCCGGCCGGCCCCGTGACGGCGGTCGGCTCCCCCGGCTCCCCCAGCTGCACCGGCCCCAGCGGGAACGGGAGCCCGGAGGCGGCCGGGAACGCGGCCGGGAACGGCCCGGGCGCCGGGGCCGGACCCGACCCGGCGGAGGGCTGCTCCGCCGGATCGGACGGCTCCCGCTGCTCCGGGGCGGTCGGAGGTTCGTCCGCCGGGGCGGACGGGGCGGACGGGGCGGCGGCGGGCTCGGCACCGGAGGGCACGGGACCGGCCGCGGTGCCCCGGCCGGCCTCCACCTTCGACGGCCTGCTCTCCCGGACGAGCTGACGAGCGCTCAAGAGAATCGTTTCGCTTCCGATCGACCTGTGTACTGACGCCCCAGCACAGTGACACCGACCGCACAGCTCATCCGACGAATCCGGGGAACCCCGGACATCCGGGCCGTCCACCCGCTACCCTCACCCGCCGGGCGGCGCCCCCGTGGAGCCCGGCCGGACCCCACGGCACGCCACCGCGCACCACCGCACGCCCCCGAAGTTCACGGCGCGCCCCGGCAGGTCACCGCGCGCCCCGACAGGTCACAGCACCCGCAGCAGCGTCCCCGGCCGCTCCACGCAGTCCGCGACGAACCGCAGGAAGCCGCCCGCCGTGCCCCCGTCGCACACCCGGTGGTCGAAGGTGAAGGAGAGCTGGGTGACCTGGCGGACCGCCAACTCCCCCTGGTGCACCCACGGCTTGGGGGCGATCCGCCCCACCCCGAGCATCGCCGCCTCGGGGTGGTTGAGCAGCGGCGTCGAGCCGTCCACCCCGAACACGCCGTAGTTGTTCAGCGTGAACGTCCCGCCGGTCAGCTCCGCCGGGGCCAGGGTGCCCTCCCGGGCCGCCCCGGTCAGCCGGGCCAGCTCCTCGGACAGCCGCTCGGTGCCCAGCCGCCGGGCGTCCCGGACCACCGGCACCAGCAGGCCGCGCGGGCCCTGCGCCGCGAACCCCAGGTGCACGGCCCGGTACCGGCGCACCGAGTCGCCCTCGACGCTCGCGTTCAGCTCGGGGAAGCGCTCCAGCCCGGCCAGGCAGATCCGGGCCAGCAGCGCCAGCACGCTCACCTTCGGGCCCGGCACCTGGTTCAACTGGGCCCGCAGCGCCATCAGTTCGGTGGCGTCCGCGTCCACCCAGCAGGTCGCGGCCGGGATCTCCCGGTGGCTGCGGGTCAGCTTCTCGGCCACCGCCCGGCGCAGCCCGCGCAGCGGCACCAGTTCCTCGTCCGGGTCGGTTCCACGTGGAACGGCGACCGGCTCGGACGCGGCGGTCGCCCCGATCGCCCGCTCCACGTCCCGCCGGGTGACCAGCCCGTCCGGCCCGCTCCCGGCCACCTCGGTCAGGTCCAGTCCGTGCTCCCGGGCGATCCGGCGCACCAGCGGCGAGATCACCGCCACCACGGCCGGAGCCGCCACCGGGGCCGGAGCCGTAGCGGGCTCGACCACCGCAACGGGCTCGACCACCACAGCGGACGCGGGCGCGGCCCCCGGCAGCACCCGCCGCCGTCCGGCCCGCCGGGCCTCGGCGACCCCGTACCCGACCAGCGGGCGCTCCACCGCGGGCTCGGCGGCCGGGGCGTCCCCGGGCGCGGGCGCCACCGCGACGGTCACCAGCGGCGCACCGACCGGCACCTCCTGCCCGACCTCGCCGTAGCGCGCGGTCACCACCCCGCCGTAGGGGCAGGGCACCTCGACCACCGCCTTGGCGGTCTCCACCTCCACCACCGGCTGGTCGACGGCGATCACCTCGCCGACCTCGACCATCCAGCGCACCACCTCGGCCCCGGTGAGCCCCTCACCGAGGTCGGGCAGCGTGAACTCGCGGACCACGGGCACCGCCATCACTCCTCCCATTGGAGCCGGGCGACGGCGTCCAGGATCCGGTCCACCCCGGGCAGGTGGTGGTGCTCCAGCATCGGCGGCGGGTACGGGACGTCGAAGCCGGTGACCCGCAGCACCGGCGCGGCCAGGTGGTGGAAGCACTTCTCGGTCAGCCGGGCGGCGATCTCCGCCCCGGCCCCGCCGAAGCCCGCCGACTCGTGCACCACCACGGCCCGGCCCAGCGAGCGGACCACCTCGCAGGCGGTGGCCTCGTCGAACGGCACCAGCGAGCGCAGGTCGAGCACCGCCAGGTCCCACCCCTCGGCCTTCGCCGCCTCGGCGGCCTCCAGGCAGACCGGCAGCGAGGGCCCGTAGGTGACCAGCACCGCGGAGCTGCCGGGGCGGCGCAGCACGGCCTTCCCGATCGGTTCGACGGCCGCCGCCGGGTCCCACCCGTCCTTGCCCCAGTAGAGCCGCTTGGGCTCCAGGAACACCACCGGGTCGTCCGAGGCGATCGCGGCCCGCAGCAGCCCGTACGCGTCGGCGACGGTGCCGGGGGTGACCACGTGCAGGCCGGGCGTGGCGGCGTAGTACGCCTCGGAGGCGTCGCTGTGGTGCTCGACGCCGCCGATGCCGCCGCCGTACGGGATGCGGACGGTGATCGGCAGCGGGAGCTTCCCGGCGGTGCGGTTGCGCATCTTGGCGACGTGCGAGAACAGCTGCTCCAGCGCCGGGTAGGCGAAGGCGTCGAACTGCATCTCGACCACCGGGCGCAGCCCGTACATGGCCATGCCGACGGCGGTGCCGAGGATGCCCGCCTCGGCCAGCGGGGTGTCCAGGCAGCGGTCGGGGCCGAACTCGGCGGTCAGGCCGTCGGTGATCCGGAAGACGCCGCCGAGCGCGCCGACGTCCTCGCCGAGCACGTGCACGGTGTCGTCGGCGCGCAGCGCGTCGCGCAGCGCGAGGTTGAGGGCCTGCGCCATGGTGCCGGTGCGCAGGCCGGACTGCTCGCGGGTGGCGGTGCTCATCGGCCGTGCACCTCGGCCTCCGCGGCGAGTTCGGCGGCCAGCCGGGCGGCCTGCTCGCGCAGTTGCTGGGTGGGTTCGGCGTAGACGTGCGCGAACAGCGACATCGGGTCGAGCTCGGGGTCGGCGTGGAACTCGGTGCGCATCCGGGCGGCCAGCTGCTCGGCCCGCTCGGCGGCGTCGGCGACCAGTTCCCCGTCCAGCAGGCCGCGCCCGCGCAGGGCGTCCTCCAGCAGCCGGACCGGGTCGTGCGCCTGCCAGGCGTCGACCTCCTCGGCCGACCGGTAGCGGGTGGCGTCGTCGGCGTTGGTGTGCGCCTCGACCCGGTAGGTGAGCGCCTCCACCAGGGTCGGGCCGCCGCCGGTGCGGGCCCGCTCGACGGCCTCGGTGAGCACCTGGTGCACGGCGAGCGCGTCGTTGCCGTCGACCAGCCGGCCGGGCATCCCGTAGCCGACCGCCTTGTGGGCCAGGGTCGGGGCGGCGGACTGCCGGGTCAGCGGGACGGAGATCGCGTAGCCGTTGTTCTGCACCAGGAACACCACGGGGGCGTGCAGCACGGCCGCGAAGTTCAGGCCCTCGTGGAAGTCGCCCTCGCTGGTGCCGCCGTCGCCGAGCAGGGCGAGCGCCACCGTGTCGTCGCCGGCCAGCCGGGCGGCGTGCGCCAGGCCGACGGCGTGCGGGACCTGGGTGGCCAGCGGGGTGCAGAGCGGGGCGGTGCGGGTGGCGCGCGGGTCGTAGCCGGTGTGCGCGTCGCCGCGCAGCAGGGTGAGCGCCTCCAGCGGGTCGACGCCGCGGGCGACCACGGCCAGGGTGTCCCGGTAGGAGGGGAACAGCCAGTCCGCGGGGCGCAGCGCGAGCGCGGCGGCCACCTGGCAGGCCTCCTGGCCGGTGGAGGCCGGGTAGACGGCGAGCCGGCCCTGCTTGGTGAGGGTGGTGGCCTGCTGGTTGTAGCGGCGGCCGGCCACCAGCCGCCGGTACAGCTCGCGCAGCAGTCCGGGGTCGGCCGCCTCGGCGGCGGGGGTGCCCAGCACCCGGTACGGCTCGGCGTCGGGCAGCAGCGGGGCGGGGTCGGTGCGGGGCGCGGTGGCGCCGGGCCGCCAGCCGGGCACGTCGGCCGGGTCGGCCGCTCCGGCTCGGGCGGCCTGCTTCCTGTGGTCCAGGACGGTCATCTCGGGCACCTCCGGGGTGATGGGGGCTCCCTACCGATTGTTCGGTCGTCTGGTCATCTTGACCATATCCCCGTCAAGACGGTGGACAGTCGGCCGAAAGGGAGGTCTGCTGGGGCCAGCACGTCCAATCACGAGGGATGGGGGGCCATGTCGGCTGAACAGGTGTCCAGACTCGACCGGGTGGACCGGTCGATCCTGCGGCTGCTGCAGCAGGACGGCCGGGCCTCGATCCGCTCGGTGGCCGAGCGGGTGCACGTGTCCCGGGCGAACGCGTACGCCCGGATCTCCAGGATGGTCGAGGACGGCGTGATCCGCGGCTTCACCGCCCGGGTCGACCACGAGAAGGCCGGGCAGGCCGCGTCCGCGTACGTCACGCTGCGGATCGTGCAGAACTCCTGGCGCACCGTGCGCGAGCAGCTGCTGCGCCTGCCCGGGGTGGCGCACATCGCGCTGGTCGGCGGCGACGACGACGTGCTGATGCTGGTCCACACGGCGGACAACCGGGCGCTGCGCGAGCTGGTGCTGGGCAGCATCCAGTCGATCCCGGAGGTGCTGGGCACCCGCACCATGCTGGTGTTCGAGGAGACCGACCAGATCCCGGCGGACGGCCCGTAGCGGGGCCGGGGCCGGCCGGCGCCCGGCGGGTCAGCGGGCGCGCAGCCCCTCGAAGGCGAACCGGGCCACCGCGTCGGGCAGCGCCTCGGTGCCGCGCTGGCCCGGGCGGTACCACTCCACCAGCGAGTTGACCGTGCCGAACAGCAGCCGGGTGGCCAGCCGGGGCTCGACGTCGGCGCGCAGCTGTCCGGCGGTGACGGCGTCCTGCACCAGCTCGGCGACCCGGTGGTCGAAGTCGCGCCGCCGCTCCAGCGCCCACTGCTCGGTGCCGGTGTTGCCGCGCACCCGCAGCAGCAGCGTCACGTACGGCAGCTCGGCCAGCAGCACCTCGGCGGTGCGGCGCACCACGTGCTCCAGCCGGTCCACCGGGCGGCCCGCGACGGCGGCCGGCTCGTCGAGGATCGCGAACAGCGCGTCCAGCGCCCGGCCGACGGCGAGGCGCAGCAGTTCCTCCTTGCCGCGCACGTGGTGGTAGATCGAGGACTTGGAGATCCCGGCGGCCCTGGACAGGTCCTCCATCGAAGTGCCGTCGTAGCCGCGTTCGTTGAAGACCCGCACGGTGACGGCGAGCAGCGAGTCGACGGTGTAGGCGGCGCGCGGGGAGTGATCGGCCATGCGACGAGTATCCCCGGGGCCGCGGCGGCCCGCCCCGGCGGGTGGTCTCAGATCCCGGCCCGGCCGGTGCCGTCCACGGCCTCGGACCTGGCCCCGGACCTGGCCCCGGACCTGATCGCCGACCGGGCCGCCGACCGGGCGGCGGTCCGCCCGGCCGCCCCCGCGGTGTCCTCGGCGACGAAGTAGGCGGGCCGGCGCTGCACCGCGCTGTAGATCCGGGCCACGTACTCGCCGAGCAGTCCCACGCAGATCAGCTGCACCCCGCCGATGAACAGCAGGCCGACGAAGAGCGAGGTCCAGCCGGGCACGGTGGCGCCGACCAGGTAGACGGTCAAGCAGAAGGCCAGCAGCAGCAGGCAGGTGAAGAAGGCGACGGTGCCCAGCCAGGTGGCCAGCCGCAGCGGGGCGGCGGAGAAGCCGGTGATGCTGTCCAGGGCGAGCCGGACCATCTTGGTCAGCGGGTACTTGGTGCTCCCGGCGACCCGCTCCTCGCGGACGTAGCGCACCTCGCCGCTGGGGAAGCCCAGCCAGGGCACCAGCAGCCGGTAGACCCGCTGCTGGTCGGGCAGTTCCCGGAGCGCCTCGACGGCCTCCCGGCTGAGCAGCCGGAAGTCGCCGGCGTTGGACGGCACCTGCCGCCCCACCAGGCGGCGGATCAGCCAGTAGTAGCCGCCGGCCGTCCAGCGCTTGAAGCCGGTGTCGGTGGAGCGGTCCTCGCGCACCCCGTACACGATGTCCAGGCCCTCGCGGCGGGCCAGTTCCAGCATGTCGGGGATCTTCTCCGGCGGGTCCTGGAGGTCGGCGTCGATGCTGGCCACGTAGTCGCCGACGGCGTGGTCGAGACCGGCGGTCAGCGCGGCCTGGTGGCCGCTGTTGCGGCGCAGCCGGACCATCCGCAGCTCGGGCCAGTCCGCGGACAGGTCGCGCAGCAGGGCGGCGGTCTTGTCGGTGCTGCCGTCGTCCACCGCGAGCACCTCGTAGCGGGCGCCGAGGCCGTCCAGCACCGGGCGCATCCGGGCCGCGAAGGCGGGCAGCGCGTCCTCCTCGTCGTACATCGGGACGACCACCGACAGCAGGGTGCCCTCCTGAGCCGCTGCAGTCATCAGTTTCTCCCGCCGAGTGGGTGACGTCCGTCCGATGGTGGGGAGTGTAGCCACGTGCCGTCCCGTCAGGTACGGACCAGTGGTGCGTGCCGTAGGCTCGCCCGAGAATCCGGGCGGCCCGGCGGGGCCCGAGACCCAGACAGGACCTGATGGCGATGGCAGCGAGCCCCGACACCGAAGTGGCCGAGCGACCCGATCCGCCCGTGGAGAGCGGTGCCCCCGCGCCGGGCCCGCGGGCCTGGCTGCGGCACGTCCTGGCCGAGTACGGGCCGGCCCTGGCGGTGTTCGCGGCGGTCCGGCTGATCGCCTTCACCTCCTTCATGTGGCTGCTGTCCTGGTCCGGCGAGTACCTGACCAAGGACCCGCGGTTCGGCGGCGGCAAGCACGTCTGGGACGTGCTCGGCGGCTGGGACGGCTGGTGGTACCAGCAGGTCGCGCTGAACGGCTACGACCCGAAGCTGCTGCCGTCCACCTCCGGCCCGTGGACGCTGGAGCAGAACTCGGTCGCGTTCTTCCCGCTCTACCCCGGCATGATCAAGATGGTCTCCGCGGTGACCGGCCTGAACACGCTGGGCGCGGGCATCGCGGTCTCGGTGCTGTCCTCGTTCGTCGCGGCGGCCGGCATCTACGCGGTGGCCAAGCTGCTCGCGGGCCACCGGGCGGCGGTGATCGCGGCCGCGGTCTGGGGCCTGTTCCCGGGCTCGGGCGTCGAGTGGGCGGTCTACTCGGACTCGCTGTTCGTCGCGCTGGCCGCCTGGGCCTGCTACTTCGTGATGACCCGCAACTGGCTGGCCGCGGGCGTCACCTCGTTCGTCGCGGGCCTGAACCGGCCGACCTCGGCCGCGCTGGCCGCGGCGGTCGGCGTGGCCGCGCTGATCGCGCTCTGGAAGCGCCGGGACGGGGTGCTCGGCCCGCTGGCCGCGCTGGTGATCGCCCCGCTCGGGTTCGTCGGCTACATCGCCTGGGCGAGCTGGCGGATGGGCAGTTGGACCGCCTACTTCGACCTCCAGCGCGGGGCCTGGCTGCACTTCTTCGACTGGGGCAAGCACACCGGCAACGTGCTCCGGAACCTGCTGTTCGGGCACCACGACTACATCTTCGGCTACCCCACCGAGGACCTGATCGCGCTGTTCCTGGTGTTCTCGCTGCCGATACTCGTCTTCCTGCTGGTCCGGATGCGCCCGCCGGTCTTCCTGCTCGTCTACACCGGCATCACCCTGGTCCTGGTGCTCGGCAGCCAGCAGATCTTCGGCAACACCTCCCGCTACCTGCTGCCCTGCTTCCCGCTCTTCCTCCCGATCGCGGTCGGCCTCAAGCGGCTGTCGCGGGTCTCGCTGGCGGCCACCCTGGGCACCGTCGCGCTGGCCTCCGGCTGGTACGCCGGGTACGTGCTGTTCGAACTGGGTATCCCGTAGAGCGCGGCCGACCCCCACGACGGCCGTCCCCGGCTCCCGGGGGCGGCCGTCGCGCGTCCGCCCGCCCGGCGGCGGACCGGACCGGGGCCTTGCACCGACCGATCGTTCGGTTACGCTGAGGAGCGTCCCGCCCCGCCCCCGTGAGGAGCGCACCATGTCCGCTGCGACCCCCGCCCTGCCGGTCGCCGAACTGCTCGCCCGCCACCAGGACACCCTCGACCGCGCCCTGGCCGCGATCGCCGGACGCGACTACTGGTCGCCGTACCCGGAGTTCCCCAAGGCGTACGGGGAGAACGCCGTCGCCGACGGCAAGTCCGCCTTCGAGGCCCTGCTGGGGCGGGAGTTCGACCTCCCCGGCCACCCCGGCGGCGGCACGCCGGTCAGCGGCGAGACCTCCCCGTACGGCCTCGAACTGGGCGTGCTCTACCCGCACGCCGAGCCGGACGCGCTGCTGGCCGCGCTGGAGGCCGCCCGGCCCGGCTGGGCCAAGGCGTCGCCCGCCGAGCGGGCCGCGGTCTGCCTGGAGGTGCTGGCCCGGATCAGCGCCCGCACGCCCGAGTTCGCGCAGGCCGTGATGCACACCACCGGCCAGGCGTACGGCATGGCCTTCCAGGCCGGCGGCCCGCACGCCCAGGACCGCGGCCTGGAGGCGGTGGCGTACGCGTACGCCGAGCAGACCCGGCTGCCCCGCTCGGCGCGCTGGACCAAGCCCCAGGGCAAGCGCGAACCCCTGGTGATGACCAAGGAGTTCACCGCCGTGCCGCGCGGCACCGCGCTGCTGATCGGCTGCAACACCTTCCCGACCTGGAACGGCTACCCGGGCCTGTTCGCCTCGCTGGCCACCGGCAACGGCGTGCTGGTCAAGCCGCACCCGCGCGCCGTGCTGCCGCTGGCGCTGACCGTCCGGATCGCCCGCGAGGTGCTCGCCGAGGCGGGCTTCGACCCGAACCTGGTCTGCCTGGCCGCCGAGCACGAGGGCTCCGCGATCGCCAAGGTGCTGGCCCTGCGGCCCGAGGTGAAGCTGATCGACTACACCGGCTCCACCGGCTTCGGCGACTGGCTGGAGGACAACGCCCGGCAGGCGCTGGTGTACACCGAGAAGGCCGGCGTGAACACCGTCGTGCTGGACTCCACCGACGACTACCGCGGCATGCTGGACAACCTGGCCTTCTCGCTCAGCCTGTACAGCGGCCAGATGTGCACCACCCCGCAGAACCTGCTGATCCCGCGCACCGGCGTCCGCACCGAGGACGGCGAGCGCTCCTACGAGCAGGTGGTGACCGACCTGGCCGCCGCCGTCCAGGGCCTGCTCGCCGACGACACCCGGGCCGCCGCCCTCCTGGGCGCCGTGGTCAACCCGGGCGTGCTGGCCCGCAGCGCCGCCGCGGCCGGCGGTGAGTACGGCGAACTCGCCCTCGCCCCGCGGGTGGTGGCCTCCGCCGAGTTCCCGGGCGCGACCATCCGCACCCCCGCCCTGGTGAAGGCCGACGCCGAGAAGCCGGACGACCGGGCCCGCTTCCTGGCCGAGTGCTTCGGCCCGGTGGCCTTCGCGGTCGCCGTGGAGTCCACCGCCGCCGCCGTCGAACTGCTGCGCCGCACCACCGTCGAGCACGGCGCGATGACCGCCGGCGCCTACACCACCGACCCCGCCGTCGAGACCGCCCTGGTGGACGCCTGCCTGGAGGCCGGCGTCTCGCTCTCGCTCAACCTGACCGGCGGCGTCTACGTCAACCAGACCGCCGCCTTCTCCGACCTGCACGGCACCGGCGCCAACCCGGCCGCCAACGCGGCCTACTGCGACGCCGCCTTCGTGGCCTCCCGGTTCCGCACCGTCGAGGTCCGCAAGTAACGGCCCGCCGGAGCGGGTTCGACCATCCGGCCCGGACGGCTCCGCCACCGGAGCCGGGTGGTCGAACCGCTCGCGGGGCCGGCCCGGGGCTATCCGGTGAACGTCACGGGCAGGCCGAACGGGAGCACCGGTAGCGCGGCCCTGGCGGCACGCATCGCAGGCTCCTCCGCCCTCGAACTCGGTGATACCGGAGAGGCGCTGCGCCGGTTCAGCACCGGGATGTCCGTCTACCGGGGGGACGAGGAGTACCTCCGGACGCACGCCATCTACCTCGCCCGCGCCGCCGAGGCCCGTCTCGCCAACCACGACCTCGATGCCGCGGTCGCCACCGCCCGGCACGCCGCCCAGTGCCTCGGCGGCGTCGACTCCGCCCGCTCGGCCTCCCAGCTCAAGGGGCTGCGCGAGAAACTCGCCCCGCACACCCGCTACCGGCCGGCCGCGGAGTTCCTGAGTTCTGCCTGACGAATGATCATCCAGCTGTTGTGCGGGGCCAGAGGATGAGGGACCTCGGGACGACGCCGACGCGGTAGCGGTCTCAGTCACCCACGAAACACAGGTAGCTGCCCGGCGTTGCCGCACACGCTTCTAGGAGCACACTCAGGTCGAGGAGGGCCGCCCGCTGCCCCTCGTCGGAGCAGTCTCGCACCAGGACAGCAACCTCCTGACGAGCGACTTCGGCCTCCTGCTCGTTGAACATGGTGTCCCCGTACGGGTCGACCCAGCCCAACTGGCCAGACCTGTGGCGGTCAAGCGCACTCAGCGCACGCGCGAGCGCATCGCCGTGTGCGTAGGACCCACGAAGCAACGTCGCCCGAGATGAGCCCTTGCGAGGCCTCCCGGAGTGCAGTTCGAGCTCGATACCCATCGACCCTCCAATGATCTCCACCTCACAGCTTCGCAGAGATCGTTTGCAGACGAGCCGTAGCGGGCGGGTAGCCGCAGCAGTTCACGCAACTGCCGGGCCACCACCTGCTCGTCCAACCCGAGCAGCGCGGTGAATCCGAGGGCGTCCGCGGCCTCCACGTTCGCCTCGCTGTCGTCGACGAACACGCACTCCGCCGCCTCCGGCCCCAGGCGGTCCAGCACCATCTGGAACAGGGCCGCATCCGGTTTGCGCAGACCGTGCTCGGAGGACAGCACCACGGCGTCGAAGGAACCGTTCAAGTCGAATCCCGCGTAAGGGTCGTAGGGCTACCGGCCGAGGGAGTTCGACAGCACGGCCGTCCTGATGGCCGCCGACCGGGCCTGCCGGACGACCTCCAGCACCGGGTAGGCCGGGAAGGCGTCGTGCAGGTACCGGGCCAGCAGACCGTCCGGCTGCACACCCAGCAAAGCAGCGAAGCCGGTGTTCCAGTCCTCCTGGGCGATCTCACTGAGTTCGAGCCGACGGAACAGCTCCTGTCCCCGAGGGTCGGCCCACGCCGCCAGGAACGTTCCCGGCCTGACCCCCTCCCGGGCCTCGAACCACTGGACCACCTCGACCATGTTGGCCGTGAGCACGCCGAAGAAGTCGAGGACCGCACCACGAAGAACCCGCCCGCCAGCCATCCCCGCAGCCTACGAGCCGCACACAAGGATCCGCCGTCTTTCGCTCCGCCCCGACCGCCCGACGCGAGAAGCGGGCCCGGACGCCGCCCCACAACGGTGTCCGGGCCCGCGCCCTGTCCGGAGGGGAGGGGGACAGGGAGTTGCTGAAAGCCCTTACGCGCGCCTCGGGTTGAACACCCACACCCGCAGCAGCACGAACCGCACCAGCGTCGCGGCCGCGTTCGCCGCCACCAGCACCGCCAGCTCGACCCCGGGCCCGGCGTCCGGGGCCGCCGCGTGCAGGAACGCGACGCCGCCGCTGGTCAGGGCCAGGCCGACCAGGAAGGCCAGGCCGCCCTCCAGTTGGTGCTTGAGGGCGTCCCGGCGGCCGGTCACCCCGAAGGTGAAGCGCCGGTTCGCGGCGGTGTTGGCCACCGCGGTGACGGCCAGGGCGAGCGCGTTGGCCGCCAGGGCGGGGGCCAGTTGCCGCAGCCCCAGGAAGAGCAGCAGGTAGGCCAGCGTGCACAGGCCGCCGATCACCGCGAAGCTGACGGTCTGCCAGCCCAGCCCCGGCGGGACCTGGGCCCGGCGCACCCGGTCCGGCAGGTCGACGCTGCCCCGGCCGGCCAGGGTCCGCCGGGCCACCCGGGCCATGCCCCGGAGGTCGTCGAGCACGGTGCGGACGATGTCGACCCGGCTGTCCGGGTCGTCCACCCAGTCCACCGGCACCTCGTGGATGCGCAGCCCGGACGCCTCGGCGAGCAGCAGCAGTTCGGTGTCGAAGAACCAGGCGTTGTCCTCGACCTGCTCCAGCAGCCGCTTGACCACCTCGGTGCGGCCCGCCTTGAACCCGCACTGGGCGTCGGAGAACTTGGCCGCCATGGTGGCCCGCAGCAGCAGGTTGTAGGTGCGCGAGATGAACTCCCGCTTCGGGCCGCGCACCACCGCCGAGCCCCGGTGCAGCCGGCTGCCGATGGCCAGGTCGCTGTGCCCGGACAGCAGCGGCGCGACCAGCGGCAGGAACGCCTCCAGCCCGGTGGACAGGTCGACGTCCATGTACGCCACCACGTCGGCCGTGCTGGTGCCCCACACCTGCCGCAGCGCCCGCCCGCGGCCCTTGAGGTCCAGGTGTACGGCGCGCACCGGCCCGAGTTCCGCGGCGAGCGCGGTGGCGACCTCCCAGGTGCCGTCGACCGAGGCGTTGTCCGCCACGGTGATCAGGTAGTCGTAGGGGAACGTCTCCGACAGGTAGGCGTGCAGCTCACGGACGCAGCGCTCCAGCGAGTGCTGCTCGTTGTAGACGGGTACGACGATCTCCACGAGCCTGGTCCGCACCACGGCGTCGGCCCGTTCCCGGCCGTCGGCCGCCGGTGCGGGGCGGAGGGCCGGGCGCATCGCTGGCTGTGTCATGGGAAGGAGGTTCACAGCCCCTGATGGGCCCGCGATGATGGCAGCCTGAGAGCGCGCTGAGAACCCGGGCGACGTGGACTCCGGTCCGGTGACCACCGGCCTCTGCGGCAAGACGACGGGAGAGACGGATGTCCGAGACGGAGTTCACCGCCGACGTGCTGGTGGTCGGCGCCGGCCCGACCGGCCTGCTGCTGGCGGGCGACCTGGCGGCGGCCGGCCTGCGGGTGACGGTGCTCGAGAAGCGGGCCGAGGAGTCGAACCTGACCCGGGCGTTCGCCGTGCACGCCCGCACCCTGGAGCTGCTGGACGCCCGCGGCCTGGCCGACGAGCTGATCGCCACCGGCCGGGCGATGCCCTCGCTGCAGGTGTTCGGCCGGCTCCGGGTCGACCTCGCGGGCCTGCCCACCCGTTTCCCGTTCGTGCTGGTCACCCCGCAGTACCACACCGAGCGGGTGCTGCGGGAGCGGGCCGTCAAGGCCGGTGCCGACCTGCGCCGCGGCACCGAGGTGACCGGCCTGCGGCAGGACGGCCGGGGCGTCACGCTGACCGCCCGCACCGCCGGGGGCGAGCGGTCGTTCCGGGCCCGCTACGCGGTCGGCGCGGACGGCGTGCACTCGGCGGTGCGCGACCTGCTGGGCGTCCCGTTCCCCGGCGAGTCCGCGGTGCGCTCGGTGATGCTGGCCGACGTCCGGCTGGAGCGGGAGCCGGACGAGCCGCTGACGGCCGGCGCGGGCGAGGCCGGGTTCGCCTTCCTGGCCCCGTTCGGCGACGGCTGGTACCGGGTGATCGGCTGGAGCCGCGAGCACCAGGCGCCGGACTCCGACCCGGTGGTGCCGGCCGAACTCTCCGACCTGCTGCGCGAGGTGATGGGCCGTGACTTCGGGGTGCGGGAGACCCGCTGGACCTCCCGCTTCCACAGCGACGAGCGGCAGGTGCCCAGTTACCGCTCCGGCCGGGTCTTCCTGGCGGGGGACGCCGCGCACTGCCACTCCCCGGCCGGCGGCCAGGGCATGAACACCGGCCTGCAGGACGCCGCCAACCTGAGCTGGAAGCTGGCCGCCGCCGTCCGCGGCTGGGCCCCCGACGCCCTGCTGGACACCTACCAGACCGAGCGCCACCCGGTCGGCCGGGCGGCGCTGCGCTCCTCCGGCGCCCTGGTCCGGCTCGCCCAGGGCGCGCACGCCCCGGCCCGGGCGCTGCGCTCGGCGCTCGGCGCGGCGGCCGGGCACCTGGGCCCGCTGGCCGAGTTGGGCGCCAAGCAGGTCTCCGGCATCGGGTACGCCTACCCGGCCGAGAAGGGCGCCCACCCGCTGGTCGGCCGCCGCGTCCCGGACCTGCGGCTGGCGGTGGACGTGCCCGGCGGCCCGGCCCGGCTGCACGAGGCGCTGCGCTCCGGCAAGGCGGTGCTGGTCAGCAACGACGAGCTGTCGGTGGCCGACTCCTGGGCGGAGCGGGTGGTCACCGCGGCCCCCGCCGACCCGCACGGCAAGCTGCGCGACACCGTGCTGCTGGTCCGTCCGGACGGGTACGCGGCCTGGGCCTGCGCCGACCCGACCCGGGGCGAGCTGCGGGCGGCGCTGGGCCAGTGGCTGGGCCGTCCCTGACATTCAGTTGTGCCCGCCCCCCGCGGAAAGGGAATTCGGTTCATAAACTGAATTCCCCCACCCTTTCACAGTTGACTGTTTTTTAATAAGCAATTGCCCGGCCATGGGCCTTTTCCCGGGAGTTCTCTGAGAGATTCTGGCGAGCGTTTTCGAAACCCGGAACGCCGCCAGATATTCCGGAGGAGCCCGTGCGACCCCGCTCGCTCGCCCTTGCCGCCGCCCTCGCGGTCCTTCCCCTCACCGCCGTCTCCCTGGGCAGCGCCACCGCCCAGGCCGCCCCGACGCCGAACGCCAGCGCCCGGGTGGCGCTGCCGCAGACCGTGACCCCGGCGGTCGCCCGCTCCCACAAGCAGGGTGACGTCCCCGCCGACCGCCGGATATCCGTGGCGGTCTCGCTGAAACTGCGCAACACCGCCGAACTGGACCGTTTCCTGGCCGCGGTCGCCACCCCGGGCACCGCCGAATACGGCCACTACCTGACGCCCGCGCAATTCACCGAGCGCTTCGGCCCGACCGCGTCCGACGTCGAGCAGGTCCGGGCGTTCCTCACCGCCCAGGGCCTGAAGGTCGACTCGGTCAGCGACAACCGCCAGGTGGTGAACGCCACCGGCACCAGCGCGCAGGTCGCCGCCGCGTTCGGCACCCACGAGTCGACGTACACCGACCCGCAGCAGAGCGGCCGGACCTTCTTCGCCAACGACGCCGCCGCCTCGGTGCCGGCCGCGCTGGCCGGTGTGGTCGAGGGCGTCAGCGGCCTCAACGACCACACCGTGCGCACCACCCGGATCGCCAAGCCGGGCGCCGCCACCCCGCACGCCACCCCCTCCGGCTTCGGCCCCTCCACCTACGACGGCGCCTACCGGCTGAACCAGCTGGGCGCCGACGGCACCGGCTCCACCGTCGCGCTCTGGGAGTTCGACGGCTACAAGTCCTCCAACCTGACCACCTACGACAGCCAGTTCGGCCTGTCCGGCCCGGCGGTCAGCACCGTCCCGGTGGACGGCGCGAACTACGACTCCAAGCCCGGCGACGGCCAGGGCGAGGTGGAGCTGGACTCCGAGATCGTCCGCGGCGTCGCCCCGAAGGCCACCCAGCTGGTGTACGAGGCGCCCAACAGCGACCAGGGCGAGATCGACATGGCCGCCAAGATCGTCTCGGACAACCGGGTCTCGGTCATCTCCATCTCCTGGGGCTCCTGCGAGCCGGACACCACCGCCTCCTCGATGACCGCGGTGAACAACTCCTTCAAGCAGGCCGCCGCCCAGGGCATCTCGATCTTCTCGGCCTCCGGCGACGACGGCTCCCGGGACTGCACCCGCTCCGACTCCGGCTCCTCGGTGAAGGCGGTGGACTTCCCCGCCTCCAGCCCGTACAACACCGGCGTCGGCGGCACCAACCTCAAGGTCTCCGGCACCACCTACGGCTCGGAGAGCGCCTGGTCCACGGCCGGCGGCGGCGTCTCCACCCAGTTCGCCAAGCCGAGCTGGCAGACCGGCACCAACGTCACCGGCACCCAGCGCACCGTCCCGGACGTCTCCTCCAACGCCGACCCGAACAGCGGCTTCGCGATCTACACCCAGGGCACCAGCAGCCCCGGCTGGCAGGTCTACGGCGGCACCTCGGCGGCGGCCCCGCTGTGGTCCGGCTTCGCCGCGCTGTACAACCAGAAGGCCAAGGCCGCCACCAAGCCGGTGCTCGGCGAGGCCAACCCGAAGATCTACGCGGTCACCAACTCCTCGTCGTACGGCAGCGCCTTCCACGACGTCACCAGCGGCAAGAACCAGGACTTCTCCACCAAGGCCGGCTACGACCAGGTCACCGGCTGGGGCACCCCGATCGCCGACGGCCTGACCGCCGCCCTGCTCGGCTCCGGCGGCACCACCCCGCCGCCGCCCACCGGCTCCTGCACCGCCGCCCAGCTGCTCGGCAACCCCGGCTTCGAGACCGGTAGCGCCTCCCCCTGGACCGCCAGCTCCGGCGTGGTCAACAACTCCACCTCGCAGGCCGCCCACGGCGGCTCCTGGAAGGCGTGGCTGGACGGCTACGGCTCCAGCCACACCGACAGCCTCTCCCAGTCGGTGGCCGTCCCGTCCGGCTGCACCGCCAAGCTGAGCTTCTGGCTGCACGTCGACACCGCCGAGACCGGCAGCACCGCGTACGACAAGCTGACCGTCTCGGTCAACGGCACCACCGTCGCCACGTACTCCAACCTCGACAAGAACACCGGCTACGCGCAGAAGACGATCGACCTGTCCTCGTACGCCGGACAGACCGTCACGGTGAAGTTCAACGGCGTGGAGGACTCCTCGCTGCAGACCTCCTTCGTGCTCGACGACACCGCGCTCAACGTGTCCTGACCCCCTGTCGGCACCGGTGCCGGGAGACCCGCCCAGGGTCTCCCGGCACGGGTGTGTCAGGAGTGTTTCCGATTCGCTCCGCCCGCGAAATACTTGTCGTGACCACTGTCATATGTCCTGATTGATGACGTAGCCTCTCAACCCTCAATAGGGTTCCCACACGCTCGGCGGCGCACCACCGACGCCCCGCCGACGCACCGTGGGGCCGGGGGGCGGACCCGCCGAACCCGCCGGGTGGGAAGGGTGTCGCATGGGCTCACAACAACCTCAGCACTCCGGTCGGCTCCGGCTGGTCGGCCAGCGCGAGCACAGCGGCCGGCCGCCGTCGGCCGGCGGCGGCGAACAGTCGCCGGTCGGCGTCGGCGCCCCGCCGGTGGGCGTGTCCGTCCCGCCGACCGGCCTCGGCAGCACGCCGACCGGCCTCGGCGCCCCGCCGACCGGCATACCCGTCCCGCCGGTCCTGCAGAGCGGCTTCGCCGACGTGCTCAACGCCGCCATCGAGACCAGCGGGCTCAGCCTCGACCGGATCCGGGCCGCCCTGGCCAAACAGGGCGTCAGGGTCAGTGTCACCACGCTCAGTTACTGGCGGCGCGGCCGCAGCCAGCCCGAGCGCGCCACCTCGCTGCGCGCCGTCCACCTGCTGGAGGAGCTGCTCGGCCTGCGGCACGCCGCGCTCACCTCGCTGCTCGGCCCGCCCCGCCCGCGCGGCCGCTGGGTCACCCAGGGCCCGGCCCCCGACGGCCTGCGGGTCGAGCAGGTCTGGCCCGGCCAGGCCGAACTCGCCGAGGTCTTCGCCGAACTCGACGCCCCGCCGGCCGGCCAGCTGGAGCGCCAGTCCATCCACGACGCCTACTACGTCGACGCCTCCCGCCGCGGCCACCTGCTGCGGATGCGCCAGGTGGTCCGCGCCACCGTGGACGGCGTTACCCGGCACGTGGTGGTCCACAAGGCCGACGAGGGCGTCCAGACCTGCCCCGAGATCACCTCCGTCCGGCACGCCCGCCTCGGCCGGGTCCGCCGCCGCCCGCTCAGCGGGCTGCTGGTCGCCGAACTGCTGCTCGACCGGCCGCTGGGCCTCGGCGACTCCACCGTCCTGGAGTACGAGGTGCAGATCCCCGACTCCGGCCCCACCATCGACTACGGACGCTTCTTCGCCGCGCCGGTGCGGGAGTACGTCCTCCAGGTGCACTTCGACCCCGCCACCGTCCCCGTCCAGTGCGAGCGCTTCGACCGCGCCCCCGGCGCCGAGGTCGACCGCCACCGCGAGCCGCTGTGGATCGGCGCCTCGGCCAGCGCCCACGTCCTCACCGCCGACCAGCAGCCCGGCCAGGTGGGCATCCGCTGGCAGTGGGAGTAGCCGCGGCGCCCGGTCCGGCTCCCGCGCGGCCCCGTCCCGCCCTCCCCTTCCCTCCGCTTCCTTCCCCATCCTTCCCTTTCCTTCCCGTTTGCTCCCTTTCGTTCCGCTTCATCATGCTTCCTTCTGTTTCATCCGCTTTCATCCGCTTTCATCCCTTTCCTCCCACCGGTCGCGGCCTACTCCGCCACGCCCGACCCCGCGGTGCGGCCGTTCACCCGAACCGCCCTGCCGGACCGCCCATCGGGTGGTCCGCACCGCTCCCCCCGGGGAACGTGAGTCCCACTCACCGAGGAAAGGCAGGACCCCGTGCTGATGGAGTTCAGCGATGTCGAGCCGGACGCCTCCTGCGGCTGTCCGGGCTGCGCCGACCGCCGCCTGGCCCGTTCGCTCGCCGCCCGGCCGGGCCGGTGCTCCGCCCGCGGGGCGCGCCGCGCGGCCTTCCTGCTGGCCGCCGTCGGCGGCGTCCTGGGCGCCGGGACGGCCACCGTCACCGCCGCGCCGCGCACCGACAGCAGCCCGTCGACACCCGACTCGCCCCAGGGCGAGGTGGCCGGCCCGTACGGCGCCGAAGCCCAGCCCGAACGCTCGATATCCGCCCGGCCCGCCACCACCCGGGCCGAGATCCTGCAACGGGCCCGGGCCTGGGTGGCCCGGAAAGTGCCGTACAGCATGAGCACGTACTGGTCCGACGGCTACCGCCAGGACTGCTCCGGCTTCGTGTCGATGGCCTGGGGCCTGGGCAGCAGCCAGACCACCTGGACCCTGCCGGACTTCGCCGACCGGATCGCCAAGGACGACCTCCAGCCCGGTGACGCGCTGATCTACAACAACCCCAAGGACCCGCAGGGCGGCTCGCACGCCGTGCTGTTCGGCGGCTGGCTGGACTCCGCCCGCACCAGGTACACCGCCCTGGAGCAGACCCGCCCGGGCACCACCGAGCGCAGCACCCCGTACGCGTACTGGAGCAACGCGAGCGGCTACCTCCCGTACCGCTACAAGGGGTTGAGCCAGCCGATGCCCGCGCCGGACGCCGACGCCTTCCCGGGGGCGGACACGTTCGGGCCGGGGAAGGTCAACCCGTACGTGACGCGGCTGGGCACCATGCTGGTCGAGCGCGGCGGCGGGCGGTTCTACCACGAGGGCCCCAGCCCCGACTGGGGCGAGGCCGACCGGCAGGCCACCGAGGCGTTCCAGCTGGCCCAGGGCTGGCGCGGTGCCGAGGCCGACGGCTACCCCGGCAAGGACACCTGGGACCTGCTGGTGCACCACAAGGGCAAGGACATCCCCCCGGCCGCCCCGGCCGCCACCACCACCCCCGCGCCCGCCCCGGCTCCCGGCACTCCCGCGCCCGCGCCCGCGCCCGGCACCCCCGCCCCGCCGCCACCGACCGCGCCGACCACCCCGTCCGCTCCGGCCGCTCCGCCCTTCCCGGGCGCCGGCCGGTTCGGCCCCGGGCAGGTCAACGACGACGTGCTGCTGCTCGGGCAGCAACTGGTCCGCAAGGGCTACGGCGCCGCCTACCGGGAGGGCCCGAGCCGGGACTGGGGCGAGGCCGACCGCCTCAACGTGGCTGCCTTCCAGCGCGCCCAGGGCTGGACGGGCGCCGAGGCCGACGGCTACCCGGGCCCGCACACCTGGAAGCTGCTGTTCGCCTGACCTCCGGCGGGAGCGCGCTCAGGGCGCGGCGTGCTCCCGCACCCACGCGTGCATGGCGATCGCGGCGGCGGCCCCCGCGTTGATCGAGCGGGTGGAGCCGAACTGGGCGATCGAGCAGACCGCCGCCGCGTACTCCCACGCCTCGGGCGTCAGCCCCGGCCCCTCCTGCCCGAACAGCAGCACGCAGCGCTCGGGCAGCCGGAAGGTCTCCAGCGGCACCGCGCCCGGCAGGTTGTCGATGCCGATCACCGGCAGCCCGCGCTCGGCGGCGTACCCGGCCAGCGAGGCCACCGAGCCGTGGTGGCGCACGTGCTGGTAGCGGTCGGTGACCATGGCGCCGCGCCGGTTCCAGCGCCGCCGCCCCACGATGTGCACCTCGCCCGCCAGGAAGGCGTTCGCCGTGCGCACCACCGAGCCGATGTTGAAGTCGTGCTGCCAGTTCTCGACCGCGACGTGGAAGCCGTGCCGCCGGGTGTCCAGGTCCGCGACGATCGCCTCGTGCCGCCAGTAGCGGTAGCCGTCCACCACGTTGCGGCGGTCCCCGGCGGCCAGCAGCTCCGGGTCCAGCCGGGGGTCGTCGGGCCACGGCTCGGGGTGCGGGCCGACGCCGATCTCCCGGTCGTCGCCAAGGTCGTCGTACTGCGCGCCCAGCTGGGGCACCGAGGTGTCGCTCACGCCCCCAACGGTACGGGCTCCGGACGGGCCGGCTGCGGCCGCGTCCGCACCGCGCGCTCCAGCTCGGTCAGGGCCTGCATGACCAGGCGGGCCCCGGCCCGGACGACGTCGATCCGGTCGTCCCGGGGCAGCGCGGCGAGCTGGTGGTCCCAGGTCCGGTGGGCCTCGCGCAGCAGGGTGAAGTCGACGTCCTGGCCGAGCAGCACCGCGGCGGCGGCCAGCGCGGTGGCGTCCCGCAGCTCCTCGCCGAACGCGCCGGCCCCGGGCACCGGCGGGGCGTCCTCGCCGGGCAGGTGGGCCTCCAGCAGGACGGTGGAGCGGTCCAGCATGCCGACCGCGGAGCGGGCCTTGTCGAACTGCTTGCGGCTCAGCTCCGGCACCTGCTCGGAGTGCCGCACCGGCTCCACCTCGGCCCGGTCCAGCGCCGCCAGCATCTCGCTGCGGGCCTCCCGCACGTCCAGCAGCGCCGGCCGCACCTCCCGCTCGGCCCGGCCGCCCGCCGGGTCCCCGTACGCGCCGAACACCGCCGCCGCGTACCGCCCCGCCGAGGCCAGCCACTCGGCGAGGCGCTCCGGCAGCCGGGCGGTCTGCCAGGTCGGGAACAGCGCGTACGCGGCGAGCGCGACGAAACCGCCCAGCAGCGTCATCGACACCCGGTCCACGGCCAGTCTCACCGGGTCGCCGGGCTGGAGGCCGAGCAGGAACACCACGTACGAGGAGATCGCCACCGTCATCACCGCGTACCCGGTGCGCATGGTCAGGTAGGCCAGGCCCATGCAGCACACCGCCAGCACCGCCAGCACCCAGTCCCCGGGGTCGAACAGCTGCACCACGGCGGTGGACAGCAGCACCCCGGCGGCCGTCCCGGCCACCCGGGCCACGCCGCGGCTGAAGGTCTGCGCGAAGTCCGGGCGCATCACCATCGCGGAGGTCATCGGCGCCCAGTAGCCGTGCTCGATCCGCAGCAGCCGGGACGCCAGGTAGGCGGAGGTGACCACCACGGCCATCCGCGCCGCGTGGTGGAAGATCGCCGAGTGCCGGTGCAGCTGCCGCCCGACGGTGGCCAGCGCGGCGGGCGCCAGCTTGACCAGCGGCGGGCGGCGCAGGCCCGGGGCGGGCTCGCCGCGGGTCTGCACGGTGGTGCGGTCCTGCCGGTCCAGCCGGTCGGCGGCCCGGCCCAGCAGGCCGGAGAGCCGGCGGGCCGAGCGGCGGGCGGCGCCGCGCAGCAGGTCCTCGCCGCTGCCGGGGCGGGCCAGCGCCAGGCCGGGGGTGTCCCTGGGCAGCCGGACCGGGTCGCCGCTGCGGATCGCCCGGGCCAGCGCGTCCAGCACGTCGGCGGCGGCGGCCAGCACCTCGCGGGCCCGGTCCCGCTCGGCGCCCTCCTCGGCGGCCCCGACCCGGGGGTCGGCGAGCGCGGCCAGTGCGGGGCGGATCCGCTCGGCGATGGTGCGCAGGCCGCGCAGCTCGGGCGGGCGGCGCCTGGCCTGCCAGGCGGTCAGCGCGGCGGCCTGCCGGCCGACGATGAACGGCTCCGGGTCGACCTGCGCCACCGGGTCGTGGCGCAGCCGGCGGGCGTAGTCGCCGAGCCCGGCGTAGATGTCGGCGAGCGCGTCGCGCTGGGCCCGCCAGCTGTCGATCGGCCAGACCGTCACCACCAGGGCCTGGACGGCGCCGCCGACCGAGCAGAGCAGCCCGTGCTCGACCGCGGTGGGCACCGACACCGGCAGCTGCACCACCACCATCATCACGGCCAGCGTGTTGGCGGCGACCACGCCCGCGGTCGGCCCGATCGCCCAGGCCAGCCCGGCACCGAACGCCCACAGCGCGAGCACCACCGGGAACGCGCCGGGAACGCCCACCGCGACGTAGCCCAGGAAGGTCGACAGGCCCAGCCCGGCGGCCGCCGCCAGCGCCAGCGAGGCGCGCGGCCGGAACGAGCGCTGGAAGGTCGCGGTGCCGGCGATGAACGCGCCCATCGCCGCCGAGGTCGCCTGCGCGGGTCCGTACAGGAACAGCGCCGGGAAGACCACCAGCGCGGCGGCCACCGCCCCGCGCAGCGCACGCCTGGGGTTGGTCAGCGAGCGGTCCACGGTCAGCCCGGCCCGTGCGGTGTCGCGCAGGGCCGTGAACCAGGACATACCGCGAGCTTATCGACTTTTCGCCACGCGGCCCGCTAGGCGGTCGGCTCCCCGGCCCGCTCCGCCGTCGGCCCGTCGTCGGCCGGCCCGTCGGTCGGCCCGTCGTCCGGCCCGTCGGCCGGCCCGTCCGTGGGCTCCCGCTCCGCCGCCGGCTCCCGCGCCCGTCGCCGTCCAGCCAGCCGTCCCTGGACCGCCAGCAGGAACGCGGTGGGCAGGAACACCGCGTCCGCGGAGATCATCGCCAGCGAGAAGAACGGCAGCCCCAGCAGCACCGCGATCGCCAGGTGCTCGACCACCATCACCGCCAGCAGCACGTTCTTCAGCCGCCGCGCGGCCAGCGAGAACGGGAAGCCGACCTGCATGACCACGGTGCCGTAGGTCAGCGCGAAGGTGACCAGCAGGCTGCCGCCGAGCAGCCCGGACAGCTCCGGCCAGGGGGCGAAGTACTCCAGTTTCAGCGGGTAGAAGACCGCGGTGCCGTCCTGCCAGCGCGAGCCCTGGACCTTGTACCAGCCGGCCGTGGCGTACACCAGCACCACCTGGGCGGCGATCACCAGCATCGCGCCGTTGTGCAGCATCGCGGCCAGCGCGTCGGCCAGCGCCCGCGGTTCGCCCCACCCGGCCGGGTCCCGGCCGGGCTTGCGGGCCCGGCGGCGGGCGTCCAGCGACCAGACCGTCCCGCAGCGGGTGAGGGCCAGGTAGATCGCCATCAGGTGGACCAGGTTGTCGCCGCCGTCGCCGAGGAACACGTTGCGGTTCTGCAGCGACAGCACGGTCAGCGCGAACAGCACCGAGGAGGCCCGGGTGCGCCAGCCCAGCGCCGTCGCCCCGGCCGAGAGCAGCGCCAGCAGGTACACCGCCTCGAACCACCAGCGGCCGTCGCTCCAGGACAGCGCCGTGAACGCGTGGGTGTCGGCCAGCAGCCGGCCGTTCAGCTCCGCCGACCAGGGCGAGAGGTCCCCGTACAGCACCCGCCGGTGCGGCCACTCGCGCAGCAGGTAGCCGCCCCAGGTGCCGGCGACGCCGATCCGCACCACGGCGGCCTGGTACGGGGCGAGGGTGGTCAGCAGGCGCGGCAGCGCGGCCCGGACGGCGGCGGGCGTGCCGGTCACCACAGGCCCTGCCGGTCCTCGGCCTGCACCGGCCACCAGGGCAGCTCGCGGGCGTGCGGGGCGGTGTCGACCTGCTCGCCGCTCCACGGCGGCGGGGCGACGGCGGTGGCGGTGGCCCGCAGCTGGACCTGGATCACCCGGCCACCGCCGGGCCCGATCCGCTGCAGGGCGATCCGCTTCAGGTACTGCTCGGCGAGCTCGCCGCGGCTGCCGGCCGCGGCGGGCGCGTCGCCCTCGCCGTGGGTGGACTCGTAGAAGTCCCAGGCCCGGCGCAGCAGGTTCTGGTCCAGGTGGCTGGGCGCCGGGTCGTGCCGGATCGCCGCCCAGTCCGCGGCGCTCAGCCCGTGCCACTCACCGGTGGCCACCTGCCCGTCCGGGCCGATGGTCCGCACCCGGGCGTCCACCGCGACGTTGCGCTGCAGCGGGTCCGGCGCGAACAGCTTCCAGTTCTGCTCGAACTCCGGGTAGACCACCGCGTCCAGCTCGGAGCGGTACTCCTTCGACACCGAGTTGGCGGGCGCCACGGCCAGGAAGAGCGCGCCGAGGAACGCCAGGACGCAGGCTCCCAGCCCCACCCCGGCGACCACCAGCACCACCCGGGCGGGCTTGGACCAGACGCGCACGGCCGACATCCTGCCGCACCGCCCAGGCGTTCGAACAGGGGCCGGAGCCCTTGCACCGCCCCGCGGCGGACCACGGGGGCTACAGGACGAACGGCTCCCGGCCGGTCCCGCTCACCATCGGGCGCCCGGCGGCCTCCCAGGCGAACATCCCGCCGTCCACGTTGACCGCGTCCCGGCCGCCCGCCACCAGGTACTGCACCACCTGGGCGGAACGGCCGCCGACCCGGCACATCACGTACAGCCGGCCCTCGGGCAGCTCGTCGAGGCGGGCCACCACCTGGCCGATCGGGACGTGCAGCGCGCCCTCCACGTGCCCGGCGTCCCACTCGTCCTGCTCGCGGACGTCGAGCAGGACGGCGTCGGCGGGCACCGAGGCGGCGTCGGCGGTGGGCAGCTGAGCGAACATCGGGGCGGTCTCCTGGGGTGCGTGGGACGGTTGGTGGTGCCCATTGTCGGGCAGGAGCGCGGCCAGTCTCGCCTGCCGGTCCGCGGCGGTGGCCAGCAGCTGCTCGGCGAGCTCCTCCAGCAGCCGCTCCGGCTCCTCGGGCCGCAGCAGCAGCAGCTCGCCCATCGGGGTGCGCTCCAGCCGGACCCGCTCCACCGCCAGCGCGGTGATCCGGCCGGTCAGCCACTCCAGGCGCTGGCGCAGCCAGGCCAGCCGGTCCGGGGAGTCCGCGGCGGGCGCCGAGTCCGGGGAGGTGGACCACTCCTCGGCCAGCCGCTCCAGCCCCTCGGCGTCGGCCAGCGCGTACGCCTCGTTGACCCGGGCGATGAACCCCGAGCGGCGCTCCTGCTCGGCCGGGTCGGTGGTCAGGTCGGGGTGGGCCCGGCGGACCAGCTCGCGGTAGGTGCGCTGGGCCTCCTTGCCGGGCCGCACCCGGCGGGCCTCCGGCTCGCCCTCGCGCGGGCCGCGCTCCTCCGGCGGCTCGACCCGCTCCCGGGCCTCCCGGGCCCGCCGCAGGTCCTCCGGGTCGCCGCTGAGCGCCGCCACCGACTCGGCGATCAGCGCGTCCAGCTCGTCCAGCTCGGCGTAGAGCGGGCCCAGCAGCTGGTGGTGGGCCAGCGCGAAGTTGTCGATCTCCACCCGCAGGGTGGCCACGTCGACGTCCAGCGTCAGCCAGGCCAACTCGGCCGCCGCGACCCGCTCCTCCAGGTCCTGCCGCTCCGGGTCCGCCCACACCTCGACGCTCGGTACGCTCACCCTGGCCACCCTACCGGGGCCCGGCACACCGCCGACCGGGTGACACCGGTGGCGCTCCCCGGGGCGCGCGGCGGACGACACGCAACTGATACTGACGAATCTGCCCGATTGGCTACCTGCCCCCGGCATCTCCGTGCTTCATTGGAGGACGCGTGCGAGGACGCGCGCACCGGCCAGGAGGAGCAGCGAGCACAACAAAGGGGCAGACCGATACCCATGGTGGACCAGCCCGATCCCACACCCCCGGCCGGAGTGGTCGCCCTGCTCCGGGTCGCCGCCGTGCTGGTCGACCCGGACGGCCGGATCGCGCTGTGGAACCGCACCGCGGAGGAACTGTTCGGCCACCGCGCCGAGGTCGCCCTCGGCCGCACCGCGCACGGCCTGCTGCCCGCCGTCGAACCCCGCCCCGAGGGCTCCGGCCCGGCCCAGCGCTGCGACGCCCTCGACACCCTGGACGACCTCGTCCTGGACGGCCCGTGGGCCGGGCCGATGAGCGTGCACGACCGCGAGGAGCGGCTGCGCGACGTCCTGTGGTGGGCCTACCCGCTGGTCGAGCCGGTCGGCCGCTCGCTGCTGGTGCTGGCCGCCGACGCCCGCCCGCTGCGCGCCGCCGGCCCGCGGATCGCCCTCGGCGAGCGCCTGCTCCCGTACGCCGCCGCTCCCGCCGCGGCCCGCCCGCAGCAGGTCGCCGCCGCCTTCGCCCCGCCCGGCCCGGGCCGCGCCGAGGCGCTCGCCGCGCTGCTCCCGCCGGGCTCCGCCGAGCGCCGCCGCCGGCTGCTGGACGCCCTCGCCCAGGCCGGGCCGCCCGCACTGCGGGTGGACGGCGCGGCCGTGCTGCCCGTGGTCCCGCTGCCGTCCTTCCCGGAGGGCGCCGGCACCGCCCGGGCCGCCGCCGGGATCGGCCGCCGCTACCCCACCGCGCAGCAGCGCGCCGCCCGCCGCGCCGCGGAGCCGCCGAACCCGGGCGCCGCCGGGTCGCGCCCCCCGGCCGCCGGGCCCGCGACCGACCACCGGGACGCGCCGCGGCCCGGCCGCACCGTCCCCGGACCACGCGAAGCCGCCGCCCACCGCCCGGACCCGGGAGGCCCCGTCATCGAACCCGCAGCCGCCCCCGACCCGACCACCGCAGCCGACCCGACCGCCGTCACCGACCCGACCGCCGCGCCCGCGCCCGCGCCCGCCGCCGTCCCGCCGAGCCGGACGGCCGGCTCCGGCACCGGCGTGGAGGTGGTCCGCGGGCTGCCCGACGACGGCGACCTGGCGCTGCTCGCCTCGATCGGCAGCCAGGTCGGCACCACCCTGGACCTGGACACCACCGCCCGCGAGCTGTGCGAGGTGCTGGTCCCCCGGGTCGCCGACTTCGCCTGCGTCGACCTGCTCGACGGCCTGATCTCCGACTCCGAGCTGCCCGTCGGGGCGCCCGACGACGCCACCATGCTGCGCCGGGTCGCCCGCACCTTCAACGCCGCCTCGCCGTGCTGGGGCCACGTCCTGGACGAGGGCGCGCTGCTGGCCATGCCCCGCTCCACCCCGCCCGGCCTGGCCCTGCAGGAGAACCAGCCGGTGCTGGTCCCGCTGATCTCGCCGGACGTCGCGGTCGACTACGCGGCCTCGCTCGGCGGCCCCGAACTGGAGCCGGCCGTGGTCGGCCGCTCGATGCTGGTGCTGCCGCTGTCCGCCCGCGGCACCGTGCTGGGCATCCTCAAGCTGCTGCGGCTCGCCGACCGGACCCCGTTCACCCGCTCCGACGCCGACACCTTCAAGGAGGTCGCCGCCCGCGCCGCGCTCTCCCTGGACAACGCCCGGCTGCACCGCGCCGAGTCCAAGGTCGCCACCACGCTCCAGCGCTCGATGATCCCGACCCGCCCGCCGCGGATCCCCGGCGTCCAGATCGCCCACCGCTACATGCCCGGTGACCGCAAGGCCGAGGTCGGCGGCGACTGGTTCGACGCCATCCAGCTGCCCGGCAGCCGGGTCGCCCTGGTGGTCGGCGACGTGATGGGCCACGGCCTGCACTCGGCCGCCGCGATGGGCCGCTTCCGCACCGCCATGCAGACCCTGGCCGCCCTCGACCTGCCGCCCGCCCAGCTGCTGCGCCACCTCGACAACCTGGCCCACAAGCTCGGCGACGACCACCTGGCGACCTGCCTGTACGCCGTCTACGACCCGATCAACCGCACCTGCGAACTCGCCTCGGCCGGCCACGTCCCGCCGGTGCTGGTGCACCCCGACGGCCGCGGCGAACTGCTGGAACTGCCCTCCGGCGCGCCGATCGGCGTCGGCGGGGTGCCGTTCCAGACCAAGCAGATCGACGTCTCGGACGGTTCGATGCTGGTGCTGTGCACCGACGGCCTGGTCGAGGTGCGCGGCGGCGACATAGGGGCGGGCCTGGCGGCGCTCTGCGGCAACCTGATCGACCCCAAGCAGACCCCCGACGAGGCCTGCGACACCGTGCTGAACACCCTGCACTCCGACGACCGGCAGGACGACATCGCGCTGCTGGTGGCCCGCTTCGACGGCGTCCCGCCGACCGAGGTCGCCACCTGGCAGCTCGGCGTCACCGAGCTGGAGGTCGGCCGGGCCCGCAGCCTGGTGCGCGACCAGCTCGCCGCCTGGCAGCTGACCGCGCTCTCCGAGACGGTCGAACTGCTGGTCTCCGAACTGGTCACCAACGCGGTCCGGGTGGCCCGGGCCGAGGTGCAGCTGCAGCTGATCCGGGTCGACAAACTGCTGGTCGAGGTCAGCGACGACAACCACAACCTGCCCTCGCTGGAGCCCGCCGACGCGTTCTCCGAGCACGGCCGCGGCCTGAACCTGGTCAGCAAGCTGTCCGAGAAGTGGGGCACCGCCCGCAAGGCGGTCGGCAAGGTCGTCTACTTCGAGATGCCGCTGCCGCGCGGCTGACCGCCGCCCGCCCGCCGGGTCAGGACGCCACCGCCCTGGCCCGGCCCTGCGCGGCCACCGCCGCCGCCGCGCCGACCCCGGTCAGCACCCGCGGCCAGTAGTCGCCGAACACCTCGACCCAGACCGCGATCAGCACCGCGGTGCTGATCGCCACCAGGTGCTCCAGCCCGGCCAGGTTCGGCAGCAGCAGCGCCTCCACCACCATCGACAGCGCCACCGCCCCGCCCGTCCACCAGGCCCGGCAGCGCAGCGCCACCACCACGGCCAGCGCCACCACCGCCGCCGAGGGCCCGGTGTCCCGCACGTACGCCACCCAGCGCGGGAAGCCCAGCGCGTGGTGCGGGCCCAGCGTCACCCCGACCCGGGCGAACAGCGTGCCCGCCAGGGTGCAGGCGTACGCCACCACCAGGGTCAGCCGCCGCCCCAGCACGATCTCGGCCACCCCGAACACCAGGAACACCTGGGCCAGCGCCCCCCACACCGGCAGGTCCAGGGCCGGCACGTACAGCGACAGCGGGGTGCGCAGCAGCGACACGTCCAGCGGCAGCGCCGCCTTCACCACCCCGATGTCGGACACCAGCCGGTCCCCGCCCGGCAGGTGCTGGACCACCGAGAACAGCAGCACCAGCGCGGTCGCCGCGGTCGCCAGCGGCACCGCGGCGAACCTCCGCCGCACCACCCGCTCCTTCACGGAAGCGAAGAGCTCCCCCCACTCCGCGACCGCGGCCCGGCGGAACACCGCCCAAAGCCCCGACCGCACGCCCCCCGCGTGGGTGATCTGCTCCACGTCCCGGCTCTCCCGTCCGATTCCGTGCCGACTTCCGTCGTCGATTTCTCTTCTGCTCCCCGAATCCGACCCTACGCACCGGGCCGAACCGCGGCATCAGCTTCGGAGACCATTCCCGGCCTCCTCCTGGAGGCTGACCTCCGGCCCGCTCCGCCCCCCGGCGGAGGGACCTCCCCCTCCCGGGCCGTTCCCGGCCGGGAAGCGTTCCTCACCCGTGCCGGCGGCGGAACAGCGCCGGCATCGTGGGGGCCGTGATGAACCCCTCCGCGCGGGCCGAGGCGATGCCGATCCGGGGGATCTCGCCGCTCTTCTCGAAGAGCAGGTACCGCGGTTCCCAGATCGGCCGGTACTTCGCGTTCGCCCGGTACAGCGACTCGATCTGCCACCAGCGCGAGAAGAAGCCCAGCACCGAGCGCCACAGCCGCAGGACCGGGCCCGCGCCCAGCTTCGAACCGCGCTCGAACACCGACCGGAACATCGCGAAGTTCAACGACACCCGTTCCAGCTCGACCTCTCCGGCGCGCTGCAGGAGTTCGATCACCATGAACTCCATCAGGCCGTTCTCGCTGTCCCGGTCGCGCCGCATCAGGTCCAGCGACAGGCCGTGCGCGCCCCACGGCACGAAGCTCAGCAGCGCCCGCAGCTCGCCGTCCCCGTCGAAGCACTCCAGCATCACGCAGCGCCCGTCGCCCGCGTCGCCGAGCCGCCCCAGCGCCATCGAGAAGCCGCGCTCGGTCGCGCCGTCCCGCCAGTGGTCGGCCTTGGCCACCAGCTCGGCCATCTCGCACTCCGGGATGTCCCCGTGCCGGCGGATCCGCACCGTGTAGCCGGCCCGCTTGACCCGGTTGTACGCCTGCCGGACCACCCGCATCGCCCGGCCGTCCAGCGAGAACTCGTCCAGCTCGACGATCGCCTCGTCGCCCAGCTCCAGCGCGTCCAGCCCGTGCCGGGCGTAGATCACCCCGGCCTCCTCGGAGGCGCCCATCACGGCCGGCACCCAGGCGTGCTCGCGGGCCTCGGCCAGCCAGGCGTCGATCGCCCCCGGCCAGGCCTCCGGGTCGCCGATCGGGTCGCCGGACGCCAGCGTGACGCCGCCGACCACCCGGTAGGCGATCGCCGCCTTCCCGGACGGCGAGAACACCACCGCCTTGTCCCGGCGCAGCGCGAAGTAGCCCAGCGAGTCCCGCTCGCCCTGCCGGTCCAGCAGCTCGCGCAGCCGGCTCTGGTCCTCGTCGCTCTGCAGCTCCTCGCCGCGCGGCGAGCGGAACGCCACGTACAGCACGAACAGGAACAGCACCGCGCTCATCGCGTTGATCGCCGCGTTCACCCAGGTCGGCACCGAGACCACGTCGAGGACCCGCTCCGACGGGGTCAGCGTGATCATCCGGTGCACCGCGTAGCTGAACCGCGTCCCGAAGCCCGCGCCGGCGACCTCGTTGGTCAGCTGCACCAGCAGCGAGCCGACCAGCCCGCCCAGCAGCAGCCCGCCGACCGCCGCGGCGGCCGCGGTCTTCGGGTTCGAGCGGTCGCCCTTGGAGGTGAACTCCCGGCGGGAGAACAGCAGCGCGACCAGGAACAGGCCGGTCAGCACGATCGAGAAGTAGTTCCACGGGTGGTCCCGGTACCGGTCGCCCCAGGCCATCCAGGCCAGGTAGCCGAGGAACGTCAACCCGGCCAGCCCGGTGTTGAAGATCCACGCCGCCCGCTTGCGGCGGCGCATCGCCACCGCCAGGAACAGCGCCAGGAGCATCGAGGTCAGGCCGGCGGTCATCAGGTAGGGGGTGAAGAACTCCCCCTCGTTGTGACGCTGCACCTGGTCCCGGAACGGCACCGAGAGCACCGCCGCCAGGTTCAGCAGGGCCACCAGCCGCAGGTACCAGACCGTCGACGCGGCGGCCCTGAGCCGCCACCGTGCCAGCGGGCCGGGGCCTTCGCCCCGGGAGGGGGACACGGCCGGGGAAGCCGTCTTCACAGTGGACACAGCAACCATTCCAGACGATCGATCACAGGGGCGCATCCGCTCGCGGTTCGGCGCACTCGACCCCGATTTCCATGGTTGCCCAGCCCGGATGAGAATTGCGTGAATCCGGTAGCGGATTCCCACCCCCGCCGATCGGCGGGGGTGCCGGACCGCCCCGGCCCCCAAGCGCCCCCACCGGGGAGAGACAGGGAGAGACATGCCGCCGACCCGGGTCCTGATCGTGGACGACGAGGTGCTGGTCCGCTCCGGGCTCGGCCTGATCGTCGGCACCGCACCCGACCTGGAGGTGGTCGGCGCCTGCTCCGGCGGCCAGGCCGAGCAGCTGGCCCGCGAACTCGCCCCCCGGGTCGTCCTGCTCGACGTCCGGATGCCCGACCTGGACGGCATCAGCGTGCTGCGCCGGCTGCGCGCGCTGCCCGACCCGCCCGCCGTCGCCATGCTCACCACCTTCGACACCGACGAGCACATCGGCACCGCGCTGCGGGCCGGGGCGGCCGGGTTCCTGCTCAAGGACACCGCCCCCGAGCAGCTGGTGCACGCCGTCCGGGTGCTCGCGGCCGGCGGCAGCGTGCTCTCCCCGACCGTCGCCCGCACCGTGATCAGCGGCTACGTCGAGGGCGGCGGCCCCGACACCGCCGCCGCCGACCTCACCGGCCGGCTCACCGGCCGCGAGCTCGACGTCCTGGCGCTGCTCGGCGAGGGCCTGTCCAACGCCGAGATAGCCGACCGGCTGTTCCTGGGCACCGGCACCGTCAAGGACCACATCAGCGCCATCCTGGCCAAGCTCGGCGCCGCCAACCGGGTCCAGGCCGCCGTCATCGCCCACCGCGCCGGGCTGGTCCGCGAGCGGCGGGACGGGGAGTGAGCCCCGCGGCCGCCGCGGCCCCCGGACACCGCCCGGAACCCCCCGGGACCGCAGAGCCCCCGACGCCCCCGGAGCCCGCCGGGCCGCGCCGCCCGCTCCGGGCCCGCGCCCGGGCCTGGCTGTGCTCCCCGCGCACCACCCTGCTGGCCCCGGTGCTGCTCGCCGCGATGGACTCCGCGCTGGTCGCCAAGGGCTCCGCGCCCTGGCAGCTGGCCCTCTCCGCGCTGTCGGTGGCCGCCCTGCTGGCCCGCCGCCGCCTCCCGCTCACGGTGGCCCTGCTCACCCTGCCCGGCGCGTTCTTCAACGAGATCTGGCTGGCCCCGCTGACCGCCGTCTACGCGGTCGCCGCCGCCCGCCCCCGGCCCGGCGTCCCGGTCGCCTGCGCCACCGCCTTCGCCCTGGTCGAGTTCTTCCACTGGCCCTTCGACCCCGGCCTGTTCGAACTCAGCCGGGACAACGCGCTGTACGGCATCCAGTCGGTGATGCTCGGCGCCGGACCGGCCGCCCTCGGCATGCTCGCCCGCACCCGCGGCGAACTCGCCGAGCGGGTCACCGAGCTCACCGCCGGCCGGCAGCGCGAGAGCCGGCTGCTCGCCGAGCAGGTGCTGACCGCCGAACGCGCCCGGCTCGCCCGCGAGATGCACGACGTGGTCTCCCACCAGGTCAGCCTGATCTCGATCCAGGCCGGGGCGCTCCAGGTCTCCAGCACCGACCCGGCCGCCCGGGACGGCGCCCGCACCATCCGCGAACTCTCGGTCCGCACCCTCGACGAACTCCGGCAGATGGTCGGCGTGCTGCGCGCCGCCGGCGGCCCCGGCACCCCGCTCGCCCCGCAGCCCACCCTGGCCGACCTGCCGCGGCTGATCGGGGGCAGCGGCCTGGCCGTCACCAGCCGCCTCGACCCGGGCCGCCGGAACTGGCCCGAGGCCGTCGAACGGGCCGCCTACCGCACCGTCCAGGAGGGCCTCACCAACATCAGCAAGCACGCCCCCGGCGCCCCGGTCACCGTCCGGGTCACCGCCCGCGGCGGCCGGCTGCACGTCGAGGTCCGCAACGGCCCCCCGCCGCTGCGCCCGACCGGCCCCGGCCAGGACGCCCCGCTGCCCGGCGGCGGCCACGGCCTGATCGGCCTGCGCGAACGCGCCGCCCTGCTCGGCGGCACCTTCACCGCCGCCGCCACCCCCGACGGCGGCTACGCCCTGCACGCCGTGCTGCCCGCCCCCTGAGAACCGCGGGAGCCGTGAGAACCGTTCCGGGCCGTCACACCGGAGAACGAGAAAGCCCCGCAGGTCCGTGGACCTGCGGGGCTTCACTGTGCGCGAGGGGGGAGTTGAACCCCCACGCCCTTTCGGGCACTGGAACCTGAATCCAGCGCGTCTGCCTATTCCGCCACCCGCGCATGGGTGTTGTCTTCAGTTGCTTACCGCTTCTTCCGACCTGTCGAGAAGCTTACCGCATCTCTCGGGGTCTTCCGTTCGGCTCCCTCTCGGGCGCCCCTTCCGACATGGAAAACATTAGCACGCCCCACGCCGCACCTGCGAATCCATTCCGCCCGGCCCCCCGCACGGGCCCGCCCGGCCCGCAACCGGAGGCCGGACGAACGCGTGAGCGGGCCGTCCGGCGGGTACCCCTCCGGGCGCGACCTAGCCGGGGAACCGTACGGAAGGGCCGGGCGTGGATACGATCAGTACGGAAGTACCGCTTTCCAGCCGACGAACCGGCCCGTCCGACGCCCTGAGAGGGGGTGCCCCGTGGGAGTCCTGAAGAAGTTCGAGCAGCGACTCGAAGGTCTCGTGAACGGCACCTTCGCGAAGGTGTTCAAGTCCGAGGTCCAGCCGGTGGAGATCGCCGGTGCCCTGCAGCGCGAGTGCGACAACAACGCCACCATCTGGAACCGGGACCGCACGGTCGTCCCGAACGACTTCATCGTCGAGCTCAGCCCGCACGACCACGAGCGGCTCAGCCCCTACGCCACCCAGCTCGGCACCGAGCTGGCCGGGATGGTCCGCGAGTACGCGGAGGCCCAGCGGTACAGCTTCATGGGGCCGCTCCAGGTCGCCCTGGAGAAGGCCGACGACCTGGACACCGGCCTGTACCGGGTGCGCAGCCGCACGCTGGCCGCCGAGGAGCCCCAGCGGGCCCCGGCCCCGCCGTCCGCCGCCCAGCCCGGGTACGGCCGTCCGCCGACGCCGCCCGCGCCCGGCGCGCCCTGGCACCAGGGCGCGTCCGCCGCGCCCTACGGCGCCCCGCCGCCGCCCCCCGCGCCGCCCGCGATGCCGCCCGCGGCGTCCGCCGCCCCGTCGGCCGGGAACGTCCGGCCCTTCCCCGGCGCGGGCCACGGCGGCGCCGGCACCCGGCGCTGGATCGAGGTGAACGGCGCCCGGCACCAGATCAGCCAGAACGCGGTGGTGCTCGGGCGCTCCACCGAGGCGGACATCCGGATCGACGACCCCGGGGTGTCCCGCAAGCACGCGGAGATCCGCCCCGGTACGCCCGCGATGGTCCTGGACCTGGGTTCCACCAACGGCATCGTGGTGGACGGGCAGCACACCCAGCGCGCTACGCTCCGCGACGGCTCCCGGATCGTCCTGGGGTCGACCACCATCGTCTACCGACAGGTCGAAGGGTAGAAGCGGGCCGGTATGTCTGATCTGACCCTGACGGTCATGCGGCTGGGCTTCCTCGCCGTCCTCTGGCTGTTCGTCATCGTCGCGGTGCAGGTGATCCGCAGCGACCTGTTCAACACCAAGGGCGCCGCGCGCACCGCCCAGCGCTCCCCCGCCCCCGCGCCGGCCCAGGCCGGGGCCGGCCGCGGGCCGCAGGGGCAGCCCGCCCCGGCCGCCCAGCAGGCGCAGGCCCGGCAGCGCCGCGGCCAGCCCACCCACCTGGTGGTGACCCAGGGGTCGCTGGCCGGGACGACCGTCGCCCTGCAGGGCCAGACCGTCACGCTGGGCCGGGCGCACGACTCCACCATCGTCCTGGACGACGACTACGCCTCCTCCCGCCATGCCAGGATCTACCCCGATCAGGCTGGGCAGTGGACGGTGGAGGATCTAGGCTCCACCAACGGCACCTATCTCGACCGGCAGCGGCTCACCACGCCGACGCCGCTCCAGATCGGCGTGCCGATCCGAATCGGCAGGACCGTCATCGAGCTGCGGAAGTAGTCAGCGCATGAGGACCAGCTCCACCCGAAGGAGGGCCCGGACAGCATGAGTCTCGTGCTGCGCTTCGCCGCCGGCTCGCACAAGGGCCTGATCCGTGAAGGGAACGAGGACTCCGGCTACGCCGGGCCCCGGCTGCTCGCGGTGGCCGACGGCATGGGCGGAGCGGCGGCCGGCGAGGTCGCCTCCTCCGAGGTCCTCGGCTCGATCGTCCGGCTCGACGAGCCGCACCCCGGCGCCGACCTGCTGAGCCTGCTCAACGAGGCGGTGCAGACCGCCAACGAGCGGCTGCGGCAGATGGTCGAGCAGGACCCGCAGCTGGAGGGCATGGGCTGCACCCTCACCGCGCTGCTCTGGGACGGCCAGCGGATGGGCCAGGTGCACATCGGCGACTCCCGGGCCTACCTGCTGCGCGACGGCCGGCTCGACCAGATCACCCAGGACCACACCTGGGTGCAGCGGCTGGTCGACGAGGGCCGGATCACCGCCGAGGAGGCCGAGACCCACCCGCAGCGCTCGCTGCTGATGCGCGCCCTGGACGGCCGCGGCCAGGTCGAGCCCGACCTGTCGATCCGCGAGGTCCGGGCCGGCGACCGGTACCTGATCTGCTCCGACGGCCTGTCCGGCCCGGTCAGCCACCAGACCCTGGAGGAGACGCTCGGCAGCTACTACGCGCCCGAGCAGACCGTCCAGGAGCTGATCCAGCTGGCGCTGCGCGGCGGCGGCCCGGACAACATCACCTGCATCGTCGCCGACGTGATCGACGTCGGCGCCACCGACCAGCTCAGCGGCCGGGCCGCCGAGGCCCCGGTGGTGGTCGGCGCGGTCGCCGAGAACCAGCCGCACCACTACAACGACCCGCAGCTGCTGGACACCCCGGCCGGCCGGGCCGCCGGCCTCGGCCGCGGCCCGGCCCCGCAGGGCGCCTTCGGCCCGGCCCAGGGCTACCAGGGCGGCTACGAGCAGCAGCAGCCCGGCTACGGCGCCCCCGCGGGCGACTTCGGCCCCCCGGAGGGCTACGGCGCCCCGGCGGACGACTTCACCCGGGCCGGCTTCCCGGCCGGCGAGGGCGGCTACGGCGCGCCCGGCGAGGAGTTCGACCAGGACGCCCCGGCCGAGCACCGGAAGAAGAAGCGCGGCCTGAAGCTGACCCTGATCGGCGTGCTGGTGCTCGCGGTGCTCGGCGCCGGCGGGTTCTTCGCCTGGCAGTGGAGCCAGGACCAGTACTACGTCGGCGTCCAGGACGGCCACGTCGCGGTCTACCGCGGCCTCGACCAGAACCTGGCCGGCATCGAGCTCAGCTCGGTCTACCAGCCGTTCACCGACGTCGAACTCAAGTACCTGCCCGCCTACCAGCAGGACCAGGTGGCCAAGAAGATCCAGGCCGACGGCCTGGCCGACGCCCGGAAGCAGGTCGACGCGCTGCGCGCGCAGGCCGCCGTCTGCAAGAAGGTCGCCGAGTCCACGACCGCCCCGGCCACCGGGGAGGGCACCGAGCCGTCCGCGCCGCCGCTGACCGAACAGGAGCAGCAGCTCGCCGCGTCCTGCCCGGCCCGGTAGGGCCGCGGGCGAACCCGGGGGGTTTCACACAGGCATGAGCACCTTCGACGTGAGCGGCGGCCGCACGCCCGCCACCGGGCGCCGCCGCGCCACCGGCCGCGGCACCCCGGACACCGTGCCGAACCGGCGCAACACCGAGCTGCTGATGCTGGCCTTCGCGGTGGCCGTCCCGGTCTTCGGGTACGCCAACGTGGGTCTGGCGATGGACGGCACGCTGCCCGCCAACATCCTGGCCTACGGCCTGGGCCTGGGCGTGCTGGCCGGCCTCGCGCACCTGGCGGTGCGCCGCTTCGCCCCGTACGCCGATCCGCTGCTGCTGCCGCTGGCGACGCTGCTCAACGGGCTCGGCCTGGTGATGATCTGGCGGCTCGACAAGGCCGGCGACCTGCTGCACGACAACTACCCGGCGACCACCAACCAGCTGATGTGGTCGGGCCTGGGCATCACGCTGTTCATCGGCGTGATGTGGCTGCTCAAGGACCACCGGATCCTGCAGCGCTACACCTACATCTCGATGGTGGTGGCGCTGGTGCTGCTGGCCGCGCCGGCCTTCTTCCCGTCCCAGGACGCGAACTTCGGCGCGAAGATCTGGATCCGCTTCGGGTCCTTCTCGATCCAGCCCGGCGAGTTCGCCAAGATCATCCTGACCGTCTTCTTCGCCGGCTTCCTGATGGTGAAGAAGGACGCCCTGGCGCTGGCCAGCCGCAAGTTCATGGGCCTGTACCTGCCGCGCGGCCGCGACCTCGGGCCGATCGTGGTGGTCTGGCTGCTGTCGATCCTGATCCTGGTGTTCGAGACCGACCTCGGCTCGTCCTTCCTGTTCTTCGGCCTGTTCGTGGTGATGCTGTACGTGGCCACCGAGCGGACCAGCTGGATCGTCTTCGGTCTGCTGATGTCCTTCGGCGGCGCCGCCGTGGTGGCCACCAGCGAGCCGCACGTGAAGACCCGGATCAACGCCTGGCTGGACCCGATGGCGGCGTTCGGGCCGCACCCGCCCAAGCAGTCCTCGGAGCAGATCGGCCAGACCCTGATGTCGCTGGGCTCCGGCGGCACCATCGGCACCGGCCTGGGGCAGGGCCGCAGCTGGCTGATCCAGTTCGCGGCGAAGAGCGACTTCATCCTCGGCTCGTTCGGCGAGGAGCTGGGCCTGACCGGCCTGATGGCGATCTTCCTGGTGTACGGCCTGGTGGTGCAGCGCGGCCTGCGCACCGCGCTGGCCGCCCGCGACCCGTTCGGCAAGCTGCTCGCGGTCGGCCTGAGCTCGGCGTTCGCGCTCCAGGTGTTCGTGGTCGCGGGCGGCGTCACCGGCCTGATCCCGCTGACCGGCATGACCATGCCGTTCCTGGCCCAGGGCGGTTCCTCGGTGGTGGCCAACTGGGCGCTGATCGCCATCCTGATGAAGATCAGCGACACCGCCCGCCGCCCGGCCGCCGAACCGACCGCCGAGCCGGCCCCGGCGATCCCGGAGCCGGCCGGTCCCGACCGGTACGGGCCGCCCGGGTACGGCGCGCCGGACCAGAGCAGGGGAGCGTCCTCGTGAACAAGCCGATCCGCCGGGTGTCGATCTTCTGCCTGGTTCTGGTGCTGGCGCTGATGGTCCGGGTCAACTGGGTGCAGGGCGTGCAGGCCTCGGCCTGGGCGAGCAACTCGCACAACGACCGGGTGAAGTACGACCGGTACGCCTACCCGCGCGGCAACATCATCGTCGCCGGCCAGCCCGTCACCAAGTCCGACTTCGTCAACGGCCTGCGCTACAAGTACAAGCGCTCCTGGGTGGACGGGCCGATGTACGCACCGGTCACCGGCTACTCCTCGCAGATCTTCGACTCCAGCCAGCTGGAGAAGCTGGAGGACCCGGTGCTCTCCGGCACCGACTCCCGGCTGTTCTTCCGCAACACCCTGGACATGCTGACCGGCAAGCCCAAGCAGGGCGGCGACGTGGTCACCACCATCGACCCGAAGGTGCAGAAGGCCGGCTTCGAGGGCCTGGGCAACCGCAAGGGCGCCGCGGTGGCGATCGACCCGCGCACCGGGGCGATCCTGGCGCTGGTCTCCACCCCGTCCTACGACCCGGGCACCTTCGCGGGCGGCGGCGACAGCGACTCCGCGGCCTGGACGGCGCTGCAGAACGACCCGAACCAGCCGATGCTGAACCGGGCGCTGCGCCAGACCTACCCGCCCGGCTCGACGTTCAAGCTGGTCACCGCGGCGACCGCGTTCGAGACCGGCAAGTTCAAGAACCCCACGGACACCACCGACACCCCGGAGACGTACATCCTGCCGGGCACCAGCACCCCGCTGGTCAACGACAGCCCCGACGAGCCCTGCACGAACGCCACCCTCGCCTCGGCGATGGCCATCTCGTGCAACACGGTGTTCGGCAAGATCGGCGCCGAGCTCGGCAAGGACGCGCTGCGCTCGCAGGCCGAGAAGTTCGGCTTCAACAACGACAAGCTGGACGTCCCGGTCCGGGCCGCCGCCAGCTACTACCCCAGCGGCTCCTCCCCCGACGGCACCGCGATGGACGCCATCGGCCAGCACGACACCCGGGCCACCCCGCTGCAGATGGCCATGGTGGCCGCGGCGATCGCCAACAACGGCTCGCTGATGCAGCCCTACCTGGTCGCCCAGGAGGGCTCGGCGGGCCACGCCATCTCCACCCACTCCGAGCACCAGCTGAGCCAGGCCGTCTCGCCGGACACCGCGCAGAAGCTCCAGCAGCTGATGGAGGGCGTGGTGAAGAACGGCACCGGCAGGAAGGCGGCCATCCCGGGCGTGACGGTCGGCGGCAAGACCGGCACCGCGCAGCACGGCCAGGACAACGCGGGCAAGCCGTTCGCCTGGTTCGTCTCCTACGCGAAGGACTCCGCCGGCAAGCAGGTCGCGGTCGCGGTGGTGGTCGAGGACGGCGCGGCGCAGAGCTCGGAGATCTCCGGCGGCTCGCTGGCCGCGCCGATCGCCAAGTCGATGATGCAGGCGGCCCTCGGCAAGTAGGCCCGGTGACCTGGCCCGGGAAGCGGGCTGCGGAGCGGCCCGGTCGCATGCGTCACATTCCGGCCGCCGGTCCTCGATCGGCGGCCGGAATTGTCACAATGGGACGGTCCTGGTCGATATCGGTCCGGTCTCAGCTGACGGTCCGCGCGGGCCCGCCCAGGTCGGCCCGGTAGCGTATCCGCCAGCAGCGGGTGTACCCGCGGCCGGAGACCGTGGCCGGAGCCGTGCAACCGCGGCGGCGGCCGCCGCGTCCGAAGAGAGCGTGCGGGGACACCTACGTCACATCCTCACCTGCCGGTGGGGGAGAGGGTCGGAGATATGGAAGAGCCTCGTCGCCTAGGCGGCAGGTACGAACTCGGCGGCGTCCTCGGGCGCGGTGGCATGGCCGAGGTGTACCTCGGGCACGACACCCGGCTCGGCCGCACCGTGGCCGTGAAGACCCTCCGCACCGACATGGCCCGCGACCCCTCCTTCCAGGCCAGGTTCCGCCGCGAGGCGCAGTCCGCGGCCTCGCTCAACCACCCGGCCATCGTCGCGGTCTACGACACCGGCGAGGACTACATCGACGGGATCTCCATCCCGTACATCGTGATGGAGTACGTCGAGGGCTCCACCCTGCGCGAACTGCTGCACACCGGGCGGCGGCTGCTGCCCGAGCGGGCGCTGGAGATGACCATCGGCATCCTCCAGGCCCTGGAGTACTCGCACCGGGCCGGCATCGTGCACCGCGACATCAAGCCCGCCAACGTGATGCTGACCCGGCAGGGCAACGTCAAGGTGATGGACTTCGGCATCGCCCGCGCGATGGGTGACGCCGGCATGACGATGACCCAGACCTCCGCGGTCATCGGCACCGCCCAGTACCTCTCCCCCGAGCAGGCCAAGGGCGAGACCGTCGACGCCCGCTCCGACCTGTACTCCACCGGCTGCCTGCTGTACGAGCTGCTCACCGTCCGGCCGCCGTTCGTCGGCGACTCGCCGGTCGCGGTGGCCTACCAGCACGTCCGCGAGGAGCCCGCCCCGCCGTCCTCCTACGACCCCGAGGTCCGCCCCGAGATCGACGCGATCGTGCTCAAGGCGCTGGCCAAGGAGCGCGACTACCGCTACCAGTCCGCCGACGAGATGCGCGACGACATCGAGCGCTTCCTCGACGGCCTGCCGGTCGCCGCCGCCCAGCAGGCGGCCTACGGCATGGGCGCGGCCGGCTACGGCTACGACCAGGGCGGCGGGCAGTACGACCCGTACGGCCAGACCAACGTGCTGCCCCAGCAGGGCGGCGGCCCGACCACCATGCTGCCACCGGTCGGCAACCAGCAGCCCGCCCCGTACGGCGGCTACCAGGACAACGGCTACGGCGGCGGGGACGACGGCGGCTACGAGGGCCGCGGCAGCCGGCGGCGCGAGGAGCAGCCGAAGAAGAGCAGCACCTCCTGGATCGTGCTGGCCGTCGCGGCGGTGCTGGTCCTGGTCGGCGCGTTCTTCGTGGTGCAGTCCATGGTGAAGACCGGCGACAAGGCCGCCGGGAAGACCACCGTCCCGAACCTGGCCGGGCTGAGCCTGGCCGACGCGGAGAACGCGGCGAAGGCGCAGAACGCCACCCTCAAGGTGGTCGTCGGCGACCCGGCCGCCACCTGCGCCGACACCAAGGTCCAGAAGGACCAGGTCTGCACCCAGGAGCCCGCCGCGGCCGGCCAGATGTCCGCCACCGGCACGATCACCGTGCACCTGGCCGCCGCCGCGGCCCAGGTCGACGTGCCGGACGTCACCGGCCAGGCCAAGGACGCCGCGACCAAGGCGCTCAAGGACAAGGGCTTCGACGTCAAGACCACCTACGCCAACGACGACAAGATCGACCAGGACAAGGTCGTCTCGCAGGACGTCACCGGCAAGGCCGCCCCGGGCGCCACGGTCACCCTGACGGTCTCCTCCGGCCAGCAGAAGGTCACCGTGCCGAACGTGGTCGGCAAGGCCCAGGACGAGGCCACCCAGATCCTCACCGACGCCAAGTTGAACGCCACGGTGACCACCAAGGCCGTCACCGACAGCACCCAGGTGGGCCAGGTCCTCGACCAGAACCCGAAGAACGGCCAGCTCAAGCAGGGCGGCCAGGTGACCCTCGTGGTGGGCAAGCAGGCCGACAAGGTGACGATGCCGCCGCTGCAGAACGTCAAGGTCAGCGACGCCATCACCCAGCTCGGCAAGCTCGGCCTGAGCTACGCCCTGGTCGGCTCGCAGGACCCCAACGGCACCGTGGTCAACACCAACGTCCCGGCGGGCACCCAGCTCAACCCCGGTGACAAGGTCACCCTGTTCACGCAGGCACCGGACAAGTCCAACGACCCGAAGCCGTAGCACCGGCGCCCGGGACCACACCGAGGGGCCGCACCGTTCAGCGCGAACGGTGCGGCCCCTCGGCCGTTCCGGTGCCCGGTGGCGGTCAGCGCAGCTCGGGCGGCGGGGTGCGCCGCGCGTCCACCGGGTCGACCCGGACCAGCTGGGCCCAGACCGCCATCCGGTAGCGGGAGGTGTACACCGGCGTGCAGGTGGTCAGCGTCAGGTAGCGGCCAGGGCCGGTGAACGGCGAGCCCTCGGGGACGGGCGCCACCACGCCCACGTCGTACTTGGAGGTCTGCGGCAGCGTCCCGGCGACCCGGTAGACGTACCAGGCGTCCCTGGTCTCCACCACCACCGGGTCGCCGACCGCGACCCTGTCCAGGTCGTGGAACCTGGCGCCGTGCCCGTCCCGGTGCGCCGCCAGCGCGAAGTTGCCCTCGGCGTCCCACGGCATCGCCGAGCGGTACGGCTCCTCGTACACCCCGGCCACGCCCTCGTCGAGCACCTCCGCGGTGGTGCCCATCCGGATCAGCGTCTGGTCGCCCCGGCCGAGGGCCGGCACGTGCAGGAAGCCCACCCCGTCCCCCGCCGCGTACCGCGGCACCGGCGCGGCGGCCGCGCCGTCCGCCGGGGGCGCGGCCGGGACGCCCCAGGTCTGCCGCAGCCGGTCCCCCGCGTGCCCGGCGGTCCGGTCGGCCAGCACGTCGGTCCACCACAGCGAGTACCCGACGAACAGCGCCAGCACCAGCCCCAGGGTGATCAGCAGCTCCCCCAGCAGCCCCAGGGCCACCGCCGTCCGTCCGCGCCGCCTACGACCGCCCCGCATGGCTGTGCCCATGGTGCCGCGCCTCGCTGCTCAGTGTCGCCCGGTCAGCGCCTCCGGCTGGCCCTGGCTCCTCGGCCGTTCCTCGACCATCTTGCCAAAGACGATCAGCCTTCCCCGGGCACTGAACTCCGGCGTGCATGTCGTCATGGTGAGGTAGCGGCCCGGCCCGGTGAACGGCGAGCCCTTCGGGACCGCCTGGAGCACCGTCACGTTGGTCGGCGGGGTCTCCGGGATGCCGCCGGCCACCTCGTACGTGTAGTAGGCGGTCGCGGTCTCCACCACGATCTTGTCGCCCGGCACCAGTTGGCCGATCTTCCGGAACGGCTGGCCGTGCGTGGTGCGGTGCGCGGCGACCGCGAAGTTGCCCTGCTGGTCGGACGGCATCGCGGTGCCCGCGTAGTGGCCCACCAGGCCGTGGTCGAGCACCTTCTGCTTGTCGGTGCCCTCGGCGACCGGGTAGTCCAGGCCCAGCTTCGGCACGTGGATGATGGCGAAGCCCTGCCCGGGCTGGAAGGCGGTGGGCTGCGGGGCGGGGGCGGCGCCCCCGCCGGTCGGGGCGGCCGGCTGCTGGGCCCACTGCTGCTCCAGCTTGCTGCTGGCGGCCCCGGCGTCCCGGTCGGCCAGCACGTTGGTCCACCACAGCTGGTACGAGACGAACAGCAGCATGACCGCGCCGAGGGTGATGAACAGCTCCCCCACCAGCCGGGCCAGCACCACCCGCTTGCGCTCCTTCGGGCGCGGCGGCCGCGGCCCGGCGGGCCGCCCGGTGGCCCGGCGGCGCCCGGTGCCCGGCGCGCGCAGGCCGGACGGGCCGGCCGCGGCCCGGCGGCGGGCCGCCCGGTCGCCGGGCGGCGGGGACACCGGCCCGGCCGCCGGGGCGGGCGGCAGCCGCAGTTTCAGGGTCTGCTCGGCCGGGGTCTCGTAGACGCTCCAGTCCTCCGGCTCCCCCAGCTCGTCGGGGACGCCCCCCTCCGGGCGCACGGCGGTCACCGGCGTCAGCTCCGGCCGATGACCGGGGCGAGCCCGGCCGAGCGGCCCACCGCCTCCGGGAAGCCGCACTCGGCGAGCCAGTTGGCGAGCATCCGGTGGCCGCCCTCGGTGAGCACCGACTCCGGGTGGAACTGGACGCCCTCGATCGGGAGTTCGCGGTGCCGCAGGCCCATGATCACGCCGCTGTCGGTGCGCGAGGTGACCACCAGCTCGGCGGGCACGGTGTCCGGGTCGACCGCCAGCGAGTGGTAGCGGGTGGCGGTCAGCGGCGAGGGCAGGCCCGCGAACACGCCGCCGTCCTCGTGCAGCACCGGCGAGGTCTTGCCGTGCAGCAGCTCGGGCGCCCGCCCGACCACCGCGCCGTGCGCCACCGCGATCGACTGCAGGCCCAGGCAGACCCCGAACAGCGGCAGCCCGGTCCGGGCGCAGTGGTGCACCATCTCCACGCACACCCCGGCCTCCTCGGGCGTGCCGGGCCCGGGGGAGAGCAGCACCCCGTCGTAGCCCTCCTCGCCCGCCCGCGGCCGGGCGTCGGCCACGGTCAGCCCGTCGTTGCGGACCACCTCGCAGACCGCGCCCAGCTGGTACAGGTACTGGACGATGTTGAACACGAAGCTGTCGTAGTTGTCGACCACGAGGATCCGGGGCGCTCGGCCGGCGGGGGTCATCGCTACTCCTGGGGTACGGGTGCGTCGGGGGACGGACGGAGTCGGAACGGTGCCGGTCTCAGCCGCCGGCGCCCTGGTCCACCGTCACGTTCCCGAAGGGGAGCAGCGGCTCGGCCCACGGGAAGACGTACTGGAACAGGACGTAGACCACCCCGAGGACGAGCAGCAGGGCGATCAGCGCACGGACCGGCGCGGGGCCCGGAAGATGCCGCCAGATCCAGCCGTACATGGTGCTCCTCGGTGTTTCGGGTCGGCACAAGCGTAGACGCCCGTCCGCCCGGCCCAGGAGGGTATCCGCGCAACGGGCCGGTCGCGGCGGGTCCGGGGCGGATTCCGGACGGATCCTGAACGGGTTCCGGTCAGGTCCTGGCCGGGTCCGCACCGGTCCCGGCGGGTCCTGTCCGGGCCCTGGCCGGGTCCGGACGCGCGGGCGGGCGCTAGGGGGCCTCCGCGGAGCGCAGGTCGGCGGAGCCGGTGTACCCGGGCAGGGTCAGCTCGCCGCTCTCCTGGACCTTCCAGCCCAGCCCGTAGGCGGTCACGTAGCCCAGGTAGTTGCGGATGGTGGGGTCGGCGTCCACCGCGGCGCGCAGCGCCTCCGTCCGGCCCACCGCGCGGATCACGTACGGCGGCGAGTAGACCCGGCCCTGGAGCAGCAGGGTGTTGCCGACGCAGCGCACCGCGCTGGTGGAGATCAGCCGCTGGTCCATCACCTGGATGCCCTCCGCGCCGCCCCGCCACAGGGCGTTCACCACGGCCTGGATGTCCTGCTGGTGGATCACCAGGTCGTTGACGCCGGGCTCGGGGACGCCCGGGATGCGGGCGGTGGCGTTCGGCGGGGCGTCGTCCAGGGTGACGGTCAGCCCGGGTCCGCGCAGCGGGTCCAGCCCGGCGGCCCGCTGCAGTTCGGCCAGCCGGGCCGCGTCGTCCGGGCTCTGCCCCTGCTCCCGGGCCAGCCGGTCGGCCCGGTCCCGGTCGGCGGAGACCTGCTCCGACAGCTGCTGGTTCTGGGTGGAGCGCTGCTGTATGACGTCGCTGAGCTTCAGCAGCGAGTTGTCGGTGCGCAGGTCGGTGCCGTGCGCGGTCCGCGCGCTGACGTAGAACAGCAGCCCGGCGAGCGCGAAGACGGTGCAGGTCAGGGCACGTCCGACAATTCGCCCACGACGGGGGCCCGAAGCCGGGGAGGGCGAAGAAATCGTGGAATCAGGCACCGTACCCTTATCTCCTTACGACCCGGCGAGCCACTACGCTAACGGACGCCGGTGGCATGTGCGGAGGATCAACCGTACGGACCGGCCCGCCATTTGCCGCCCGCCCACGCTGACCCACCCGCGCGGTCACAGCGCATCGACAGGAGAGCCCCTCGTGCCGAAGTCTCGACTCCGCAAGAAGGCCGACTACACGCCGCCCCCGAGCACCGCGACGGCCGTGAAGATCAGTTCCGGCCGGAGCTGGGTGGCACCACTGATGCTGGTGTTCTTCCTGGTCGGCCTGGTCTGGATCGTCACGTACTACGTGACCAGCGGCAACTGGCCGATCAGCAGCTGGGGCAACTGGAACATCCTGGCCGGCTTCGGCTTCATCGCGGCGGGCTTCGGCGTCTCCACCCAGTGGAAGTGACGCCGGCTCCGCCCGCCCGGCGGATCCCGGCCTGATCCACCCGCACCGCCCCGGACAGCGCGCCGGGGCGGTCTCCGGGCTGTCCGCGCCCCGGACGGGCCGGGTCCCGCCGGGAGCGTCCGAACGTTTATCCACAGGGTTGTCCACACTGGGGAAAACTCCGCCCAGCCTGTGGATAACTCGCAACGCAGCAGCATAACGCGCGTAGAGCCGGGAAATCCAATCGGTGGGCCCGCCCCGGCGCCCACCGACTGTGCACAGCCTCACCCCGGCAGGCGCGCCGTCCCGACCAGCAGCATCAGCAGGATCGCCGCCACCGCCCCGGCCAGCGCCAGCCCCTGCACCAGGTTCCGGCGCTCCCGCGGGGCGGACATCATCCCGGCCCCGATGGCGACCCCGGCCACCAGGCCGCCGAGGTGGGCCCGCCAGTCGATGTTGTGCAGCGTGAAAGTGAGCACCAGGTTGACCACCAGCAGCGCGATCACCGGCTGCATCGGCACCCGGTTCGCCCGGAACAGCACCGCGGTCGCGCCCAGCAGGCCGAAGATCGCCCCGGAGGCGCCGACCGAGAACATGTCCGCCCCGTCCAGCAGGTAGCCGAACGCGTTGCCCGCCACCCCCGACAGCAGGTAGAGGGCGAGGAAGCGCCACCGGCCCAGCACCCGCTCCAACTGGGGGCCGAGCACCCAGAGCGAGAACATGTTCATCAGGATGTGCATCACCCCGGCGTGCACGAACATCCCGCTGACCAGCCGGTACCACTGGCCCGGGCCCTCGGCCACGCCGATCCGCGTCCCGAACGCGTCCGCCCCGCTGCCCATCCCCAGCCGGAACTGCCAGACCCGGTCGACGTACTCGGTGAGCAGGAACACCAGCAGGTTGACGCCGATCAGGACTTTGGTGACCAGCGCCCCGTCGCCGAGCGTCAGCAGCGCGCCGGCCGTGGTCCGGGGCTGCTGCCGGGCCTGCTGCCCGGCCTCGCCCCGCACGCAGTCCGGGCACTGGAAGCCCACCGAGGCGGGCACCATGCACTCCGGGCAGACCGGCTGCCCGCACCTGGCGCAGCTCACCCCCGTCTCCCGCTCGGGGTGCCGGCGGCACCGGGGCAACCCGCTCCCCCGGCCGTCCGCCGACGTCGGCCGCACGGGCTCCTCCGGATGCATCGCCGCTGTCCCTCCTCAACGAAACGGTCCCGGCGCCGCCCCCCGCCGTACGGAACGGGGCACCGCCGGGACCGCCCAGGCTACTGCGCGCACGGGCGCGCGGGGGCCGCCCCGCGGGGCGGCCGGGCGCGGATCAGCCGCGCGAGACGACGACCTGCTCGATCACCACGTCCTCGACCGGGCGGTCGTACGGCTTGGTGGTGGCGGTGGTGGCGATCGCGTCCACGACCTTCCGGCTGGCCTCGTCCACGACCTCGCCGAAGATGCTGTGCTTGCGGTTCAGCCAGCTGGTCGCGCCGACCGTGATGAAGAACTGCGAGCCGTTGGTGCCCGGGCCGGCGTTGGCCATCGCCAGCAGGTACGGGCGGTCGAACGAGAGGTCGGGGTGGAACTCGTCGCCGAACTTGTAGCCCGGGCCGCCGGTGCCGTTGCCCAGCGGGTCGCCGCCCTGGATCATGAAGCCCTCGATGACCCGGTGGAAGACCGTGCCGTCGTACAGCGGCTTGGCGGCCAGCTCGCCGGTCTCCGGGTTCTTCCACTCGCGGGTGCCCTCGGCCAGCTCCACGAAGTTGGCGACGGTCTTCGGCGCGTGGTTCGGGAAGAGCTTGACCACGATGTCACCGCGGTTGGTCTTCAGGGTGGCGGTGAGTTCCTCGGCCACGGCAGTACCTTCCTCTCTCTTGCCTGACTATCCGAGGAATCATCCCACGCGGCTCGCGGACGGCTCAGCCGGAGGTGCCCGGTGGGCAAGCCCGATGCATGATCTCCTAGCAGGTGGAAAGGTGCGTACCGGACGCCGGACACCCGCCGAGAAGGAGAAGCCCGTGAGCCGTACGGACACCGCGCGCGAGACCGCCGGACGGGCGAAGGACGCCGTGGCGCCCTACGCCGTTTCCGCCAAGGAGGCCGCGCTGCACTACGCGGAGGAGGCCAAGCAGCTGCTCGGCCCCAAGCTGGAGGCGTTCGGCCCCAAGGCCGCCGCCGCCGGAGCCCAGGCCAAGGTCGGAGCCGGCCAGGCCGCGCAGACCGCCCGGGTGCAGTACGCCAAGTACGTCGCACCGCACCTGGAGCACGCCTTCACCAGCCTCCCCCCGGAGACCCAGAAGGCCGCGCTCCGGGCCGCACACCGGGCCCAGGAGGCCGCTCTGGCCGCCAAGCTGTCGGCCGGTCAGGCCGCCGGACAGGCCCGGGCCACCGTGGTGCCCAAGGTCACCGAGACCTTCCAGGCCGCCAAGGAGAACATCACTCCGATCGCCCTGGAGGCGCAGACCCGCGGCGCCGCCGCGGTCACCGCCCTGCAGGGCCACGTCAGCTCCGCCGAGATCAGCAAGCTGGCCGCCAAGAACGCCAAGAAGCAGCACCGCAACGGCTGGGCCACCGCCCTCGCGGTGGCCGGCACCCTGGCCATCGGCACCGGCGTGCTGGCCTGGCAGTGGTACCGCAAGCAGAACAACCCCGAGTGGCTGACCGAGCCCCCGGCCCCGGCCGCCGCGCCCACCCTCTCCCCCGTCCCCTCCGGCACGGCCGCCACCGACACCACGGCCGCCGCGGACTCCACGGCGCCCACCGCTCCCGGCAGCGCGGCCGGCGGCCCGGTGGGCGGCACGGTCGGCGGCACGGTGCTCAACGGCTCCGTCCCGCTCGACGAGCCCGGCGCACCGGCCGACCCGGAGGTCGCCCCCCGGTCGGAGGACGAGCACGCCGGTGACGACCACCCCAAGCCGCACGACCCGCGCAAGCCGCACTGACCCCGTCCCGGAAGCCCCCGGGCACGCGAACGGCCCCCGACCTGTTCACCAGGTCGGGGGCCGTTCGTCGACTGTGGAGCCTAGGGGAGTCGAACCCCTGACATCTGCCATGCAAAGACAGCGCTCTACCAACTGAGCTAAGGCCCCGAGCAACGGGGACAGCCTACCCGCTCCCGGGCAGCCGCCCGCGCGGGTTTCGGACCGGCCGCGGCCCGTGCTCCGCGGGCCGGCCCGAGAGAGACTTCGTCAGTCGGCGCTCAGCGGCCGGCGGGGACCGGGTCGGTCGCCTCGGTCCACAGGTCCTGCTCGGCACGGTCCGCCTGGACCTGACGGTAGACAAAGAAGCCGCCGAGGGCGACCAGGGCGACCAGGAGAAGCTTCTTCACCGCGGGACCTCGTCCTTCTTGCTTACTTGGATGTAGGAGCACGAACCAGCGGCCAGGGTGCAGACCGCCCTGGGGCCGATGATACACACCGGTAACCCCTTCAAGAGCGGCCCCCGCCACCGCCAACCGACCGATCCGCCACCGGCTTTGACCCACCGGCATCAGTACGATCGTCCGACCGCGAACGCTCGGCCCGGATCACCGCGACCCCGCCGTCCAGGTCCACCGTCGAACGCGGCGGAGCGGCATCGCCCTCCTCGTCCCGGAGCATCAGCGTGGTCCTCCGCTGCTCCAGCTCGGCCTGCTTACCGGCCGCGAACTGGGCGTGCAGCTGCTCGAACCCGGTCGCCGAGACCTGGCCCTCCCGCCCCGTCCCGCGCCAGGGCACCCAGCGGCTCCGGCGCGCCCGCAGCGCGAGCTGGTCCACGAAGGCCAGCGCCACCAGCGCGCAGACCAGGCCCGGCAGGCTCATCGCCCAGAAGAACCCCATGCCCCCGACAACGCGCCCGGGCGCGCCGCCGTTCCCGCCCGACGACGCGCCCGCGCACTCCTGCGACCGGCTACCGGTTCCCCCGGCTACCGGCTACCGCTTGCGCCGCCGCAGCCGGGCCAGCTCGCGCCGGACCGCCCGCACGTCCGCGGACAGAACGTCCAGCCGGGTGTCCAGCCCGTCCAGGCGGGTCTCCTGCCGGGAGGTCCGCTCACCGAGCGCGGTGGTCAGCAGCCCCTGCGCGTCGAGCCGCCGCTCGATCGAGCCGCCCGAGACCACCAGCCCCGGGACCACGGCCGGCAGGTCCTCCGCCGTGAACGCGAACTCCGGCTCCTCGGCGTGCCGCGGCGCCACCGGCTCGCACTCCCCCGGCCGGTGCGACTCGAACGGCTCCAGCCCGTCGATCCGCCGCCGCCAGTCCTCCACCGCCGGGTCCCGCCGCCCCGCCTCGTACTCGTCCCACCGCAGCTCGCTCCACCGCCGCCACGGCCGCGCCCGGAACGCGTGCACCACCGGCGGCACCACCACCGGCCGCGCCGCCGCCTCCACCGCGTCCAACAGCCGCCCGCGCACCCGCCGGGCCACCTCGCTGTCGCGCAGCAGCATCGCGACGTTCAGGACGGCCCGCCGCGAGTAGAGGGCGACGCCGTTGCCGCCGCCCTGGGGACGGCCGTAGGGGCCGTCCACGGGCGGGGACCACCGGGGGGCCTGTGCGCGGGGGCTCCCTTCACCTCCTTCGGTACCGCTGACCTGCCAGAAGTACTTCTTGTAACTCTGGTCCTCGGGGTCGTCCACAGGCTTGAGCACGGTGAATCCATTGCTCTCCAGCTCCTGCCGGTGGCGTCGAACCACCGCTCGGATGATGTTCTCGCCGACCTCGAAGTAGTCCGCCACCATCCGCGTGGTGACGTACAGCCCGTCGGGCAGCAGGACGAGGGCCTTGACCTCGTCGAGGACTTCGGTGCGCTCGCACAGGCCGCTTCGGAGCGTCCTGGATTCGAGCAGCGCGGCTTCCATGGACATGGGAGTGCCTCACAGGGTGAAAGAAGACACGACGGGGGAACCGCCCGATCGCCCGGGGCGGGCGGGGCCGGATCATCCGCCGGCCGGAGCAGAGGTCGCGTTACGTCCCACGTCACCCGATGGCCGGTTCTGTCGCCCGGCTATCCCCGACTTCACATCAGTTTCGAGTCAGCTCACCCTGTGTCGCCTCTGCGCACCGGGCCCAACGAGCGGGCGGGCGGGGGGTTACGGGGGTGGAACACGTCGAAGGCCCCGATCACCAGGTGATCGGGGCCTTCGCGCCGGTGGGCCTAACAGGACTTGAACCTGTGGCCTCTTCCTTATCAGGGAAGCGCTCTAACCGTCTGAGCTATAGGCCCTTGCCGCACTGAAAGATTAGCGGACCGACGGCCGATCTCCCAAATCCGTATCCCGGGCCTCCTCCGGACGGTGCTGCTCAGCAGGCTCGGCGGACTCGGCGAGCCACTCGGGGCGGGTCGGGGGGAGGCCGGAGCCGCCGACGGGGGTGGGGCGGACGGCGAGGACCTGGTTGACGCCGATGTGGTTCTGCTCGAAGGAGACGGCGGAGGCGGCCATGTAGAGGCGCCAGACCCGGGCCCGGCCGCGGCCGGCCAGGGCGACGGCCTCGGGCCAGTGCGCCTCCAGGTTGGCGACCCACTCGCGCAGGGTGCGGCCGTAGTGCTCGCGCAGGGCCTCGACGTCGCGGACCTCGAAGCCGGCCTGCTCCAGCCGGGAGACCGTGGTGCCGACCGGGGAGAGCTCGCCGTCGGGGAAGACGTAGCGGTCGATGAAGGGGGAGAGCCGGTACGCCTCGCCGGGCGGCAGCGGGCGGCGGGCGATCTGGTGGTTGAGCAGGCGGCCGCCGGGGGCGAGCAGGCCGTACAGGTGGCGGGCGTAGACCAGGTACTGGGCGGAGCCGACGTGCTCGGCCATGCCGACGCTGGAGATGGCGTCGAAGGGGCCGTCGGGGATCTCCCGGTAGTCCTGGAGCCGGATCTCGATCCGGTCGGCGAGACCGGCCTCCGCGACCCGCTGCCGGGCCAGCGCGACCTGCTCGGTGGAGATGGAGACCCCGACCGCCTCGACGCCGTAGTGGCGGGCGGCGTGCAGGACCAGCGAGCCCCAGCCGCAGCCGACGTCCAGCAGGCGCGTGCCGGGGCGCAGGCCGAGCTTGCGGCAGATCAGGTCGAGCTTGGCGGTCTGGGCGTCCTCCAGGCTCTTGGCGGCGGGCTCCCAGTAGGCGCAGGAGTAGACCATGGTGGGGCCGAGGACGAGCCGGTAGAAGTCGTTGCCGACGTCGTAGTGGTGGCTGATCGCGGCGCGGTCCCGGTGGCGGCTGTGCAGCCGGCCGCGGCGGCGCCCGACCTCCTCGGCCGGGGGCGCCGGGTTCGGCCCGAGGACGCCCTGCCGCAGGGCCGTGCCGAGCAGCCGGCGGCCGGGGGCGCCGAGGTACTGGCGCGGGCCGACCTGCGGGCGGGGGGCGTCCCGGTCCTCGGCGAAGGAGGAGACGGCGGCCAGCACCTCGTACAGGTCGGTGTCGGGGGCGACTTCGAGGTCCCCGGAGACGTAGGCGCGGGCCAGGCCGAGCTCGCCCGGGGACCAGAGCAGCCGGCGCAGGGCGCGGCGGTTGCGCAGGACGATGGTGGGGGCTCCGGACGGGCCGGCCTCGGAGCCGTCCCGGGCGCGGATCCGCAACGGGATCGGACGGCCGATCAGTCCCTCCACCGCGTCGACCAGTTGCTGTGCGTGCTGCGCCATGACGGCCCCTCCGACCAGTCGTTCCCGTCCGGGACGCCCGGTGACCGCCGGAGGCGGCCGGGCGGCCCGCTGACCGTTCCCGTTCTTCCACCTGTCTCTGCACTGCGGGCCGGAACGCGGCCCCGGCACGCCGGGCGGTCACCCGATTGCACCGGGGACGACGAAGGGCCCCGGAGGCTTCAACAGCCTCCGGGGCCCCGGGAATTCCGCCCGGCTGACGCGGAATCAGTCTTCTTCGGCGAGGGTCAGTTCGATGCCGCCGGTGAAGCCCGCCGCCGAGTTGTAGATGAACGCGGCGAGGGTGGCCAGCGCGGTCATCAGGACGATGTCGACCAGCGCGATCAGCACGGTGAAGAGCATGACCTTGCCGAACCCGATGTAGTCCATCAGGTCGAAGGCGCCGGAGCTGTCGCCGCCGCTGCCGGTGACGTCCTTCAGGGTGCTGCTCAGCGAGGAGAAGACGCCGAGGCCGTCCAGGGTCATCCAGAGCACCGCGGCGGCCACGATGATGATCACGCCGAGGGCCAGCGAGAGCAGGAAGCTGACCTTCATCACCGACCACGGGTCGGCCTTGGTGACCCGCAGCCGGGCCTTGCGGGTCCGGCCGGTGCCGCCGCCGGACGGGCCGGGGCGGCGGGGCTGGCCGCCGCTCTGCCCGGGGGTGCCGGGGGTGCCGGGAGCCCCCGGGACGCGGGTGCCGCGCGGCGGGGTGGGCTGGCCCTTGGCGTAGGTGGTGGGCTGGGAGAAGCCGCCCGCGGGCGGCGCGCTCGGTGGGGGAGGCGGGGTCTGGCCCCCGTAGGACTGCTGGGCGGTTCCGCCCGGCCCGCCCGCCAGGCCGCCCGTGGCACCTCCAGCACCCGTGGCTCCGCTCACCGTGGTCCTCCCGAACCGTCCGCCAGGGCGATCGCACCGCCCTGGTCCGTGTTGTGCTCGTGCTCCGCGTACCCCGGTGGCCCGCGGTCAGACCGTGGTGCCCGCCCCGCCACCGGCGGGGCGGGCACCACGGTGCGCGTCCGTGCGTCAGCCCTGGGCGGGCGCGCCGTCCGCGTCCTGCTCGGTGGCCGCGGACTCCGCCTCGTCGACGGCCTCGTCCGCGCCCTCCTCCTCGTCCGCCTCCGCGTTGCGGGCCATGCCCACCACCGCGTCGCGCTTTCCGAGGTTGATCAGTTGGACGCCCATGGTGTCACGTCCGGTTTCACGCACCTCGGAAACCCTGGTCCGGATCACGCCGCCGGACAGCGTGATGGCCATGATCTCGTCGGTCTCCTCGACGACCAGGGCGCCGACCAGCGAGCCCCGGCCCTCGACGATCTTCGCCGCCTTGATACCGAAACCGCCGCGTCCCTGGACACGGTACTCGTCAACCGTGGTCCGCTTCGCGTACCCGCCGTCGGTGGCGGTGAAGACGAAGGTGCCGGGCCGCACCACGTTCATCGAGAGCAGTTCGTCGTCCTCGCGGAAGGACATGCCCTTCACCCCGGAGGTGGCCCGGCTCATCGGGCGCAGCGCCTCGTCGGTCGCCTTGAAGCGGATCGACTGGGCCTTCCGGGAGATCAGCAGCAGGTCGTCCTCGGCGGAGACCAGCTCGGCGCCGATCAGCTCGTCGTCCCGGCCCTCCTCGTCCTGGCGCAGGTTGATCGCGATCAGGCCGCCGGAGCGCGGGGAGTCGTAGTCCTTGAGCGGGGTCTTCTTGACCAGGCCGCCGCGGGTGGCGAGGACCAGGTACGGCTTGTCCTCGTAGGTGCGCACGGCCATCACCTGGGTGATGTGCTCCTCCGGCTGGAAGGCCAGCAGGTTGGCGACGTGCTGGCCGCGGGCGTCGCGGCCGGCGTCGGGCAGCTCGTAGCCCTTGGCGCGGTAGACCCGGCCCTTGTTGGTGAAGAACAGGATCCAGTTGTGGGTGGTGGTCACGAAGAAGTGGTCGACGAGGTCGTCCTGCTTCAGCTGCGCGCCGCGCACGCCCTTGCCGCCGCGCTTCTGCGAGCGGTAGAGGTCGGAGCGGGTGCGCTTGACGTAGCCGCCGCGGGTGATGGTGACCACGATGTCCTCCTCGGCGATGAGGTCCTCGATCGAGAGGTCGCCGTCGGAGGGGATCAGGGTGGAGCGCCGCTCGTCGCCGTACTTCTCGACGATCGCGGTGAGCTCCTCGGAGACGATCTCGCGCTGCCGGGAGGGCGAGGCGAGGATCGCGTTGTACTCGTTGATCTTGGCCTGGAGCTCGTCGTGCTCGCTGAGGATGCGGGCGCTCTCCAGGGCGGCGAGCCGGCGCAGCTGCATCTCCAGGATGGCGTTGGCCTGGAGCTCGTCGATGGCGAGCAGCCGCATCAGGCCGGTGCGGGCGGCCTCGGCGCTCTCCGAGGCGCGGATCAGCGCGATCACCGCGTCGATCTGGTCGAGCGCCTTGAGCAGGGCGCGCAGGATGTGCGCGCGCTCCTCGGCCTTGCGCAGCCGGAAGGTGGTCCGGCGGACGATGACCTCGATCTGGTGGGCGACCCAGTGCCGGATGAAGGCGTCCAGCGAGAGGGTGCGCGGCACGCCGTCGACCAGGGCCAGCATGTTGGCGCCGAAGTTGGTCTGCAGGTCGGTGTGCTTGTACAGGTTGTTGAGCACGACCTTGGCGACCGCGTCCCGCTTGAGCACGATGACCAGGCGCTGGCCGGTGCGCGAGGAGGACTCGTCGCGGACGTCGGCGATGCCGGCGATCCGGCCGTCCTTGACCAGGTCGGCGATCTTCAGCGCGAGGTTGTCCGGGTTGACCTGGAACGGCAGCTCGGTGATCACCAGGCACTGGCGGCCCTGGATCTCCTCGACCTCGACCACCGCGCGCATGGTGATCGAGCCGCGACCGGTGCGGTAGGCCTCCTCGATGCCGCGGCGGCCGACGATCAGCGCGCCGGTCGGGAAGTCGGGGGCCTTGATCCGCTCGATCAGGGCCTCCAGCAGCTCCTCGTTGCTGGCCTCGGGGTGCTCCAGCGCCCAGAGCGCGCCGGAGGCGACCTCGCGCAGGTTGTGCGGCGGGATGTTGGTGGCCATGCCGACCGCGATGCCGGTGGCGCCGTTGACCAGCAGGTTGGGGATGCGCGAGGGCAGGACGGTCGGCTCCTGCTGCCGGCCGTCGTAGTTGGCGGCGAAGTCGACGGTCTCCTCGTCGATGTCGCGCATCATCTCCATCGCCAGCGGCATCATCTTGCACTCGGTGTAGCGCATCGCCGCGGCCGGGTCGTTGCCCGGGGAGCCGAAGTTGCCGTTGCCGTCGACCAGCGGCATCCGCATCGACCAGGTCTGGGCGAGGCGGACCAGGGTGTCGTAGATCGAGGTGTCGCCGTGCGGGTGGTAGTTGCCCATCACGTCGCCGACCACGCGGGCGCACTTGTAGTAGCCCTTCTCGGGCCGGTAGCCGCCGTCGTACATCGCGTAGAGCACCCGGCGGTGCACCGGCTTGAGGCCGTCGCGGACCTCGGGCAGGGCGCGCGAGACGATGACGCTCATCGCGTAGTCGAGGTAGGAGCGCTGCATCTCGGTCTCGAGCTCGATGAGCTCGACCCGGTTGCCGCTCTGGGCGGGGAGGAGGGTGCTGTCCGCGGGCTGCTCGCCGCCGTCCGGACGGTTGTCGTCGACCACTGGTGGTCAGTTTCCTTTCAACGATCCTGGGCGGACGTCAGACGTCCAGGAAGCGGACGTCCTTCGCGTTGCGCTGGATGAAGGAGCGGCGGGCCTCGACGTCCTCGCCCATCAGGACGGAGAACAGGTCGTCGGCGCGGGCGGCGTCCTCCAGGGTGACCTGGAGCAGCAGGCGGTGCGCGGCGTCCATGGTGGTGACGCGCAGCTCCTCGGCGTTCATCTCGCCGAGGCCCTTGAAGCGCTGGATCGCGTCGTCCTTCGGGAGCCGGCGGCCGGCCTCGACGCCGGCCGCGATCAGCGCGTCGCGCTCGCGGTCGGAGTAGGCGTACTCGAACTCGTCCCGGCCCCACTTGATCTTGTACAGCGGGGGCATCGCCAGGTAGACGTACCCGGACTCGACCAGCGGGCGCATGAAGCGGAACAGCAGGGTCAGCAGCAGGGTGCGGATGTGCTGTCCGTCGACGTCGGCGTCGGCCATCAGCACGATCTTGTGGTACCGCAGCTTCTCGGCGTCGTAGTCCTCCTGGATGCCGCAGCCGAAGGCCGAGATCAGCGCCTGGACCTCGGTGTTCTGCAGCACCTTGTCGATCCGGGCCTTCTCGACGTTCAGGATCTTGCCGCGGATCGGGAGGATCGCCTGGGTGCGCGGGTCGCGGCCCTGCTTGGCGGAGCCGCCGGCCGAGTCGCCCTCGACGATGAAGATCTCGCACTCGGCCGGGTCCTTGGACTGGCAGTCCGAGAGCTTGCCGGGCAGCGAGGCCGACTCCAGCAGGCCCTTGCGCCGGGTCAGGTCGCGGGCCTTGCGGGCGGCGACCCGGGCGCTGGCGGCCTGGATCGACTTGCGGACGATGTCCGCCGCCTCGTTGGGGTTGCGGTCCAGCCAGTCGGCCAGGTGCTCGTTGACCACCTTCTGGACGAAGGTCTTGGCCTCGGTGTTGCCGAGCTTGTCCTTGGTCTGGCCCTCGAACTGCGGCTCGCCGAGCTTGACCGAGATGATCGCGGTCAGGCCCTCGCGGATGTCCTCGCCGGAGAGGTTGTCGTCCTTCTCGCGCAGCAGCTTCTTGTCGCGCGCGTACCGGTTCATCAGACCGGTGAGCGCGGACCGGAAGCCCTCCTCGTGGGTGCCGCCGCCGTGGGTGTGGATGGTGTTGGCGAACGAGTACACGCCCTCGGTGTAGGACGAGTTCCACTGCATGGCGATCTCGGCCGAGATCGTCTTGTCCTTGTCCTCGGCCTCGAAGTCGATCACCGAGGGGTGGACCGGCTCGCCCTTGCGGGAGTTGAGGTGGGCCACGAAGTCCGCGATGCCGCCGTCGTACCGGTAGGTGACGGAGAGCGGGTTGCCCTCCTCGTCCAGGTGCTCGGGGCGCTCGTCGGTCAGCACGATCGTCAGGCCCTTGTTGAGGAAGGCCATCTCCTGGAAGCGCCGGGAGAGCGTCTCGAAGGAGTAGACGGTCGTCTCGAAGATGTCCGGGTCGGCCCAGAAGGTGACCGTGGTGCCGGTCTCCGAGGTCTCCTCGTGCCGGACCAGCGGGGCGGTCGGGGCACCGGACTTGTACTCCTGCGTCCAGCGCGCGCCGTCGGTGCTGATGTCCACCGCGAGGCGGGTGGAGAGCGCGTTCACCACCGAGATGCCGACGCCGTGCAGACCGCCGGAGACCGCGTAGCCGCCGCCGCCGAACTTGCCGCCCGCGTGCAGCACGGTCAGCACGACCTCGACGGCGGGCTTGTCCTGGCCCGGCATGATGCCGACCGGGATGCCGCGGCCGTTGTCCACCACCCGCACGCCGCCGTCGGCCAGGATCGTGACGCCGATGGTGTCGGCGTGGCCCGCCAGCGCCTCGTCGACGGAGTTGTCGACGATCTCGTACACGAGGTGGTGCAGGCCGCGCTCACCGGTCGAGCCGATGTACATGCCCGGGCGCTTGCGGACGGCGTCGAGGCCCTCCAGCACCTGGATCGCGCTGGCGTCGTAGGCCTTCTGGTCGGACGGGTCTGGGGTCTGGCTGGGGTTGCCGGAATCGGCCACGAAGCGCCCTCTCTGGCACAGCGCGGGCCGCGCCCCTCCCCGCTTGCCCGGGCAGGTGTGCGACCACGGCGTTTCGACTCTGTTGCTCCACGCAACGGTGTTTACGCTTCAGTCTACCGGTACGACCGACAGAGAGGGGCGTTTGGCAGCCTCTGAGGGCAGATGTGCCGCCCTGAATCCCCTCGGGACGTGTCCCGATACTCGACAGGGGGGCTCAGAGCGCCTGGACGGGCCGCCAGCGATTCCGGAAGATCCCGGTCCGCCGCACCGGGGTCAGCCCCAGGTGTCACCCGGGCCCTTGCTGCCGGGCGCCCGCAACCGCCCGTAACCGCGCACCGGGGCGTCCGGCCCCAGCACCTTGATCACCCGGACCGTGCCGTGCCCGAGCTCGTGATTCAGCCGGGCCACCAACTGCCGCGCCAGCAGCCGTAGTTGAGTCGCCCAGGCGGTGGAGTCGCACTGCACGGTGAGCACCGCCTCGGCCTCCGCGTACGACTTGGGCTCACAGTGCGCGGCGATGTCCGGCCCGACGATCTGCGACCAGCGGCCCATCACCCCGCCCACCGCGGCGGGCGCCTCCCAGCCCCGCTCGGTGATCAGCCGGTTCAGCGCGGCCCCCAGCGGCACCGGGTCCCGGCCGTCCGCGCGGGCACCGCTGCGCAGCCCGGTCCGCTTGGCCTCCCGCCGCTCGCGCACCTGCTCCCCGCGCTGCCGGGCCTGCTCCTTGGCGGCGCGCAGCGCCACCCGGGCCAGGTCCACCCCCGAAAGCTCCGGCCCCTCCGCCATCACGCTCCATCTCCAGGCTGTGGACGACTCCTCCGACGAGCCGCCCAGGGTACGTGGTTCCCGGGGCTCACGGGGTCAGCCGGTCCACTGTGCCGCCCGAGACGCCGTACCGGGCCCCGTTCAGCGCCTTCGGCACGTCCTCGGCCACCGCGGCGGTGACCAGCACCTGCTCGCCGCCGGCCACCAGCTCGGCCAGCCGGTCCCGGCGGCGGGCGTCCAGCTCGGCGAACACGTCGTCCAGCACCAGCACCGGCTCGCCGCCCTCGGCCCGCAGCAGCTCGTACGAGGCCAGCCGCAGCGCCAGCGCGTAGGACCAGGACTCGCCGTGGCTGGCGTAGCCCTTGGCGGGCAGCGGGCCCAGCCGCAGCAGCAGCTCGTCGCGGTGCGGGCCGACCAGGGTCAGGCCGCGCTCGATCTCCTGCCGGCGCATCCCGCGCAGGGCCTCCAGCAGCTGCTGCTCGGCCTGTTCGCGGCTGGTGGGCAGCTCGCCCTCGAAGGAGGAGCGGTACTCCAGCACGGTGTCGCCGGCGCCGGGGGCGAGCTGGCGGTACGCCTCGGCGACCAGCGGCTGCAGGGCGGCCACCAGTTGGATCCGGAAGGCGGTCAGCTCGGCGCCGGACCGGGCCAGGTGGCCGTCCCAGACCTCCAGGGTGGCCAGGTCGGCGGCCTTGCCGCCGCCGGCCCGGCGGGCCGCCGCGGCGGTCCGCAGCAGGGCGTTGCGCTGCTTGAGCACCCGCTCGTAGTCGGAGCGCACCCCGGCCAGCCGGGGGGCCCGGGCGGTCAGCAGCTCGTCCAGGAAGCGCCGGCGCTCGGCCGGGTCGCCCTTCACCAGGGCGAGGTCCTCGGGGGCGAACAGCACGGTGCGCAGCACGCCCAGCACGTCGCGCGGGCGGACGCTGTCGGAGCGGTTCAGCCGGGCCCGGTTGGCCTTGCCGGCGGTGAGCTCCAGCTCGACCAGGGTGGAGCGGCCGCCCTGGGAGACCACGTTCGCCCGGATCACCGCCCGCTCGGCGCCGAGCCGGATCAGCGGGGCGTCGGTGGCCACCCGGTGGCTGCCCAGGGTCGCGACGTAGCCGACCGCCTCGACCAGGTTGGTCTTGCCCTGCCCGTTGGGGCCGACGAACGCGGTGACGCCCGGGTCGAGCGGGACCTCGACCCGGGCGTAGGAACGGAAGTCGGCGAGCGACAGGTGCGCGACGTGCATGACGGTGGACTGCGCTCGCCTTCTGTCCGGGGGTGCTTACTTGGACTCGACCGCGTGGCCGCCGAACTGGTTGCGCAGCGCGGCGATCATCTTCATCTGCGGGGAGTCGTCCTGCCGGGAGGCGAACCGGGCGAACAGCGAGGCGGTGATCGCGGGCAGCGGCACCGCGTGGTCGATCGCGGCCTCGACCGTCCAGCGGCCCTCGCCGGAGTCGGCGGCCCAGCCCTTGAGCTTGGCCAGGTGCTCGTCGTCGTCCAGCGCCCGGACCGCCAGGTCGAGCAGCCAGGAGCGGATGACGGTGCCCTCCTGCCAGCTGCGGAACACCTCGCGCACGTCGGTGACCTCGGGGGCGGCCTCCAGCAGCTCCCAGCCCTCGGCGAAGGCCTGCATCATCGCGTACTCGATGCCGTTGTGGACCATCTTGGCGAAGTGGCCGGCGCCGACCTTGCCGGCGTGCACCGAGCCGAAGTCGCCCTCGGGCTTGAGCGCGTCGAAGACCGGCTGCACCTTGGCCACGTCGGCGGCCTCGCCGCCGTACATCAGCGCGTAGCCGTTCTCCAGGCCCCAGACGCCGCCGGAGACGCCGCAGTCGACGAAGCCGATGCCCTTCTCGGCCAGCAGCTCGGCGTGCTTGACGTCGTCGGTCCAGCGCGAGTTGCCGCCGTCGACCACCACGTCGCCGGGGGAGAGCAGGTCGGCCAGGCGCTCGACGGTCTCCTGGGTCGGGCCGCCGGCCGGGACCATCACCCACACCACGCGGGGCGCCTCCAGCTTGGCGACCAGCTGCTCGATGCTGTCGACGTCGGCGAGGTCCGGGTTGCGGTCGTAGCCGGTGACGGTGTGGCCGGCGCGGCGGATGCGCTCGCGCATGTTGCCGCCCATCTTGCCGAGACCGATGAGGCCGAGCTCCATGACAAGTCCTTCACTGTGGTGTCGTGCCTGATGGCGGCGCCGTTGCCGCACCCACTGAGCCTACGCCGACGGGGAGGGAGCGCCGGGCAGCCACAGGGGCGCGGGGGCGGTCGCCCCTCGCGCCCCTGGTGGACGGGTGGCCGGTCAGCCGGAGAGGCGGACCGGCATGATCAGGTACTGGTAGGCCTCGTCCGGCTCCGCGTCGACCGCGGCCTTGCCGGTGAGCAGGGCCGGCTTGGTCGGGGTGGTGAAGCTCAGCTGCGCGTAGCCGGCGTCGATCGCCTTGAGCCCCTCCTCCAGGTAGCCGGGGTTGAAGGCGATCGAGATGTCGTCGCCCTCCAGGTCGGCGTCGATCCGCTCGGTGGCCTGCGCGTCGTCGCCCGAGCCGGCCTCCAGGGTGAGCACGCCCTGCTCGAAGTTCAGCCGGACCGGGGTGTTGCGCTCGGCCACCAGCGAGACGCGCTTGAGCGCCTCCAGGAAGGGCTGGGTCTGCACCGCGGCGACCGCCGAGAACTCGGTCGGGAAGATCGACCGGAACTTGGGGAACTCGCCCTCCAGCAGGCGGGTGGTGGTGCGCCGGCCGGCGCCCTCGAAGCCGATCAGGCCCTCGCCCGCGCCGCCGGCGGACAGCGCGATGGTGACCTGGTCGCCGCTGCCCAGCGACTTGGCGATGTCCTGCAGGGTCTTGGCGGGGACGAGCGCGACCGCGTTGATGTCGTCCTGCTCGGGCTTCCAGAGCAGCTCGCGGACGGCGAAGCGGTACCGGTCGGTGGCGGCCAGGGTGATCCCGCTGCCGTTGATCTCGACCCGGACGCCGGTGAGCACCGGCAGGGTGTCGTCGCGGCCGGCGGCGACCGCGGCCTGGCTGACCGCCGAGGCGAACACGTCGCCCGGGACGGTGCCGGTGGCGGTCGGCATCTGGGGCAGCGCCGGGTACTCGTCGACCGGCAGGGTCGGCAGCGTGAAGCGCGAGCTGCCGCAGACCACGCTGACCCGGGCGCCGTCGGTGGAGATCTCCACCGGGCGGTTCGGCAGGTTGCGCGAGATGTCGTTCAGCAGGCGGCCGGAGACCAGGACGGTGCCGGCCTCCTCGACGTCCGCCTCCAGCTCGACCCGGGCGGAGACCTCGTAGTCGAAACCGGAGAGCGCCAGGGTGCCCTCCTGCGCGGTCAGCAGCAGGCCGGCCAGCACCGGCACCGGCGGCCGCGCGGGGAGGCTGCGGGCAGCCCAGGCCACCGCCTCCGCGAGGACATCACGCTCCACCCGGAACTTCACCGGTAACCGCCTCCTGGCTGCATCTCGCCGCACGGCCGGCCGGTACCGCCGGCCCGTGCTGTCGATCGTCTGATCCCGTTCGGCGACCGGTCGGGCGGATCAGCTCCGCCCCGTCCTGCTCCCGGTTGCCGAAGGACAGTCTGACGTACTCGGCTGACAGCCGGGGCAGATGGGCACAAGCGGGCCGAACAAATGTCGGGGCCCGGTTGTCCACAGATTCGGGCCACCCCCACTGTTGATCAAGTTCCGAGCTCTCTATGTGTAGCAGTAGTAGTAGGGCCTGTGGATACCGTGGATAACCCCGTTTTCGCAGGTCAGCGGCCAGATTTTGTCCACAGGTCCTGTGGACGGCGGCTGTGGACAACCAGGCCCTCCTGTGGACAGCGGAGAGTAATCCACAGGGCACGCTGAGTATCCACAGGTTATCCACAGCTGTTTCCACAGAAAACGGGAGAGTTATCCACCGGCCCGGATCAACATCACGTGACGCCTTTCACACGCAGGGGTGACGGACGCGTTGATGTTGCCGAACTGTGGACAGAGCTGTGGAAAACCTGGGGATAACTCGGCCATTCCTGTGGACAGCCGGTGGATAACTCCGTGGACCGGCTGACGCCCCCTCAGTTCTCCACAGGCTGTGGATAACTGTTGTGCACAAGTCCCCAGGGGGTTGACCTGCGCGGAAGAGCGTAGCCCGGTCGGGGCTGTGGAGGAACCTCGGGATAACCGGCCGCTGTGCACCCTGTGGACGGGGAAAACCCACCCGTTCCTGTGGACAACCGGGGGTGCGCACCCGAACCGTTCGATTTGCCGCGCAAACGTTCGCCGGTGCGAAGGGCCCGCGCAAGGGGCCGTTCCGGGTGTTTCTGCCCCGCCGGAAGCCCTTCCACACCCCCGTTCGGCCCAGGGCCGACCCCGACCGGACGGATCCGGCCGGCCGGGCGGGCACCGCCGCGTTCGATCGCCCGCCCGCGGCCCGCCCCTACTACAGGGCCCCCGCCGCGGTCCGCCGAAGGGCGGCCCGGCCACCCGGACGAGTGCTCTCCGCCGCACGCGCACCACTCGTCCGGGTAACGCTCCGGTCGTCCGGGCAACGCTCCGGGCAGCCGAAAGGGGAGTCGGGCCGCCTCGGCCCGACTCCCCTTCGATACGTCAACTACCGCTCTGCTCAAGGCTTTTGAGCCTTCGAGCCGACCGCGGTCCGGTCGGTCCCCGCGGTACCCCGGTTTTGTTAGCTAGCTCTTGATGCGGTTGGTCAACTCGGTGACCTGGTTGTAGATGGACCGGCGCTCGGCCATCAGCGAGCGGATCTTGCGGTCCGCGTGCATCACCGTGGTGTGGTCCCGGCCGCCGAACTGGGCACCGATCTTCGGCAGCGACAGGTCGGTCAGCTCCCGGCACAGGTACATCGCGATCTGCCGGGCGGTCACCAGCACCCGGCTGCGGGAGGAGCCGCACAGGTCCTCCACGCCCAGCCCGAAGTACGCGGCGGTCTGCTGCATGATCACCTGCGCGGTGATCTCCGGCCCCGCGTCCTCGTCCCCGCCCGGGATCAGGTCCTTCAGGACGATGCCGGCCAGCTCCAGGTCCACCGGGGCCCGGTTCAGGTTGGCGAAGGCGGTGACCCGGATCAGCGCGCCCTCCAGCTCCCGGATGTTCCGGGTGATCCGGGAGGCGATGAACTCCAGCACGTCGGCCGGGGCGTTCAGCTGCTCCTGGATCGCCTTCTTGCGCAGGATCGCGATCCGGGTCTCCAGCTCCGGCGGGGTGACGTCGGTGATCAGCCCCCACTCGAAGCGGTTGCGGAGCCGGTCCTCCAGGGTGATCAGCTGTTTGGGCGGCCGGTCCGACGAGAGGACGATCTGCTTGTTGGCGTTGTGCAGGGTGTTGAAGGTGTGGAAGAACTCCTCCTGCGTCGACTCCTTGCTGGCCAGGAACTGGATGTCGTCGACCAGCAGGATGTCGATGTCCCGGTAGCGCTTGCGGAACGCGTCCGCCTTGCCGTCCCGGATCGAGTTGATGAACTCGTTGGTGAACTCCTCCGAGCTCACGTACCGCACCCGGGTGCCCGGGAACAGGCTGCGCGAGTAGTGCCCGATGGCGTGCAGCAGGTGGGTCTTGCCGAGCCCGGACTCGCCGTAGACGAAGAGCGGGTTGTACGCCTTGGCGGGCGCCTCGGCGACCGCCACCGCCGCGGCGTGCGCGAAGCGGTTGGAGGCGCCGATCACGAAGGTGTCGAACAGGTACTTGGGGTTCAGCCGGGCGTTCGGCTCGTCCTTGCGCGGGCCGCCGGCCGGGGGAGCGCCGGGCGGGGCCGGGACGCCGGGGGTCCGCTCGACCTGGGCGTGCTGCTGCGCGGCGGGGCGGGCGCCGCGCCGGGAGCCGCCCTGGCGCGGCCGGTCCTCGTCCGGGGAGCCGAGCGCCCCGCCGAACAGGTCGCCCTGCGCCGAGTCCGGGCCCGGCCGGTGCGAGCGCCGCGGGGCCGGGTCGGGCCGCCGCTCGGGCAGCGGGGCCGGCTCCCCCCAGCCGCCGGCCTCCGCGCCGGGCTGGTGGTCGCGGTACGGGGCCTGCGCGGGCGTCCGGTAGGGCTCGGCCGCCGGGTAGCCGGGGGGCGGGTACGCCGAGCGCTGGTAGTCGTCCCCGCCCCGGCCCGGCCAGCTCCCGGGCGGCGGCCCGGGCTGCTGGTAGCCGGGCCCGCCGCCCGGGTAGGGCTGCTCGGTCCGGACCGGGTAGGGCTGCTCGGCGTGCGCCGAATAGGGCTGCTCGGCGTGCGCCGGGTACGACGGCTCGGGGCGCGGGTGCGGCCACTCCGGGACGGGCTCGTGGTCGAGGTCCGACTCCGGGTCGGGCTCGCCGGCCGGGGCGGCGGTGGCGTCCACCATCACCGCGATCCGGACCTGGCGGCCGAACTCCTGCGAGATGGCCTCGGTCAGCTGCGGCAGCAGCCGGCCCTCCAGCACCTGCTTGGCGAACTCGTTGGGCGCCGCGAGCAGGGCGGTGTCGTGCATCATCCACATCGGCTGGGTGCGCCGCACCCAGTTCTTGTCCTTCTCCACGACATCGCTGTCGCTGACCAGTCGCTCGACGACCCTCGACCACATCAGGACGAGATCGCTGTTGACATCAGCCACTGGTACACGCTTTCTCGTTCCCCGAGCAGGGGGAGCCAGGCAGGTCAGGACGGGAGGTCCGGGTGCCGCCTCACCGGGGCGGCCACGGGCGGAGAACAAAAGAGACAAGTCCTGCAACGGTAGTCAGCGCGCAGAGCTGATTCAAGTTTCTGTCCACAGGCTGTGGGTAACGGCGTGGCGGCCACCTGGTTTGACCCTCGGACCCGCTCCCGCGTACCGTAACCAGGTCGAGTTGTCGATGGCCGCTGCCGCATGTCCGCGGGTCCGCCCGCTTCCATGACGCGCGCAGCACGGGCGCCGTGGTGGTCCCAGCCCAGCAGATCTGGGTGTCGGGGTCCGGATTTCCCAGTGCAAGGGGAGATCGCGCGGACGCACGGTGACGGCCAAGCGATTCCCCGTCATCCTACGATTCACCCCAGGAGCCCCCGAGTGAGCAAGCGCACCTTCCAGCCGAACAACCGTCGTCGCGCCAAGACCCACGGCTTCCGGCTGCGTATGCGTACCCGCGCCGGCCGCGCCATCCTGGCGTCGCGTCGCGCCAAGGGCCGCAGCGCCCTGTCCGCCTGATCCGCGCAGAGGGTCTGCAGTGCTGCCCACCGAGAATCGGCTGCGGCGGCGCCAGGACTTCACGACCGCGGTGAAACGCGGTCGTCGCGCCGGTCGGCCCCTGCTGGTGGTCCACCTCCACAGAGAGGTGGCGCCCGACACGGGGGCCGACCGGAACAGCGACTTCCACCCGCACGTCGCCGAAGGGCCCCCTTCGGCGCGTGCGGGTTTCGTCGTGAGCAAGGCCGTGGGGCCGGCCGTGGTCCGCAACGCGGTCAAGCGTCGCCTGCGTCACTTGGTCCGAGAGCGCCTGTCCCGGTTCCCCGCAGGTAGCCTGATAGTGGTAAGGGCGCTGCCGGCTGCGGCGACGGCTCCCTACCAGGATCTCGAACACGACCTGGACGCGGCGCTGCGCCGCCTGCTCAGGTCCGAACCGACCGGCAGTGCCCCGACGGGAACAGGGCGATGAAGTACCTGCTGATGGGCCTGATCAGGCTCTACCAGTGGACCATCAGTCCGCTGCTCGGTCCGGTGTGCCGTTATTACCCCTCGTGCTCGCGCTACGGGTACGAGGCGGTTCGCGTCCACGGCGCGATCAAGGGCGGTTGGCTGACCGTCTGGCGCATCCTGCGCTGCAATCCTTGGTCTCCCGGTGGGGTCGACCATGTTCCGCCGCGAAAGCACCCGGTGTGGCACCGCCGGCTGCGCAATCTGCTGAACCCCACGAGCGGGACCGCCGAGCCGGAGCCGGTGGCGAAGCCCGATGTCCAAGGAGTCTGACCGGTGATCCTCGGCTTTCTGAGTCCCCTCTACACAGCGGTGTCCTGGATCATCGTCCAGTTCCACTCGCTGTTCAGCCACGTCTTCGATCCGGACGGCGGCCTGGCGTGGGGCCTGTCCATCGTGATGATGGTGGTCGTCATCCGGATCTGCCTGATCCCGCTCTTCGTGAAGCAGATCAAGGCGACCCGGGCCATGCAGGCGATCCAGCCGAAGATGAAGGCCATCCAGGAGCGCTACAAGAACGACAAGCAGCGCCAGTCCGAAGAGATGATGAAGCTGTACAAGGAGGCGGGCACCAACCCGTTCTCCTCGTGCCTTCCGATCCTCGTGCAGGCGCCGTTCTTCACCGCCCTCTACGGCGTGCTCCACTCGATCGCCATCGACAAGACGATCGGCGTCATCAACACGCCGCTGCTGGAGAGCGCCCAGCGGGCGCGCATCTTCGGCGCCCCGCTGTCGGCCAAGTTCGTCGGCGCGGACAGCGTCCAGATCCAGATCGTCTGCGCGGTCATGATCGTGCTGATGTCGCTGTCCCAGTTCGTCACCCAGCGCCAGCTGATGACCAAGAACGTCGACCTGTCGGTCAAGACGCCGTTCATGCAGCAGCAGAAGATGCTGATGTACGTCTTCCCGGTGATGTTCGCCGTGATGGGCATCAACTTCCCGGTCGGTGTGCTGGTCTACTGGCTGACCACCAACGTCTGGTCGATGGGCCAGCAGCTGGTCGTGATCCGCAACAACCCGACGCCGGGCAGCAAGGCGTGGGACGAGCGCCAGGCCCGGCTGAAGAAGCAGGGCCGGATCAACCCGGACGGCTCGATCCAGAAGGCCGGCCTGGCGGCGATGCTCAAGGGCGGTTCCAAGGGCGGCGCGGCGGCCGACGCCCAGGCGGCGGTCGAGGAGAGCGTGCAGGTGCGCCGGCAGCAGCCGCGCAAGCAGAGCAAGGCGCAGCGGCAGGCGTCCGCGACCCACCAGGCGCAGACCGGGGAGCACCCGGACGCGCAGGACGCGCAGGACACGGCGGCTGACGAGGCGCGGGCCACCCCGGCCGGGGCCGCGTCGGCCGGGAAGTCCGGTACGAAGGCGGGCGGGCCGAAGCCGGGGGCCCAGCCGGGCCAGGGCCAGCGCCAGCAGCCGCGGCGCGGTGGCCAGGGCGGCCAGCGGCCGAAGAAGAAGTAGTCACCCACCCTCGTTCCCGGCCCCACCCGAGGGCCTCGTTTCCGAAGGAGTCCACCTGTGACGGATGGCACCACCTCCGCCGTCGACACCGCCCCGGCCGGTGAGAGCGTCCTCTCGCGTCTGGAGCACGAGGGTGACATCGCCGCCGACTACCTGGAGGGTCTGCTGGACATCGCGGACCTGGACGGCGACATCGACATGGACGTCGAGGGGGACCGGGCGCTGGTCTCCATCGTCGGCGAGGGCGACGACCGGACGCTGCAGCGGCTGGTGGGCCAGGACGGCGAGGTGCTGGAGGCGCTCCAGGAGCTGACCCGGCTGGCCGTGCACCGGGAGACCGGTGAGCGCAGCCGTCTGATGCTGGACGTCGCGGGCTTCCGGGCGCGCAAGCGGGCCGAGCTCGCGGAGCTGGGCGCGGAGGCCGCCGAGCGGGTCAAGGGCACCGGCGAGCAGGTCAAGCTGCGGCCGATGACCCCGTTCGAGCGCAAGGTGGTGCACGACGCGGTGGCCGCCGCGGGGCTGCGCAGCGAGTCGGAGGGCGAGGAGCCCCAGCGCTGCGTGGTCGTGCTGCCGGCCTGACGCCGGTGGTGTTGCCGTTCCGGCGTCCGACCCCGCCCGCCTCGCGCGGGCGGGGTCGTCGGCTCTGCGGCGGAGTGGTGTTTCACGTGGAACAGTGCTGGTAGGGCGGGTGGATTCGACGGTGAGCGGAGAGGCAGAGATGGACAGGGACGGCACGGAGTCCGAGGCGCCGCTGGAGGGGCCGGGTCAGGCACCGGAGGCGGCGGGACGGATCTTCGGCGATCGGCTGCCGCTGGCCGTGCGCTACACCGAGCTGCTGGCGACCGCAGGGGTGCAGCGCGGGCTGATCGGCCCGCGCGAGGTGCCCCGGCTGTGGGACCGGCACGTGCTCAACTGCGCGGTGCTGGCCGAGCTGCTGCCCGCCGGGGTCTCGCTGTGCGACGTCGGTTCGGGCGCCGGGCTGCCGGGCATCCCGGTGGCGCTGGCCCGGCCGGACGTGTCGGTGACCCTGCTGGAGCCGCTGCTGCGGCGCACCACCTTCCTGGAGGAGGTGGTGCGCGAGCTCGGTCTGGAGAACGTCACGGTGCTGCGCGGCCGGGCCGAGGAGACGATCGGCAAGCTGGCGGTGGACGTGGTGACCGCCCGCGCGGTCGCGCCGCTGGACCGGCTGGCCGGCTGGGGCATGCCGCTGCTGCGGCCCTACGGCCAGATGCTGGCGTTGAAGGGCGACACCGCCGAGCAGGAGCTGGCGGAGTCGCGGGCGGCGCTGGCCCGGCTCGGCGCGGTGAAGTGGTCGGTGATCGGGGTCGGCGAGGGCGTGCTGGTGACCCCGACCCGGGTGGTCCGGGTGGAGGCGGGGGAGAGCCCCGGCGGCGTCAAGGCGGCCACCCGGCGGGCCAGGGCGGCCCGGGCCGGGCGCGGTGGCAAGGGTGGCGAGGGCACCGGGCGGCGCGGCGGGAGCCGCGGGCGGCGCTGAGCCGGAGCGGATGACGCCGAGCCGGAGCGGGTGGCGGCGAGCCGGAGCGGGTGGCGGCGGGGTCGAGCCGGAGCGGGTGCGGCGGGACCGTCGGGCCCGGCTGGCACTGGTGTTCGGGGCGGGTGGCCGAGGGGCCGCCCGCCCCGTTTCGGTTCGGGCGGGCTCGGAGTGTCGGCCCGGCGGATCATGACATTCCGGGCATCGTGTTTCACGTGAAACGTCGCTTCCTGCTCTCCGGCGTACTGGATCAAGACCGCAACCGGACCCGGGACAGTCATCCGGAGGTGACTGTCGCGGCCCCGGTTTCACGTGAAACACTGACCCCCATGCAGGAGTCGGAGATCGTCGATCAGGTGGATGACACCCCCGTCGCACGGGCCGCGTCCGCCGCCGTCCCGGTTGCCGGGCACACCGGGGAGGCGCTGCCCCGGCCCGCCGCGACCCGGGTGATGGTGGTCGCCAACCAGAAGGGCGGGGTGGGCAAGACCACCACCACCGTCAACCTGGCCGCCGGGCTGGCCATGCACGGGCTGCGGGTGCTGGTCATCGACCTCGACCCGCAGGGCAACGCCTCGACCGCGCTCGGCATCGACCACCACGCCGAGGTGCCGTCGATCTACGACGTGCTGGTCGAGGGCAAGCCGTTGGCCGACGTGGTGCAGCCGGTGGTCGACGTGGAGGGGCTGTTCTGCTGCCCGGCCACCATCGACCTGGCGGGCGCCGAGATCGAGCTGGTCTCGCTGGTCGCCCGGGAGAGCCGGCTGCAGCGCGCCATCGCCGCGTACGAGCAGCCGCTCGACTACGTCCTGATCGACTGCCCGCCCTCGCTGGGCCTGCTCACCGTCAACGCGATGGTGGCCGGCCAGGAGGTGCTGATCCCGATCCAGTGCGAGTACTACGCGCTGGAGGGCCTGGGCCAGCTGCTGCGCAACGTGGAACTGGTGCGGGCGCACCTGAACCCGTCGCTGCACGTCTCGACCATCCTGCTCACCATGTACGACGCCCGGACCAGGCTGGCCGCGCAGGTCGCCGAGGAGGTGCGGGCGCACTTCGAGAAGGAGGTGCTGGCCACCGCGATCCCGCGGTCGGTGCGCATCTCCGAGGCCCCCAGCTACGGGCAGACCGTCCTGTCCTACGACCCCGGTTCCACCGGCGCGCTCTCCTACCTGGAGGCGGCCCGCGAGCTGGCGCTGCGGGCCGAGGTCGCCAAGCCGACGGTCGGTCGGCACCGGGCGAACGCGGCGGTCGTTCCGCCGCAGAGCGGCGGGGAGACGTCCGCGCCGACGGCACAGCACAGTTCGATGGAGGGCAACCGGTGAGTGGCACGCGCAGGGGTCTGGGCAGGGGTCTGGGGGCGCTGATCCCGGCGACCCAGCCGGCCGCCGGGGGAGCTCCGGCCGAGCCGGCCGAGGCCGCGCCCGTCGCGGCGGCGCCGGTGGTGCCGACCGACCGCGGCACGGTGGCGGCCAAGGCCGCCGCGGAGAGCCTGCGGGAGCTGGCCGGCGACCAGCGCCGCAGCGTCCTGGAGGCGGCGCTGGCCCCGGTGAACGGCGCTCGGTTCGCCGAGCTGCCGCTGGAGTCGATCAGCCCCAACCCGCGCCAGCCGCGCGAGGTGTTCGACGAGGAGAAGCTCGCCGAACTGGTCGCCTCGATCAAGGAGGTCGGCCTGCTCCAGCCCGTGGTGGTCCGTCAGACCGGACCGGAGCGCTACGAGCTGATCATGGGTGAGCGCCGCTGGCGGGCCTCCCGGATCGCCGGGCTGGACGTCATCCCGGCGATCGTCCGGGCCACCGAGGACGACAAGCTGCTGCTGGACGCGCTGCTGGAGAACCTGCACCGCGCCGAGCTGAACTCGCTGGAGGAGGCCGCCGCCTACGACCAGCTGCTGCGCGACTTCGCCTGCACCCACGACCAGTTGGCGAGCCGGGTCGGCAAGTCCCGTTCGCACGTCTCCAACACGCTGCGGCTGATGAAGCTGCCGGTCTCGGTACAGCTGAAGGTGGCGGCCGGGGTGATCACCGCGGGGCACGCCAAGGCGATCCTGATGGTGCCGGACGCCGAGCGGCAGGAGAAGCTGGCCGAGCGGGTGGTGGCCGAGGAGCTGTCGGTGCGCAGCACCGAGGAGGTGGCCCAGCTGCTGGCGGGCACCGAGCCGAAGCCGAAGAAGGCCCCGTCGCGCGGGGCCCAGCTGCCCTCCCCGGCCTTCGACGAGCTGGCCGGGCGGCTCTCGGACCGCTTCGAGACCCGGGTCAAGGTCGAGGTCGCGCAGCGCGACGGCAAGTTCGGCCGGGGCAAGGTGGTACTGGAGTTCGGTTCGGTCGAGGACCTGAACCGGATCCTGGACAGCCTGGCCCCCGGCGAGCAGGGCCTGTCGCTGTCCTGACCGGCGGTCCCGGACGGCGATCCACGGGTGCATGTTTCACGTGAAACGTGCACCCGTTCCGTTGGGCGGAGCAGACTGGGGTCTGGACGGTTTCCGCCTGGAGGAGGAGGTGCGGGCGTGGGACGGAGGGTCGTTCCGCTGACGCTGGACAACCTCTCGGATCTGCCGAACACCTGCCGCTCCTGCGTCTTCTGGGAGCTCGACCCGGTCAGCGGGCGGGACGCGCAGGACGCCGGCAAGGGGGAGCTGGAGAAGGAGGGCTGGATCTCCGCGGTACTGCTGGAGTGGGGCTCCTGCGGCCGGGTCGCCTACGTGGACGACCGCCCGGCCGGGTTCGTGCTCTACGCCCCGCCCGCCTACGTGCCGCGCGGGCAGTCCTTCCCGACCAGTCCGATCTCGCCGGACGCGGTGCAGCTGATGGTCGCCCGGGTGCTGCCGGACTTCCAGGGGCAGGGTCTGGGCCGGGTGCTGGTGCAGTCGGTGGCCAAGGACCTGGTCCGGCGCGGCTTCCGGGCGATCGAGGCGTTCGGCGCGCAGGGGCGGGAGGTGCCGAGCTGCGTGCTGCCCGCCGACCACCTGCTGGCGGTGGGCTTCAAGACCGTCCGGCCGCACCACCGGTACCCGCGGCTGCGCCTGGAGGCGCGCACCACGCTCTCCTGGAAGGGCGACGTGGAGGGCGCGCTGGAGCGGCTGCTCGGCGGGCGGCGGCCGGAACCGGTGCTCCGGCCGCTCTGAGGGAGCCGTTCTCCGCGCCGGGGCGCCCGCGCCCGGGCGACGGCCCGGGCGCTCAGGGCTTCCTGACGAAGCCCCGGACGGCCCCGGAGACGCCGAGGCGGCCCGGACGGGGTCTCCGTCCGGGCCGCCTCGGTGACGGTCGGGCCTACAGGTACTCGGCCAGCTCGCGCAGCAGCGCGGCCTTCGGACGGGCGCCGGTGATGGTCTTCACCAGCTCGCCGCCCTTGTACACGTTGAGCGTCGGGATGGAGATCACGTTGTACGCCGCGGCGGTCTCCTGGTTGGCGTCCACGTCGAGCTTGACGACGGTCAGCTTGTCGCCGTGCTCGGCCGCGATGTCCTCCAGAACCGGGGCGACCTGGCGGCACGGGCCGCACCAGGTGGCCCAGAAGTCGACGAGGACGGGCTTGTCGCTCTTGAGGACCTCGGCGTCGAAGGTGGCGTCGGTTACTTCCTTGGTGGCGCCGGCCACGGGAACTCCTTGGGGTCGGAGGAGAGGTGCGTCAGTGATAACAACGACGGGGGCGGATCTGTTTCTGCTCCCGCCCGGGCGAACCTGACCGGGCGTCAGACCGCGACGGCGGCGGCCGGGGCCTCGTCCGCGTCGGCCAGCGCGGCCAGGTAGCGCTCGGCGTCCAGCGCGGCGGAGCAGCCGGTGCCGGCCGCGGTGATGGCCTGGCGGTAGGTGTGGTCCACCACGTCGCCCGCGGCGAAGACGCCGGGGAGGTTGGTGCGGGTGGAGGGGGCGTCCACCGTGAGGTAGCCCTCGGCGTCCAAGTCCAGCTGGCCCTTGAACAGTTCGGTGCGCGGGTCGTGGCCGATGGCGATGAACAGGCCGGTGACGGCCAGCTCGCGCAAGTCCCCGGTGTTGGTGTCGCGCAGGGTCAGGCCGGAGAGCTTCGGGTCTCCGTGGATCTCCTCGACCGCGCTGTCCCAGGCGAAGGTGATCTTCGGGTCGGCGAAGGCGCGCTCCTGCATCGCCTTGGAGGCGCGCAGCGAGTTGCGCCGGTGGATGACCGTGACGCTGCGGGCGAAGCGGGACAGGAAGGTCGCCTCCTCCAGGGCGGTGTCGCCGCCGCCGACCACCGCGATGTCCTGGTCGCGGAAGAAGAAGCCGTCGCAGGTCGCGCACCAGGAGACGCCGCGGCCGGAGAGCTTGTCCTCGTTGGGCAGGCCGAGCTTGCGGTGCTGCGAGCCGGTGGCGACGATCACGGCGCGGGCGCGGTGCACGGTGCCCTCGGAGTCGGTGACGGTCTTGATCTCGCCCGTCAGGTCGACCGCGACGACGTCGTCCGGCACCAGCTCGGCGCCGAAGCGCTCGGCCTGGGCCCGCATGTTGTCCATCAGCTCGGGGCCCATGATGCCGTCGCGGTAGCCCGGGAAGTTCTCCACCTCGGTGGTGTTCATCAGCGCGCCGCCCGCGGTGACCGCGCCCTCGAACACCAGCGGCTGGAGGGAAGCACGCGCGGTGTACAGCGCAGCGGTGTATCCGGACGGGCCGGAACCGATGATGATCACGTTTCGGACGTCGCTCACTGCATCTCCTGGTCTGCCTGGCGTCCCGCTCGCGCGGGGGAGGGCGGTCTGCTCCGCCGCCCCGGACAACGACTCACCAGTCTCCCGCATTCCCAGGCCCGGCCGCACCAACCGCCCGTGCTCCGGGCGCGCGGGGACCGGCCGGGCGAGGAATCAGGGGGCGGGGACGGAGCTGTGCAGCAGGATCGTCGATCCGGGGCAGTCCGGAGTGGCCAGGTAGACGTCCAGCGGCCCGCCGCCGCCGGGCGGGCGGAACACCAGGGCCAGCACCGGCCGCCCCTGGTAGCGGCCCGGAGCGGTGGCGGCGGGCCGCTCGCCGGGGTGCCCGGCGGCCTCCAGCGCGCAGGACGGGGCCGCAGCCGGTCCGTCGGAGGTGGCCTGGCCGAGCTGGTGCGGCGCCTTGCCCTCCAGCAGCTGCCGGACCTGGGCGGGCAGCCGGTCGGCGGTGAACTCCGGACCGTCCTCCGCGCCGCTGCCCGGGGCGACCTGCTGGGGCGCGGCGGTGCCGGTGGTGCCGGTCGCCCCGGCGGTGTCGGTCGGGCGGGAGCCGTCGGCGAGGGCCGGGCTGTCGGCCGCGGTGGAACGGCCGGCGGCGGGGCGGCTGGCGGCGCTGTCCTGCCGGCCCGCGTCCTGGCCCAGCAGCGAGCCGCCCAGGCCGACGGCGAGCGCCGCCACCGCGACGGCCGCGGTGGCGAGCAGCAGCCGGGCGCCGCGACGGCGGCGGGCCGGGCGGCCGGGGCCGGTGGCGCCGGACGGGGAGCCGGTCGGGGCAGTGGTGCGGGGCGGGGCGGAAGCGGTGCGGACGGCGGGGGCGTCTGGGACGGCCGGTGCGGGCGGCCACGGGTGGCGCTCGGCGCGGGCGGCGGACTCGGCGGCCAGGGCGGCCGTCAGCCGGTCCGCGACGTCCGGCGGCAGGGCGGGGGCGGGGACGTCCGCCAGCAGCGCGGGGAGGCCGCACAGGGCCGCGAAGTCCTCGGCGCAGGACGGGCAGTGGGCCAGGTGCGCGTGCAGCGCGGCAGCCCGCTCGGGCGGCAGCAGTTCCTCGGCGAGGTCGGCGAGGGCGTCCAGATCGGGGTGCTCGGAAGGCGGGTGCGGCGTCATCGCGGGGTCGCATCTCCTTCCAGCGCGGGCGAGGGATCCGTGGATGGGACGGGGGAGGGCGGGTTCGGGTTCCCGTCGCGGGGGCCGGGCGGGGCGGTGCCGCCGCCGTCCGGGCCCGCCGGTGTTCCACGTGGAACACCGGCGGGACGCCGGTCCGGGCCGGTTCCACGTGGAACACCGGCGGACGCGACGGCCGTTCCACGTGGAACGGCGGCGGGGCGGGCGGCCGGTTCGGTTCCACGTGGAACGGTGCCCGGACCGAGGTGGCGCAGCAGCGGCAGCAGCCGGGCCCGGCCGCGGGCGCAGCGGCTCTTCACGGTGCCGACCGGGACGCCGAGCACCTCGGCGGCCTCGGCCACCGGGTAGCCCTGCATGTCGACCAGCACCAGGGCGGCCCGCTGCTCGGCGGGCAGCTCGGCCAGCGCGTCGGCCACCTCGCGGCGGGTCTCGGCCCGCACCGCGTGGCTCTCCGCGCCCTCGGCGGCGCCCAGCGCGCGCTCCGCGGCGCCGTCCGGCCGCTGGTCGAGCGACTCGGCCCGGCGGACCGCGCCGCGGCGGGCGCGGTCCAGGCAGGCGTTGACCACGATGCGGTGCAGCCAGGTGGTGACCGCCGAGCGGCCCTGGAACCCGGCGGCGGCGCGGAACGCGGAGACCAGGGCGTCCTGGAGCGCGTCGGCGGCCTCCTCGCGGTCGCCGAGGGTGCGCACCGCGACGGCCCACAGGCGGTCGCGGTGGCGGTGCACCAGCAGCCCGAAGGCGTCCGGGTCGCCCGCGGTGTGCCGGGCGAGCAGTTCGGCGTCGGTGGGCTCCTCGGCCATCCGCCCCCTCCTTGCGGTTCGGCCGTCCGCTTCGGCGGCCGTGGGTCACATCGTTGGGGATGCGCCGGAGCGGATCAAGGGGTGCGCGGTGTCCGGCGGCATCCGGGGGCGGCGGTTCGGGGCGGGGGTCAGCCGTTGACCTGGACCTCGGCCACCTTGCCGCGGAAGCCGCCACCGTCGTCGTTGGTCGGGACGTTGGTCAGCCAGAGCAGCAGGTACCGGGTGGTGACCGGCTTGGCGGGCTTCAGGGCGACCTTGCTGCCCGAACCGGAGGCGATCGAGGCGCCGAAGCTGCGGAAGCCCGCGTCGTCGGCGTTCGGAGCGCTGTTGGTGCCGCCGGGCGCGGCCTTCAGCTCCGCCTTGGTGTCGCCGATGAACTGGACGTCCACCGAGTCGACCTCGCGGGCCGAGCCGAGGTCGATCAGGATGCCGGTGCCGGGCCGGTAGGCGCCGCCGAACTGGTCGTTGTAGCGCTGGGTGGTCCAGGCGGTGGCCGGGTTGCCGTCGGTGGCGTTCGACAGTTCGCTGCTGTGCTCGTCCTTGGTGTCGCCGAACGCGTTGAACGGGGCGAGCGCGGAGATGGTGAGCTTCTCCCCGGCGGGGGCGGGGGACACGCCGGCCGGGACGGGCGCGGGGGTGCTGTGGCCGCCGGTGGCGGTGTCCTGGTGGTTGACGTACTGGGCCAGCTGCCAGGAGCCGACCGCCACCGCGGAGAGCGCGACCAGCGAGGCGGTCCACTTGAGCAGCCGGCGCAGCCCGCGGCGGCGCGGGGCGGGGGCCGCGGCGACGGGGACGGGCCCGGGCGCCGGGACGGGCTCGGTGCGGGGGAGCGCCTGGGTCGGCGCGCTGCTCGCGTAGCGCGGCCGGGCGGCGGGCAGGGCGCGCAGCGCGGGCGGGACGGGCTGCTCGGGCTGCCGGATCTTCGGCATCAGGTCGATCGCCGCGGCCAGCTCGGCGGGGGTGGTGATCGGCTCCTTGTGGTGCGGGGGCTGCTCGCACAGGATGCGGGCGGCGAGCTCCGCGAGGCCCTTGTGGACGCCCGCCCGGACCTGGTCCGGCGGGACGCAGCCGAGGTCCTTGGGCAGGCCCTGGAGGTCGTAGCGGTCCTCCGGGTAGGGCCAGCGGTGGGTGAGCGCCGCGTACAGCAGCGCGCCGATCGCCCGGACGTCGGTCAGTTCGGCGTCCTCCGCGGGCAGGCCGCGCAGCGCCGCGTCCACCGCGATGCCGTTGATCCGGTACTGGCCGCCGTCGGTGCGCAGCACGCACTTGGGGGTGAGCCGCAGGTGCGCCTGGCCGCGCCGGTGGGCGGCGGCGATCGCGTCGGTGACCTGGCGGACCATCTGGTACGCGTCGTACGGCTCCATCGGGCCGTCCGCCAGCAGCTCGCCGAGGTCCCGGGCGCCGGGCAGCCACTCGCGGATGACGTAGACCAGCTCGCCCTCCTGCACCGCGTCCAGCACCTGGACGAAGCGCGGGTCGCCGAGCAGGGCGGCGCTGCGGGCGGCGGTGAGCACCGACTTGGCACGGCGGTGGCCGGCCGCGAGCAGGTGGACGCCGACGGCGCGGCGGAGCTTCTCGTCGACGGCGCGCCAGCTGGTGAAGGTCTCCGACTCGGAGATGCACTCCTCCAGCCGGTAGCGGGCGCCGATCTTGTCGCCGCTGTGCCGCTGCGGGGCGGGCAGCACGGTGGGCAGGGTGGCGGTGTCGGCGTCCAGGGTCTCGGTGCTGGTAGCCGGGGCGGGCTCGGAGGGTTCGACCGGCGGCAGCGGGCGGCGCACGCCGCGGACGCGGGAGGGGCGCTCCGGGCGGGCCCCCTGGGCGGTGAGCTCGGCGTCGATCTCCTGGGCGGAGAGCGGGGCGGTGGCCTCGGCGGGCGGGGCCGGTGCCGGCTCGGCGGCGGGGGCGGCAGAGGTGCCGGGGGCGGCAGGGACGCCGGGAGCGGCAGGGGCATCGGGAGCGGGGGAGGCGCCGGGGGAGGCGGGGGCGCTCTTCGGGGCCGCTGCGCGCAGCGGGGTGGTCTTCGGGTCCGCCTTCGTGGTGCTCTTGCCGTTCCCGCGGTCGCCGCCCTTCGGTTCGGTCCGCGCGCCCGGCTTGGTGCCGCCCTTCGCCCCGGCCTTCGCGGAGCCGTTGGCGGCGGCCCGCACCGCGCCGTTCGGGGTGCTCCCGGCCGGACCCTCGGCGTCCGGGCCGCGGTCGGAGTCGTGGTCGGAGCCGTGTTCGGACCCGCGCTCGGAGCCGGCGTCGCGCTCCGCGGCCGCCGGTGCGGCCTCGGTCGCCGCCCCGTCCGCCTCGGACGTGTCGACGATCGCCTTGGTGCCGTCAGCCACCGTGGTCCTGCCTCCCCTTGTGTCGCCCCGGTCCATCCCAGGACGGTCGATGGCTCCGTACCGGAGCGGTCGGCCGTGCAGGGTCAATTGTGCCCACTACCGGACGTCGGGTACGACCTCTGAGAGTGGCGGGAGGTTGCCCGATTGCCCACTTCCGGCGGAACAGCAGACGAATGGGCCGGAACCGGGGGTGTGCCCCGACTCCGGCCCAGGCAAAGCGTACTGAGGTTCCGACGGTTCGTCCTCGTCCGGGTTGACGTCCAGTCAACCGGGGGAGCGGGGGCGGTTCAGCGGCCGAGCCGCCTGCGGACCATTCCGGTGAGGGCGCTCAGCTCCTCGACCCGCATCTTCCGCGCCAGCACCAGGAAGACCGCGAGCTGCGCGCCGCCCGCGACCAGCAGGGTCAGCACGTTGCCGATCCAGCCGTCCAGCACCTGCAGGGCGAGCAGTTCGACGGCCAGGCCGACGGCGGCGGCGGGCAGCGAGGCGATCGCCAGCCGGACGTAGGTCTTGGTGATCCGGGCGGTGTCCAGGTCGCCGACCTTCGCCTTCAGCTTCGGCACCGCGACGAACACCCCGACCGCGTAGGCCAGGCCGTAGCCCAGCGCCATGCCGGTGACCGCCCACTGGGCGGGCAGCACCAGCCAGCACAGCACCGCGGTGGCGGCCTGGGTGAGCGCCACCCAGACGGTGTTGGAGAACGGCGTCCGGGTGTCCTCGTACGCGTAGAAGCCGCGCAGCAGCACGTACTGCACCGAGTACGGGATCAGGCCGAGGGCGAACGCGGAGAGCATGTAGCCGACCGCGGTGGTGCCGTGGGCGACCGCGCCGCCGTTGCCCAGGCCGTAGATCGAGGAGCCGATCACCGGGCCCAGCGACAGGAACAGGAACGCCGCCGGGACGATCGCCACCGCCGAGGTGCGCAGGCCGTACGAGAGGTCGTCGCGGACGGCGCCGGAGTCCTGGTCGGCGGCGGCCCGGGAGAGCCGGGGGAGCACCACGCTCATCACCGAGACGGTGATGACGGCCATCGGCAGCTGCCAGATCAGCAGCGCGTTGGAGTAGGCGGCCAGGCCGACGCCGAGGTGGCCCTCCGCCTCGGCGGTCCGGCCCGAGGCGGTGGCCAGCTGGGTGACCACCAGGAAGCCCGCCTGGTTGGCCAGCACGAACAGGAAGGTCCACTTGGCCAGCCGGGCGGCCTTGCCCAGGCCGTGGCCGCGCCAGTCGAACCGGGGCCGGAACGAGAAGCCCGCCGCCCGCAGGTACGGGATCATCGCCAGCGCCTGCACCGCCAGGCCCAGCATGGTGCCGATGCCGAGCAGCCGGACGCCCTCGGGGGAGATCGACCGCGGGGTGACCTCGGTGTGCTGGAAGGTGCCGTACACCGCGATGTACATCACGAAGGTGAAGATCACCACGACGTTGTTCAGGACCGGCGTCCACATCATCGCGCCGAACCGGCCGCGCGCGTTGAGGATCTGGCCCATCACCACGTGCACGCCCATGAAGAAGATGGTCGGCAGGCAGTACCGGGCCAGCGCCACCGTGGTGTCGGCGCTCGCCGCGTCGCGCATCAGCGCGTGCGAGATCAGCTGCACCAGCACCGGCGCGGCCAGCACCGCCACGAACACCACGCCCGCCAGGCCGGTCACCACCAGGGTGAGCAGCCGGTTGGCGTAGGCGGTGCCGCCGTCCTCGTCGTTCTTCATGCTGCGCACCAGCTGCGGCACGAACACCGCGTTCAGCGCGCCGCCGCCGATCAGGATGTACAGCAGGGTGGGCAGGGTGTTGGCGGCGTTGTACGAGTCGCCCATCGAGGCGACGCCGATCGCGGCGGCGATCACCATGGTGCGCAGGAAGCCGGTGCCCCGGGAGACCAGGGTGCCGGCCGCCATCACGGCGCTGGAGTTCAGCAGCCCGGAGACCCGGCCCGCGCCGCCGTCGCCCGTGGTCGGGGCGGGCGCGGGCGGGGGCGCGGTGGTGGCGGCGGTCGGCGGTGCGGCGGCGGCGTTCGCCTCCAGCACGGCCGCGTCGGCCTGCATCACCGCCTCCTCCTCGGACAGCGGCGGGTCGAACTCGATCGGCGGCACGTACGGGTGCCGACCCGCCGTGCCGCCGTCCGGGCCGTCGTCCGCGCCCCCGGCCGGGTCCGGGCCGCCTTCCGTGCTGCCTTCCGGGGCGTCGTCCGGGTCCTCGGGCGGTTCGGCGCCGGCGGGGGCCTTCGAGAGCAGCGAGTCCACCCCGACGTACTCGCCCACCGGCTCGGGGGCGGGCTCGATCCGCCAGCGCGCACCGGACGGCTTCCCGCCCGCGCCCGCCCCGTCCGCGTCCGCCCCGTCCGCGTCCGCCCCGTCCGCGCCCGCCCCGCCCGGGGGCCCGGCCGGAGCTTCGGCCGGGGCGCCGTCGGCGGGTGCGGCCGGGTCGTCATCGGCGGGTGCCTCCGCGGGGGCCTCCGGGCCCGCCTCCGCTGCCAGCTCGGCGGCGATCGACGCCCAGCGCGGGGCCGGGGCGGTCAGCTGCCGGGTGGCCTCGGGGCCGCCGCCGCCCTGGCCGGGCACCGCGGCCGAGCCCTCCGGGGTGTCCGTCTCGTCGGGCCCGGCGCCCGGCAGGTCGATCGCGCCGTACGGGTCGGTGCTCCCGAAGGCCCCGGGTGCGTAGGGGTCGTGGGCGTAGGTGTTGGCGACGTACCAGTCGGCGGCCGGCTCCGCGGGGGCGGCGGCGCGGGGGCCGCCCGCCCGGTCCTGGGGTCGGCCTCCGCCCTGGTCCTTGGTTGCTCGCTCGCTCCGCTCGTTCATGCCACCAATCCACGTCAGAGAGGGGGGACGGCGCCCGGGGGGTGGGGCGGCCTAGTGATCCACCTTCTCATCACCGGCGACCCGATCGGTGTCACCGGCGGCGGACGAGGGGTCCGCGTCGGACGGCCGCCCGGCGTCCCGCGGCGCGCCCGCGGGGCCGTCGGCGGGGCCGTCCGCGGGACCCCCGGCCGGACGGTCCGGGTCCTCGTCGACCTCGCCGGCCGCCCGGCGCTTCTTGCGCTGGAGGTAGAACCGGACCCCGGCGAGGACCATCAGCACGGTGCCGCCGGCGATCACGTACGTCACGCCGCTGGCCACCGAGGTGACGTCGACGGTGAACTCGACCGCCTCGCCGTAGGGCCGGGCGTCCGGGCCGGTGGTCCACAGCTGCGCGGTCACCTGGACCGGGCCGTTGACCTGCGCCTCGGCCGGGAAGCGGAAGGTGCGGCTGGTGCCGGCGTCCATCACCACGGGCTGGATCGGGTAGTCGACCCGCAGGCGGTTCGGCTGCGCCGAGGTGATCTTCAGCTCCAGGTTGCCGACCGACTGGGTCAGCCCGTTGCGCACGCTGACCAGCAGCGTCGCGTTGTCGCCGGGCAGGGTCACCACGGTCTTCTTCGGGACCCGGACCGCGGACTTGAGGTTGTCCAGGTAGCTGCGGACCCCGTTCCGGAACTCGGTTCCGATCTTCGGCTGCTCGCGCCACTCGGTGGACATCGCGCGCACCATCGCGGCGCTGAACGGACCGCGCACCCGCTCCGGCTCGGTGAGGATCATCATCAGCTGGTCCACGCCGTCCTGGAGCTGCATGGTGGCGGTCAGCTCGCCGGCGGTCAGCTCGCTGCCGGCCGCCTCGTCCGGGTACGACTGCGGGACGGACGCGTTCGCGGCCGGGTCGGGCTTCTGCTCGGCGACCTTCTGCAGGACCGTCGGCGCCACCCAGCCGCCGCCGACCGCGCCCAGCACCGCGTCGTGCAGCGCCTGCGCGGCGTCGCCGGTCAGCGAGCGGGACGGCAGCACCAGCAGGCCGCGCGGGTGCTCCGGCTCCTGGAAGGCGATGGTCAAGGTCTCGGCGAGGAAGTGCTGCACGGCCGAGGCGCGGTCGCCGGCCGAGCCCAGGTCGGACTGGAAGAGCGAGGACAGCACGGAGTCGCCGACCACCGCGGTCTGCCCGTTGCCGATCGAGCGGGCCGCGTTCGGGGTGTAGTACAGCTTGTCGGAGTCCGGCAGCGACCTGCCGTCCACCAGCAGGACCCGGCCGCCGGCCGCCCCGGCCACCGCCGCGGTGCGCTGGTCCAGCAGGCCCTGGTACGGCCAGGCCACGTCGGAGGCGGCGTCCACCGACAGCCGGGCCTCGGCGGTGATCTGACCGGCCGTCACCGCCTTGCGCAGCGCGGTGTCCATCCCGGCCAGCCCCGCGCCGTTGTGCGCGATCGAGGCCAGGTCGGGGTCGGCGTACGGCAGCGACAGCACCTGGGTGTTCGGCTTGGCCAGCACCGCGCGCAGCTTCGCCAGCCAGGCCGCCGCCGCGTCCCGGCCGGTGCCCGGGACGGTGTTCTCCTCGCTCGCGGACTCGCCGGAGGTGCCCGGCCTCTGCACCCGGTACGGCTTGGTCATCGCGTACACGGTGTCCAGCAGGTCCGGGTCGATCGCCCAGGTCAGCCCGGTCAGCCCGGAGCCGAGGTCGACCAGCCGGTTCAGCCGTCCGTCGCCGGTCAGCTCGGCGGCCAGGGTGTCGTCGCGCAGCACCGGCGTCTGGTCGGCGTCCGCCATGGTCTGCGCGGCCAGCACCGGGGCGTGGGTGAGCGGCCAGACCACGGCCAGCTGCGAGGGCTGGGCGGACTCCTTGCCCTGGTAGGGCAGGAAGGTCCGGGCGATGCCCAGCGGGTGGGCCTTCTCGTCGCCGGTGCTGCCCCAGACGTCCACCGCCAGCTCGTACGTGCCGGTCTCCCCGACCTTCAGCGCGGAGACCGGCACCGACAGCGAGAAGTCCTCGCTCTTCCCGGGCTCCAGGTCCTGGAGCCCCTGGGCCGGGCTGTCCAGCGAGATGCCGTCCAGGGTGCTCGGGGTGGTCCGGGACGCCGCCATGGCGATCTCGCTGCGGGTCTTCATCGGCCGGGCCTGCGGCTGGCGCACCTTCACGGTCGGCGCCTTGAACTTCGACGTGCCGGAGTTGGTGAGCGTGCCGGTGACGACCACGGTCGAGTTCTCGGACGCGACCTGCTTCGACAGCGCGTCGATCCGCACCACCGCCGGGTACTCGGCCGCCGCGGCGGGCAGCAGGCCGGGGGCCGCCGCCGCCGGGGCGGCGCAGAGCGCTCCGACCAGTCCGCCCGCCAGCAGGGCGGCGGCGCCCCTGGCCAGCCGGCCCGTCCACCGTCCGCGACGCGCCGCCACTGCCGCGTTCCGCCCGGTCCGCTCGTCCACGCGCGTCCTCGCCGTTCCCGATCGTCTCGATCACTCCGCGCACCGCCGCGGCCGACCCGGCCGGGCGGTCCCCCACCGGGAGCGTCCACCGGCATGGTAACGACGCCGTCCGGGCCGCAGTGCTGCGGCCCGGGAGCTGCCGGACGGGCCGGGGGAGCGAAACGGGAGGGCGGCGGAGCAGGCCGGGCACGTACCCTTGTGAGCCGTGTCCACTGCCAATGCGTCCAGCGCCAATCATTCCAGCTCCGCCGACCGGGTCGCCCTGCCGGGGCTGACCGAGGCGCAGACCCTCGGCCTGCAGGAGTTGCTGCGGGTCTCCCCGGTCGCCGACGAGATCGCCCGCCGCTTCGAGGACGCCGGCCACCGGCTGTCGCTGGTCGGCGGGTCGGTCCGGGACGCCCTGCTCGGCCGGCTCGGCAACGACCTCGACTTCACCACCGACGCCCGCCCGCAGCAGATCCTCAAGCTGGTCAAGGGCTGGGCCGACGCGGTCTGGGACGTGGGCATCGCGTTCGGCACCGTCGGCGCCCGCAAGGACACCCCGGAGGGTTCGTTCCTGATCGAGATCACCACCTACCGCAGCGAGGCGTACGACCGCACCTCGCGCAAGCCCGAGGTCAGCTACGGCGACTCGATCGAGCAGGACCTGGTGCGCCGCGACTTCACCGTCAACGCGATGGCGGTCGACCTGCCCGGCCGGCGGTTCGTCGACCCGCACCGCGGCCTGGAGGACCTGGAGGCCCGGGTGCTGCGCACCCCCGCCACCCCCGAGGAGTCCTTCTCCGACGACCCGCTGCGGATGATGCGCGCCGCCCGGTTCGCCGCCCAGCTGGACTTCGACCCGGCGCCCGAGGTGGTCGCCGCGATGACCGCGATGGCCGAGCGGATCACCATCGTCTCCGCCGAGCGCGTCCAGGCCGAGCTGAACAAGCTGCTGCTGGCCGAGCACCCGGTCAAGGGCCTGCGCCTGCTGGTCGACACCGGCCTGGCCGACTTCGTGCTGCCCGAGCTGCCGGCGCTGCGCCTGGAGAGCGACGAGCACCACCGGCACAAGGACGTGTACGAACACTCGCTGACCGTGCTGGAGCAGGCCATCGCGCTGGAGACCGGGGGCCCCGACCTGGTGCTCCGGCTGGCCGCGCTGCTGCACGACATCGGCAAGCCGCGCACCCGCCGCTTCGAGCCCGACGGCCGGGTCTCCTTCCACCACCACGAGGTGGTCGGCGCCAAGATGACCCGCAAGCGGATGCGCGAGCTCAAGTACTCCAACGAGCTGGTCAACGAGGTGGCCAAGCTGGTCGAGCTGCACCTGCGCTTCCACGGCTACGGCGGCGGCGAGTGGACCGACTCCGCGGTCCGCCGCTACGTCACCGACGCCGGCCCGCTGCTGTCCCGGCTGCACAAGCTGACCCGCTCCGACTGCACCACCCGCAACAAGCGCAAGGCCGCCGCGCTGGCCCGCACCTACGACTCGCTGGAGGAGCGGATCGCCGCCCTCCAGGCCCAGGAGGAGCTGGACTCGATCCGGCCCGCGCTGGACGGCAACGAGATCATGGAACTGCTCGGCCTGCGCCCCGGCCCGGCGGTCGGCCGCGCCTACAAGCACCTGCTCGAACTGCGCCTGGAGCACGGCCCGATGGCGCACGAGGACGCGGTGGCCGCGCTGCGCGCCTGGTGGGCCGAGCAGCCGCAGGACTGAGCCCGATCGGTCAACCGCCCCTCCCCGGCGGGCGGTTGACCGTACAGGCACGGCGGCGTCCTGATCCCCCGGCTCCGGCGGCCGGCCCCCCGTCAGGGGCGGCGGGAGGAGCGGAAGTACAGCACCGCGCCGAGCGCGTACAGCGCCGCCAGGCCCAGCATCACCGTCGCCGAACGGCCGTTCAGCGGCAGGACCAGCGCGGTGACGGCGGCCGCGGCGACGAACGCCACGTTCACCAGGACGTCGTAGACGGCGAACACCCGGCCGCGGTACTCGTCCTCCACCGACTCCTGCACCAGGGTGTCGGCGCAGATCTTGGTGCTCTGGGTGGTCAGGCCGAGCAGCAGCGCCGCGGCCATCGCCGGGGCCTCCCGGAAGGGCAGGCCGAGCGCCGGGACGAACACCGCGGAGCCGACCAGACAGGTCGTCACCCAGCCGTTCAGGCCGAGCCTGCGGGTGCACCACGGGCTGACCACCGCGGCCAGGAACATGCCCGCCGCCGACATCGCGACCGCCCAGCCCAGGCTGGCCAGGCCGCCGGTCTCGTCCGAGGCGCTGTTGAAGGTGTAGCGGGACAGCATCAACACCACGACGGTCAGCACGCCGAAGCAGAACTTGGTCAGCGTCGCCGCGGCCAGCGCGCGCACCGCCGGACGGCAGTCCCGCACCAGGTGCCGCAGCCCGGCCAGCAGGTCGTACCAGGTGGCGGCCAGCGTCTCGCGCAGCGGGGGGAGCCCGTCCGACTGGTCGGGGCCCAGCCGGTCGACCGGGATGCGCTGCGCGGCCAGGGCGGCGGACAGGTACAGCAGCCCGGACAGCGTCACCGTCAGGGCGTCCGCGCGCGGGCCGGCCGGCACCACCAGGTGCACCAGGAAACCGGCGCCCGCGCCGGTGGCCGCCGCGACCGCGCCCAGGGTCGGCGACACCGCGTTGGCGGTGACCAGCCGCGCGGGGTCCACCACCCGGGGCAGCGAGGCCGAGAGGCCCGCCAGGATGAACCGGTTGATCGCCGTCACCACCAGCGCCGCCGAGATGAACGCCCACTTCGGCGCCCCGCCCAGCAGCAGGGCCGCCGTCGCCAGGCCGAGCACCGCGCGGATCAGGTTGCCCGTCAGCAGCACCTGCCGGCGCCGCCAGCGGTCCAGCAGCACCCCGGCGAACGGGCCCACCACCGAGAACGGCAGCAGCGTCGCCGCCGCGATCGCGGCGATGTCGGCGGGGGAGGACTGCTTCTCCGGCGAGAAGACCACCGAGGCGGCCAGCGCGGCCTGGAACGCCCCGTCCGAGAGCTGCGAGAGCAGCCGGACGGTCAGCAGTTGCCGGAAACCTCGGCCGCGCAGCAGCCCGAGCAGGGGGGCCTCCCGCGGGGGCCGTTCGGTGATCACCCGCCAAGGGTGCCACGAGGTCCGTCGGTTCCACGTGAAACATCCGTCGACAGTCCGGCGGCCGGACGCCCCCCTCGTGCTTCCGCACCACCGATGACCTGCGTGTCGCAGGCTCGTTGACCAGCCCGGGAGGGAAGAACCACCTCGGAACAACGGGAGGCTCCCCATGCGTGACGAGTTCGCCGCCCTTCTGCTCGGCCAGGTCGGCCGCCACGAGGGCCGAGACCCCGACGGCACCTGGAACAACCGACAGCGCTACAGCACCGAGACCCCCGGCCTGGAGTGGTCCGACGGCCAGCCCTGGTGCGCCACCTTCGAGGCCTGGGCCGCCCACCGGGCCGGCATGGACGGGCTCTGGCCGATGACCGCGTCCTGCCTCACCGCCGTCGCCTGGTGGCGCGACCACCACCGCTGGTCCGAGTACCCGGTCCTCGGCGGCCCCTTCTACCTCGGCCCCGGCGGCGGCAGCCACACCGGCGTCGTCGTCGCCTACGACGCCGACACCATCCGGACCGTGGAGGGCAACACCAACGACAGCGGCTCCACCGAGGGCGACGGCGTCTACCTCAAGTCCCGCCCGCGCCGTGGCCCCGGCTCGCCGTACGGCTACGGGGTCCCGGCCTTCCGGGAGGGGACCGTCTCCGCGGACCCGGCGCTCGGCGGCGTCCCGGCGGCCCGCATCTCGGCGCAGGCCACCACCCCGCCGTCCGGCCCGCCGCGCTGGCCCGGCCGGTACCTGAAGGTGCAGACGCCGATGCTGCACGGGGACGACGTCCTGACGTGGCAGCGCCGACTGGCCGACCGCGGCTGGTCGATCACCGCGGACGGCTGGTACGGGCCCGCCTCCGCCCAGGTCTGCCGGTCCTTCCAGCAGCGCCACGGGCTCGGCGTGGACGGCGTCGTCGGCCCGGCCACCTGGAACGCGGCCTGGTCCTGACCGACGCCGGAGGGCCGCCCCGCACGAAGCGGGACGGCCCTCCGGTCGGACCTGACGTCACGTCAGCCGATGCTCAGCGCTCGGCGCTCAGCGCTCGACCTCACCGCGGATGAACTTCTCGACGTTCTCCTTGGCCTCGTCGTCGAAGTACTGCACCGGCGGGGACTTCATGAAGTACGAGGACGCGGAGAGGATCGGGCCGCCGATGCCGCGGTCCTTGGCGATCTTCGCGGCGCGCACGGCGTCGATGATGACACCGGCCGAGTTCGGGGAGTCCCAGACCTCGAGCTTGTACTCGAGGTTCAGCGGGACGTCGCCGAACGCGCGGCCCTCGAGGCGGACGTACGCCCACTTGCGGTCGTCGAGCCACGCGACGTAGTCGGACGGGCCGATGTGGACGTTCTTGGCGCCCAGGTCACGGTCGCGGATCTGCGAGGTGACGGCCTGGGTCTTGGAGATCTTCTTGGACTCCAGGCGCTCGCGCTCGAGCATGTTCTTGAAGTCCATGTTGCCGCCGACGTTCAGCTGCATGGTGCGCTCGAGGACCACACCGCGGTCCTCGAAGAGCTTCGCCATCACGCGGTGCGTGATGGTGGCGCCGACCTGCGACTTGATGTCGTCGCCGACGATCGGGACACCGGCCTCGGTGAACTTGTCGGCCCACTCCTTGGTGCCGGCGATGAACACCGGGAGGGCGTTCACGAAGGCGACCTTGGCGTCGATGGCGCACTGGGCGTAGAACTTGGCGGCGTCCTCGGAGCCGACCGGCAGGTAGCAGACCAGGACGTCGACCTGGCGGTCCTTGAGGATCTGCACGACGTCGACCGGAGCCTCGTCGGACTCCTCGATGGTCTCGCGGTAGTACTTGCCCAGGCCGTCGAGGGTGTGGCCGCGCTGCACGGTGACGCCGGTCGGCGGCACGTCGCAGATCTTGATGGTGTTGTTCTCGCTGTTGCCGATGGCGTCGGCCAGGTCGAAGCCGACCTTCTTGGCGTCCACGTCGAACGCGGCGACGAAGTCGACGTCCTTGACGTGGTAGTCGCCGAACTGGACGTGCATCAGGCCGGGGACCTTACCGGCCGGGTCGGCGTCCTTGTAGTACTCGACACCCTGCACCAGCGAGGCGGCGCAGTTGCCCACGCCGACGATGGCTACGCGAACCGAACCCATTCCGGTTGCTCCCTGAATCTCATGAGGCCCGCCGTGCTGTGGCGGCGACCTCGTTCCACATCTGTTCTGACTGTCTGATCGGGCGCACGGGGCGCCCACGCCTCGCCGCGGGCGGCGGGGCCGGCGCGGTGGTGCAGCGCTCCGGTCAGGAGCGCCCCGGGCGGTCGTACGGTGGCCCGGGCGGGTCGGAGGACCCGTCGGCCGGACCACGGCCGTCCGAAGTGTGCGGGGACGCGGCACTGCGTCCGGTTCTGGTGGCCCGCTCGGTCTCGATCAGCTCGTTGAGCCACCGGACCTCGCGTTCCACGGACTCCAGGCCGTGGCGCTGGAGTTCGAGGGTGTAGTCGTCGAAACGCTCGCGGGTGCGGGAGACGGAGCTGCGCATCCGCTCCAGCCGCTCCTCCAGCCGGCTGCGGCGGCCTTCCAGCACGCGCATCCGGACCACCCGGTCGGTCTGGCCGAAGAACGCGAACCGGACACCGAAGTGCTCGTCCTCCCAGGCCTCCGGCCCGGTGTCGGCGAGCAGTTCCTCGAAGCGCTGCTTGCCCTCGGGGGAGAGCCGGTAGACGATCTTCGACCGCTTGCCGTTGAGCGCGGTGGCCGGGACGTACTCGACGTCCGGGTTGTCCTCCACCAGGAAGCCCTGGGCGACCAGGCTCTTCAGGCAGGGGTAGAGCGTTCCGTACGAGAAGGCCCGGAACGAGCCCAGCAGGACGTTGAGCCGCTTGCGCAGCTCGTACCCGTGCATGGGCGCGTCGTGGAGCAGGCCGAGGACGGCGAATTCGAGGACGCCGGAGCGTCGGCTCATGCCGCCTTCCTCCTTCCGTGAGGGTTCCTGCTCGCCGGATGCGGGCCCCGGTCCGGCAGTGTATGCCGAACCGATGTGTCGCGCCGATGTATCGGCTCGATATATCGGCAACAGTAACCCTGGGTCACGGAAGGAGCAAGAGGGGCACGCGTAACTGGGATCACAAGGCCGCTGGGCAACGGGCGTGTAATGAATCGCGGTCGGTTCGTCCGGGTTGGCTTCCAATGCCCGATTAGGTGGCTTTCGGAGCGCCGTACTCTTTCGCCTGTGCACCCTGACCGAGGAGCTGCGGAGAGATGAGCGAACACCGGCGCAGGTCGGCCAACCCCGGGGGCGAGCAACCGCCGCCGCGGCGGTCGGACTCCGAACGGCCGTACGCGTACGGCCACCCGGTCGAGGGCGCACCCGAGTACGGGCGGGGCGGCCCCGCGGGCGGTCCCGGACGGGCCGCGGCCCCGGGGCGGGCGGCCGGGCCGAACCGTTCCGGCGCCCCCGGGCGCCCCGGGCCCGGGCAGGTCCCCGGCCAGGGCGGTCGGCGCGCCGCGCGGGAGACCGCGGAGCAGCCCCGGCCGACCCGGGCGGAGATGCGCAAGCAGTCCCGCAAGGGCGGCGGCGGTGCCGGCAGCGCGGGCGGGCCGCCCGGTGGCCGCGGCGCCGGTCGGGGCGGTCGGCCGGGCAAGAAGCGGCTGATCGACTACCCGCGGTCCGGCAAGTCGGGCCTGCGGCGCTGGCTGCCGTCCTGGAAGCAGGTGCTGACCCTGTTCCTGGTCTTCTTCGGCGGCGGCGTGGCCGCGGTCGGCGCCGCGTACGCGCTGGTCCAGGTGCCGGACGAGAAGACCCCGCTGCAGATCCAGAGCAACATCTTCTACTGGGCCGACGGCACCGAGATGGCCCGCACCGGCAACGAGAACCAGCAGCTGGTCGAGCTCTCGCAGATCAGCCGCCCGGCCCAGGACGCGGTCATAGCGGCGGAGAACGACACCTTCCGCACCGACTCCGGCATCGACCCGAAGGGCATCGCCCGCGCCGTCTACAAGATGGCCACCGGCGGCGAGACCCAGGGCGGTTCGACCATCACCCAGCAGTACGTGAAGAACGTCTACCTGTCGCAGGACCAGACGCTCTCCCGCAAGGCCAAGGAATTCTTCATCACCCTGAAGGTCAACGGCGAGAAGAGCAAGGACCAGATCCTCACCGGCTACCTGAACACCAGCTGGTTCGGCCGCGGCGCGACCGGCATCCAGGCGGCCGCGCAGGCGTACTACGGCGTGGACGCCAGCAAGATCGACGTCTGCCAGGGCGCCATGCTGGCGGGCCTGCTGAAGGGCGCGGGCCTGTACGACCCGAGCCTGAGCGCGGCCAACCACGAGCGCATGGTGGAGCGCTGGAACTGGATCCTGGACCGGATGGTGACCACCAAGGCGCTGTCCGCGGACGACCGGGCCAAGTGCAAGGACTTCCCCGAGCCGATCGACGCGAAGACCGCCACCAAGACCACCGGCGAGGTCTCCTACCTGGTCGAGACCGCCAAGCAGTACGTCACCAACAAGGACCCGGACATCACCACGGCGGCCCTCGACCGCGGCGGCTACCAGATCCACACCACCTTCCAGAAGGACAAGGTCGACGCCCTGAAGAAGGCCGTGGACGACTTCGAGTCGGCCCGGCTGGACCCGGCCAACAAGGAGCTGGACCGCAACGTCCAGATCGGCGCGGCCTCGGTGGTGCCCGGTGACGGCGCGATCGTGGCCATCTACGGCGGCCCGGGCGTCGAGAACGGCCACTTCACCAACAACGCCGACGCGGCCGGCGTCCCGGTCGGCTCGACCTTCAAGCCGATCGTGCTGGCCACCGCGATGCAGGAGGGCGTCCTCACCAAGAACGGCCCGGACGGCAAGCCCGCCAAGATCAACCCGGACTCCCGCTACCTGGCCGACGACCTGGCGCAGATCTACCGCGCCGACGGCAGCAAGGCGATCGGCGACGACGGCCAGCCCTACCACCAGCGCAACAGCGACCCGGGCAAGAAGGGCTACGTGACGCTGCGGACGGCCATGCAGTGGTCGTACAACGTGCCGTTCGTCCAGCTCGGCCAGGACGTCGGCGGCGACAAGGTCCGGGCGATGGCGATCAAGTTCGGCCTGCACGACGACAAGACCCTGTCGCCGGCCAACACGCTGACCCTCCCGCTGGGCACCTCGACGCCGAGCGCGATCCGGATGGCCGCGGCCTACTCGGTCTTCCCGGCGCACGGCCAGCAGGCCGACCCGTACTCGGTGACCGGCGTGCAGTTCCGCGGCAAGGACCTGCCGAACTTCGACAAGCCGGTGCTGAAGACGGTGATCGAGCCGGCGGTCGCCGACAACATCACCGACGTGCTGCAGAACGTGGCGAAGAACGGCACCGGCAGCAAGACCGCGGAGCTGGGCTTCCCGGTGGCCGGCAAGACCGGCACCTCCGACAAGAGCAAGTCGGCCTGGTGGATCGGCTACACCCCGAGCCTGACCACCGCGGTCAGCATGTGGCGCGAGGACGTGGCCAAGCAGACCGGCCTGGAGTCGCTGGACGGCACCGGCGGCAAGAGCGAGATCCACGGTGGTGACTTCCCGACCGAGATCTTCACCCGCTACATGAAGATCATCGGCCCGGGCAACCCGCGGAGCTTCACCGCCCCGGCCCCCTGGGGCCAGGAGGTCGACTCCTCCGGCGCCCCGGCCACCGCCTCGGCCTCGGCCTCGCCCTCGACCTCCCCGTCGACGGAGACCAGCCCCACCGCCGAGGTGCCCACCGAGACCGCCGACCCGTCGCCGACCGAGAGCCAGCGCCCGACCGGCCGGCCGTCCGGCAAGCCCAGCTCCAGCGCGAGTTCCAGCCCGGACTGCCTGCTCGGCTTCTGCCCCAGCTCCTCCCCGAGCTCCGGAGCGGCCGGCGGCACCGGCACCGGCGGCAACGGCGGCAACGGAGCGGGCGGGACCGGCACCACCACCGGCACCACCAGCGGCCGCAACGGCGGACCGGGCACCGGCACCGGCTGAGCCGCCCGCCGGAACCCCGGCACAAACACCGCAGAGGGGCACGGATCGCGAGGGCGATCCCGTGCCCCTCTTCGATTGCGCGGAACGGTGCGGCAGTATGTCGGCCATGACCTCCAGCCTTCGTGACGAGACCTCGCCGCCCGGCCCCGCGCAGGCCGACGGTCCGCTGCCCAACACCGTGGTGGTGCCCGCGGACGAGGACCCGGTCGCGGAGGCCGGCAGCGAGCTGTTCGGCGGCCCGCCCGGGCGGCGGGCGCTGCTGGGGGTGTCCTGGTGGACGCCGGCCAAGTTCCTTGCGCTGGCGGTGATCGCGGTCTACGTGCTGGGCCTGTTCCAGAAGGCCCCGTGCTACAACGACGGCTGGTTCCACGGTGCCACCACCCAGTACACGAAGGCCTGTTACAGCGACATCCCGCACCTGTTCTCCGGCCGCGGCTTCGCCGACGGGCTGCACCCGTACCTGGACCCGATCCCGCAGGGCTCGCCGGACATGCAGTACCTGGAGTACCCGGTGCTGACCGGCCTGTTCATGCAGGTCGCGGCCTGGCTGACCACCCACAGCGGCGACCTGATGAGCCGTGAGCAGTGGTTCTGGATGGTCAACGCCGGGATGCTGATGATCTGCGCCGTGGTCGCGGTGGTCGCCACCTCGCGCACCCAGCGCCGCCGCCCGTGGGACGCGCTGCTGTTCGCCCTGGCCCCGGCCCTGGCGCTGAACGCCACCATCAACTGGGACCTGCTGGCGGTGGCCCTGGCCGCGGTGGCGATGGCCTACTGGTCGGGCTCCCGGCCGGTCTGGGCGGGCGTCTTCATCGGCCTGGCGACCGCCGCCAAGCTCTACCCGGTGCTGCTGCTCGGCCCGCTGCTGGTGCTCTGCCTGCGGGCCGGCCGGTGGAAGGAGTTCGGCCAGGCGTTCGGCGGCGCGGCCGGGGCCTGGCTGGTGGTCAACCTGCCGATCATGCTGGCCAACTGGAAGGGCTGGCTGACCTTCTACAGCTTCAGCCAGACCCGCCGGGAGGACTACGGCTCGTTCTGGCTGATCCTGATGCAGGGCATCCGCAAGGGCCGGAACCTGGAGACCCTGAACACCTGGATCGCCGTCCTGCTGGTGCTCAGCTGCCTGGCGGTCGGCTGGCTGGCGATCAGCGCCCCGCGCCGCCCGCGCTTCGCCCAGCTGGCCTTCCTGGTGGTGGCGGCCTTCGTGCTGACCAACAAGGTGTACTCGCCGCAGTACGTGCTCTGGCTGATCCCGCTGGCGGTGCTGGCCCGGCCGCGCTGGCGCGACTTCCTGCTCTGGCAGGCCTGCGAGGTGCTGTACTTCCTCGGCGTCTGGTCGTTCCTGGCCTACAACGGCGACGGCAAGCACCACGGCATCGACCAGGAGTGGTACCACTTCGCCATCGCCCTGCACCTGGTCGGCACCCTGTACCTCTGCTACCTGGTGGTCCGCGACATCCTCCACCCGGAGCACGACCCGGTCCGCTGGGACGGCAGCGACGACCCGTCGGGCGGCGTGCTGGACGGCGCCCCGGACCGGTTCGTGCTCGGCACCGCCCGCGGCCTGCGCGAGGAGGAGAGCTACGCCGCGTACGCGCCGCGCTCGGACTGGCTGAGCAAGGACCCGGAACCGGTCGTCGAGCTCGGCGCGGAGCCCCGGCCCGAGAGGTGACCCGGAAGGTGACCCGGGAGGCGGCCCGGTGAGTCCTCCGGGAGGCCGCCCGGCCCCGGAGCCCCGGAGCCCTGGAGCCCCGCCCGCCGTCACGGCGGGCGGGGCTCCGGCGTTCGGCCGGGCCCCGGGGGCGGCGGGCTCAGCGCTCGACCACCCGGTCGAAGTGGGTGGTGGTGTGCCGGACGGTCAGGGACAGCTCGTCGCCGATCGCGGGCGGCTTGAGCTCGCCGGGCAGGAACAGGATCGACACCTGCATGTGCGGCGGCTCGGCGAACCACAGCTGCTTGCCCTGCCAGGAGTACGGCGACAGCGTCCGGTTGACGGTGGCCAGACCGGCCCGGGCCAGCCCCTTGGCCCGGGGCAGCACCCCGTGCACGTACTTGGGGGCCTCCAGGCCGACGCCGTGCGCGGTGCCGCCGGTGGCGACCAGCAGGTGGCCGTCGGAGGGGGCCTTGTGCTGCCGGTAGCCGTAGCGCTCGCCGCGGGAGACCGGGGTGACGTCCAGGACGGTGGCCCGGGAGGAGAGCGCCTCCACCTCGCCGAGCCAGAGCCGGGTGCCGATCCGGGAGCGGAAGGCGGTGCCGGGGTGCCGCTCGGCCAGCCGCGGCCCGTCCGCGGCGGACAGGTGGCTGAGGTAGACGGTGCCGGCGGGCAGCCCGGCCCCGTCGATCGCCCGGACCAGGCCGGACACCTCGTCCACCGGGTCGCTGCCGTCCGGCCGGTCCAGCGGCAGGTGCAGCGCGAAGCCCTCCACCGCCAGGTGCCCCACCGGCAGCCGGGACAGCTCACCGGCCGCGACGCCGTGCCGCCGCATCGAGGTCATGCACTCGATCACCACCCTGGTCCCCCCGGGCAGCGCGGCCAGCGCCTCGGGGTGCGCGACGGTGCGCACCACCCGCCCGGCGGGCAGCTCGACCTCGGGCTCGCCCGCCCGGTAGGGGGTGAGCACCAGCAGGTCGCCGGGGAAGTCGCCGGCCACCGCCGCCGCCTCGTCCGTGGTGCCCACCGCCAGCGTCGGCACGCCCAGCCGGGCGGCCTCGGCGGCCAGCCGGGTGTTGCCGAAGCCGTAGCCGTTGCCCTTGGCGACCGGGACGAGCCCGTCGAACTCGGCCAGCAGGCCGCGCTGGTGCGCCCGCCAGCGGCCGGTGTCCACGTACATCGTCAGGGTCATCGCGTTCTCTCCGTGGTGTTCTTCGGGTGGCGCACCGGCGGGCGACCGGCGACCGGCGACCGGCAGGCGGCGGGTCGGCGGGCGGCGGTCCGCCGGCCCGGCCGTCCGGCTCAGCGGCGCGACATGTAGAGGTCGAGCGCCTTGTGCAGGAGCTTGTTGAGCGGGAAGTCCCACTCGCCGAGGTACTCCGCGGCCTGGCCGCCGGTGCCGACCTTGAACTGGATCAGTCCGAACAGCGGGTCGTCCTCGTCCAGGGTGTCGCTGATCCCGCGCAGGTCGTAGACGCTCGCGCCGAGCGCGTAGGAGTCCCGGATCATCCGCCACTGGATGGCGTTGGACGGCTTGACCTCGCGCTTGTGGTCGGCCGAGGCGCCGTAGGAGTACCAGACGTGCTCGCCGACCACCAGCATCGTGGTGGCGGCCAGCGGCTCGCCCTCGTGGTAGGCGAGGTAGAGCCGCATCCGGTTCGGGTCCTCGGCGGTGAGGGACTGCCACATCCGCTGGAAGTAGGAGAGCGGCCGGGGCGTGAAGTGGTCCCGCTCGGCGGTGACCACGTACAGCTTGTGGAAGACCGCGAGGTCCTCGTAGCCGCCCTGGACCACCTCGACGCCGCTCTTCTCGGCCTTCTTGATGTTGCGCCGCCACAGCTGGTTGAAGCCGCGCTGGACGTCGTCCAGCGAGCGGCCGCCCAGCGGCACCTGGAAGACGTACCGGGGCTGGACGTCGCCGAAGCCGGCGCCGCCGTCCTCGCCCTGCAGCCAGCCGGAGCGGCGCAGCCGTTCGGCGGCCTCCAGGGCGCGGGGCTCGGTGAAGTCCGGCTCGACGTCGCGCAGCCGCTTGGCCCGGTCGCCGGCGATCGCCTCCTTGATGGTGGGCGCCTCCCAGCGGCGCACCACCACCGGCGGGCCCATCTTCACCGAGAAGGCGCCCTGCGACTTCAGGTGCGCCAGCATCGGCTTGAGCCAGCGGTCGAGGTCCTGGTCGAACCAGTCGATCACCGGCCCCTCCGGCAGGTAGGCCAGGTACCGCTTCACCTTGGGCAGCTGGCGGTAGAGGACCAGCCCGGCGCCGACCAGCTCGCCGGAGGCGTCGAACCAGCCCAGGCTCTCCGCGCGCCACTCCGCCTTCACGTCCGCCCAGGAGGGCACCTGCATGTGGCTGGCCGAGGGCCGGCTCTGCACGAAGGCCAGGTGTTCCTCGCGTGTGATCGTCCGCAGCCGCAGGCTCATGCTCCGTGCTCCTCCTCGTCGGATCCCCCCATGGTGACCCTATCGTCCGAATGGTCCGATTCGACCGGGAACCGACCCGACATGATGATGCCCTCCCGGCGGCACCCGCTGATACAGGTACTACGCCGGGAGGGCATCGGAGGCCCAGTGGAGGGAGGCGGACTCAGCCCGCCCCGCGCCGGGGGGAGGTCACCACACGCCCCCGAACAGGCCGCCGTGCGCCACGCCGAGGAAGAGGCCGAACGCCGCCGCGCCGGTGCCGATGACGACCGCGAAGCGCTCGGCGGTGGTCACCGAGAGGAACAGCCCGGCCAGTCCGGTGAGCACCCCGAACAGGCCGGTCCACGAGGTCAGGAGGTGCAGGTGGTGGAAGAACGAGGTGACGAAGGCGATCACCCCGAGCAGGACGGTCACGCCGACCAGGGCGTTCTCCCGCGGGTGCGGGTGTCCGTCGGTGTTGAGGGTGAACTGCGACCGGTGCTGCGGCCTGGGGACGGCCTGTGCCATGGGACCCACCTCCCGGGAGAGGGAACGTTCGTTCTGTCCAGATTGCGGCCGATGTGACCGAAGTGACAACCGCGGCGGCCAACTGTTTTGTCCGCCGGTCGGCTGACCCGGTAGGCTTGCCCCTCTGCACTGGTGTAGGGGCGTGTTCGCATGCCCGGATCCACCGGTGCCGACGCGCACAACCCTCCTGCCACGGAAATGCCGTGGCCGTTGAGTCCAAAGGAGGTGGGTTACACATGCGTCACTACGAGGTGATGGTCATCCTCGACCCCTCGGTCGAGGAACGCGCTGTCTCCCCCCTGATCGAGAGCTTCCTCAACGTCGTCCGCACCAGCGGCGGCAAGGTGGAGAAGGTCGACACCTGGGGCCGGCGTCGCCTGGCGTACGAGATCAACAAGCAGTCCGAGGGCATCTACTCGGTCATCGACCTCAAGGCCACGCCCGAGGTCGTCAAGGAGCTCGACCGCCAGTTCAGCCTGAGCGAGTCGGTTCTGCGGACCAAGGTCCTGCGCCCGGACACCCACTGAGCCCGCTTCCGGCGTCCGCGCCGGAGGGCTCACGTCCGGTGTTCCACGTGGAACACCGCTGACGAGCACCGCAGAACTCCTTTCCGAGAGGTCATCACCACATGGCAGGCGAGACCGTCATCACCCTCGTCGGCAACCTCGTCGACGACCCCGAGCTGCGCTTCACCCCGTCGGGTGCCGCGGTGGCCAAGTTCCGCATCGCGTCCACCCCGCGCACCTTCGACCGCCAGACCAACGAGTGGAAGGACGGCGAGAGCCTCTTCCTCACGTGCAACGTCTGGCGTCAGCCGGCGGAGAACGTGGCCGAGTCGCTGCAGCGCGGCATGCGCGTGATCGTGCAGGGCCGACTGCGCCAGCGGTCTTACGAGACCAAGGAAGGCGAGAAGCGGACGGTCTTCGAGGTCGAGGTCGATGAGGTCGGCCCGAGCCTGCGCTCGGCGACCGCCAAGGTCACCCGCGCCAACCGGACCGGCGGTCCGGGCGGTGGCGGCGGCGGCTTCGGCGGCGGCGGCCAGCAGGGTGGCGGCGGCTTCGGCGGCGGCAACCAGGGCGGCGGCAGCTGGGGCGGAAACCCCGGCGGCGGCAGCCAGGGCGGCCCGTCCGACGACCCGTGGGCGTCCAGCGCCCCCGCGTCCAACCAGGGCGGCGGCGGCTGGGGTGGAAACTCCGGCGGCGGCTACTCGGAAGAACCCCCGTTCTAAGCGGTGCTCGGCGGGCCCCCCGCGGGCCCGCCGACGCTGACAGATCTCGTACCTAACGGAGCACACAATGGCGAAGCCGCCTGCTCGCAAGCCGAAGAAGAAGGTTTGCGTCTTCTGCAAGGACAAGGCCACGTACGTGGACTACAAGGACACGAACCTGCTGCGGAAGTTCATTTCCGACCGCGGCAAGATCCGTGCCCGCCGGGTCACCGGCAACTGCACCCAGCACCAGCGTGACGTCGCCACGGCCGTGAAGAACAGCCGTGAGATGGCCCTGCTGCCCTACACCTCCACCGCGCGCTAAGAGAGGGTGACCGAAGAATGAAGATCATCCTCACTCACGAGGTCCCCGGCCTCGGCAGCGCCGGCGAGATCGTCGAGGTCAAGGACGGCTACGCCCGTAACTTCCTGGTCCCGCGCGGCTTCGCCATCCGCTGGACCAAGGGCGGTCAGAAGGACGTCGACGCCATCCGTCGCGCCCGGAAGATCCACGCCATCCAGACCCTCGACGCCGCCAACGAGGTCAAGGCCAAGCTCGAGGGCCTGCAGGTCAAGCTGGCCGTTCGCTCCGGCGAGGCCGGCCGCCTGTTCGGCTCCGTGACCCAGGCCGACGTCGTGGAGGCCATCAAGGCCGCCAGCGGCCCGGCCGTGGACAAGCGCGCCGTCGCGATCGCTTCGCCGATCAAGACCGTGGGCACCCACAAGGTCTCGGTCAAGCTGCACGGTGACGTCCAGGCCAACCTCGACGTCAACGTCGTCGCCGCCTGAACGCAGTCGTAGCGGTGCCGTAGCGTCCGTGCCGCAGGGCACGCCGCGAGGCACCCGGAGGGCCGGACCCCGTTCCACGGGGTCCGGCCCTCCGGCCGTTCCGGGGCCGTTGCCGCGCCCGGTCCCCGGTGCCGTCCTCAGGCCCGGACCGCGCCGGTGACCATCCAGCGGCCGGTGCGCACCCGGCCGGCCAGGAACGCGGCCCGGCTCAGCATGAACAGGTTCATCGCCCACCACAGCCCGGCCAGCCCCAGGCCCAGCGCCGGGACGGCCAGCGCCGCCGGGACGAACAGCAGCAGGGTGACCAGCATCGCCCGCGCCAGGTAGCGGCCGTCGCCCGCGCCCATCAGCACCCCGTCCAGGACGAACACCAGCCCGCCCACCGGCTGGGTCAGCGCGGCCAGCAGCAGCGCGGTGGACAGCTGCCCCTGCACCGCCGGGTCGGAGCTGAACAGCGGGACGTACAGCGGGCGGCCCAGCACCATCAGCAGCCCGAACAGCACGCCCGCGCCGAGGCCCCACTCGACCATCCGCCGGGTGGCGGCCCGGGTGCCCGGCAGGTCGCCGGCGCCCAGGTAGCGGCCGATGATCGCCTGCCCGGCGATCGCCACCGCGTCCAGCGCGAAGGCCACGAAGGACCAGACGGTCATGGTGATCTGGTGGGCGGCCACCTCGGCGTCGCCCAGGTGCGCGGCCACCGCGGTGGCCAGCACCAGCACCGCGCGCAGGCTCAGGGTCCGCACCAGCAGCGGGCCGCCCGCCCGGGCCGAGGCGCGGATGCCGGCGGCGTCCGGCCGCAGCGTCGCGCCCTCGCGGCGGGCGCCGCGGACCACCACCGCCACGTACACCGCGGCCATCGCGTTCTGCGCGATCACGGTGCCCCAGGCGGAGCCGGCCACCCCGAGGCCGGCGCCGTACACCAGGCCCAGGTTGAGCAGCAGGTTGGCGGTGAACCCGCCGATCGCCACCAGCAGCGGGGTGCGGGTGTCCTGGAAGCCGCGCAGCACGCCGGTGGCGGCCAGCACCAGCAGCATCGCGGGCACCCCGAGCGCGCTGATCCGCAGGTAGGTGACGGCGTGCGGTTCGGCGGTGGCGGAGGCGCCGAGCAGCCGGGCGGCCTGCGGGGCGAGCAGCAGGGTGAGCACCACCAGGCCGGCCGAGAGGACCAGCGCCAGCCAGATCCCGTCGATGCCCTGCTGGACGGCGGCCCGCCGGTCGCCCGCCCCGATCCGGCGGGCCACCGCGGCGGTGGTGGCGTACGCGAGGAAGGCGAACACGCCGACGACGGTGGTGAGCGCGGCCGAGGCGACGCCCAGGCCCGCCAGCTGGGCGGTGCCGAGGTGGCCGACGATCGCCGAGTCGGCCATCAGGAACAGCGGTTCGGCGACCAGGGCGCCGAAGGCGGGGACGGCCAGGGCGAGGATCTCCCGGTCGTGGCGGCGGCGGTCGGCGGCGGGCGGACTGGCCGTGGGCGGTCTGACGGGCATGGGCTCAGCCTACTCATCCACAGGTAATGGCTGTAAGTGTCCTGTGACACTTACTTCTCCTGTGGACGGACCCGGGTTCGAACGGTCCCTCGAACAGGACCCCGGCTCGGGCCCCGGGTGTGTGAAGAATTTCTCATGCACAGGCTGTGCGGAGAGTCACCGCAGGTCAGCGATGTCTCACCAGGGTGATCGTGTGGTTATCCACAGTGGTGTCCACAGGGTTGTGCACAGCTTTGGCGGAGTTACCCACAGCCTGCGGGCGGTTATCCACACCCCCTGTGGATAACCGCCTTTGAACAACCGCCCGACCCCCCGTACCGTGGCTCCGGACCAGACCCCGGTGGCCGCGCGACACCGCCCGCACACGGCCGGAACTGTCGGCTCGGTGGCGTAGGAAGGAACGCGCCCCACCGGACAGGCCCGCACCAACTCGCACCGCTCGCTGATCGGGGAACACGCGTGACCGGCCCCCAGTACGAAGACCACGACGCCCCGCCGCCGGAGGACGACTGGCAGCCGTCCGACGACGCCTTCCCGCTGGACGCCTTCCCCGACGTCCCGGGCGACCGCCTCCCGGTCTCCCGCCGCTCCGGCGCCCCGGCCGGCCGCGAGGGCTCCGGCGGCTCGGGCGGGTCCGGCGGGTCCGGAGGCTCCGGCGGGTCCGGCGGCGGCTTCCAGCGGCGGGACGGCGGCAAGGGCGGCGACCGCTTCCCGGCCAAGGGCGAGCGCCGCGACCGGGACGGCGACCGCGAGGGCGGCTTCGGCGGCGAGGGCTTCGAACGCGTTCCCCCGCAGGACCTGGCGGCCGAACAGTCCGTGCTCGGCGGCATGCTCCTCTCCAAGGACGCCATCGCGGACGTCGTCGAGGTGCTCAAGCCCGCCGACTACTACCGCCCCGCCCACGAACTCATCCACGGCGCGATCCTCGACCTCTACGCCCGCGGCGAGCCCGCCGACCCGATCACCGTGGCCGGCGAACTCACCAAGCGCGGCGAGCTCACCCGCGTCGGCGGCCCCTCCTACCTGCACACCCTGGTCAACTCCGTCCCCACCGCGGCCAACGCCGAGTACTACGCCGAGATCGTCCACGAACGCGCCGTCCTGCGCCGCCTGGTCGAGGCCGGCACCCGCATCGCCGGCATGGGCTACGCCGCCGAGGGCGACGTCGACGACATCGTCAACGCCGCCCAGGCCGAGATCTACGCCGTCACCGAACAGCGCACCAACGAGGACTACGCCCCCCTCGCCGACATCATGGAAGGCGCCCTCGACGAGATCGAGGCCATCGGCTCCCGCTCCGGCCAGATGTCCGGCGTCCCCACCGGATTCGCCGACTTCGACCAGCTCACCAACGGCCTCCACCCCGGCCAGATGATCGTCATCGCGGCCCGCCCGGCCATGGGCAAGGCGCTCGCCCTGGACACCCCGCTGCCCACTCCGGACGGCTGGACCACCATGGGCGAGGTCGCCGTCGGAGACCTGCTGCTCGACGCCGACGGACGGCCCACCCGGGTGGTCGCCGCCACCGAGGTGATGCTCGACCGGCCCTGCTTCGAGGTGTGCTTCGACGACGGCACCAGCGTGATCGCCGACGCCGACCACCAGTGGCTGACCGACACCCGCGCGGTGCGCCGCTCCGGCGGGAACGGACGGGTCGTCACCACCAAGGAGATCGCCGCCACCTTGCGCTGCGCCTCCGCGGACGGCCGCGCCAACCACTCCGTGCGCAACACCGCCCCGCTCGATCTGCCCGAGCGGGACCTCCCCGTCCCGCCCTACGCCCTCGGCGCCTGGCTGGGCGACGGCCACACCGATGCCGCCCGGATCACCACCACCGACCCGGAGGTCCTGGAGCGCCTCGCCGCCGACGGACTGGCGGCCCGCCGGGTCGGCGACACCCCGACCTACGCGCTGCGCTACGACGTGGCGGAGCCGGAGACCTTCGAACGGGCCTGCGTCGTCTGCGGCACGGTCTTCACCTCCGAGCTCGCCCACGTCCGTACCTGCGGGCGCTCCTGCGGCGGCCGGGCCAGGCTCGTCTCCGCGCCCGTCCCGCCGACCACCTGCACGGACTGCGGCGCCCCGTGCTCCTCGCCGTTCTCCGAGCCCCGGTGCCACTCCTGCAGTCGGCGGTACGGCAGCCTGCTGACCGCCCTGCGCGAGCTGGGCGTGCTCGGGCACAAGCACATCCCGGCCGCCTACCTGCGCGGGTCGGTCGCCCAGCGGCGGGCCCTGCTGGCCGGGCTGCTGGACACCGACGGGACGGTCAACGCCACCGGCTCGGTGCAGTTCGCCGTGACCAGCCGCGAACTCGCCGAGGGTTTCCGGGACCTGGTCGTCGGTCTCGGCCACCGCTGCGGCCTGGCCGCCAAGCGGGTCGCCAGCCGTTCCGAGGAGTCCTCGACGGTCTGGACCGTCACCTTCACCCCGACCGGCGAGGTCTTCGGGCTCGCCCGCAAGCGGGCGGTCCACGCCGAGCGCCGGCGGCCGGCCACCCCGAGGCTCCGGCAGCGCTACGTCGTCGACGTCCGCGAGGTCGACAGCGTCCCCGTGCGGTGCGTCGAGGTCGACAACCCCGACCACCTGTACCTGGCCACCCGGTCGATGGTGCCCACCCACAACTCCACGCTCGCGCTGGACTTCGCGCGGGCCTGTTCGATCCACAACAACCTGCCGAGCGTGATCTTCTCGCTCGAAATGGGCCGCAACGAGATCGCCATGCGCCTGCTGTCGGCGGAGGCGCGGGTGGCGCTGCACCACATGCGGTCGGGGAACATGACGGACGACGACTGGACGCGGGTGGCCCGGCGGATGCCCGAGGTGAGTGCGGCGCCGCTGTACATCGACGACTCGCCGAACCTGTCGATGATGGAGATCCGGGCCAAGTGCCGGCGGCTCAAGCAGCGCAACGACCTGCGGCTGGTGGTGATCGACTACCTGCAGCTGATGCAGTCCGGCGGGTCGCGGCGGGCGGAGAGCCGGCAGCAGGAGGTCTCGGACATGTCCCGGAACCTGAAGCTGCTGGCGAAGGAGCTGGAGCTCCCGGTGATCGCGCTCTCCCAGCTGAACCGCGGCCCCGAGCAGCGCACCGACAAGAAGCCGATGGTCTCCGACCTGCGCGAGTCCGGCTCGATCGAGCAGGACGCCGACATGGTGATCCTGCTGCACCGCGAGGACGCGTACGAGAAGGAGTCGCCGCGGGCCGGCGAAGCCGACCTGATCGTGGCAAAGCACCGAAACGGCCCAACTGCGACCATTACCGTCGCTTTCCAGGGGCACTATTCCCGCTTTGTCGACATGACTCGCGATGTGACCTGACAGGCCGTCGAATTTTTTGTCCGCATACCGCCAAAGCCCGTGCGGGAACGGGAAAAAAGGAGATTGTTCGAACAGGGTGGGATCTGTACGCTGAGCGAGCCTCTCATCGGATCTTCACTTTTATTCTTCGGGGTGTCGGTGTCTTATCGCCGTTTTCTCGCGGGTGCCGCTGCTGTTGCCGCCGGCCTCGCGTTCGTTCCGGGCCAGGCCGTGGCTGCCGACTCGGACTCTCCCGCTCGTTCCGCCAAGGCCGCCGGCGTGCACGCCGCGCCTCAGGCGCCGAAGCCCGACTTCCAGACCTTCGACGGGTCGGTCTCGGGTAGCAAGTCCGCCGCGCCGCAGGCTCGTGGCGCGCAGTCGCAGGCCGGTCCGCTGACCGCCGCGAACAACTCGCTGGGCGCCTCGCTGCACGCCGTGCAGTCGTCCGCCCACGGCATCGACCTGGACATCTCCGCCACCAGCGACAGCTGGCCGCTCACCGCCACCATCAACTGGGGCGACGGCAAGAGCACCTCGGTGGCGGTCTACTCGGCCGCCAAGGTCACCCAGACGCACGTCTACGACCAGCTGGGCGCCTACGCCATCAGCGTCACGCTGACCGACGGCTCCGGCAACACCGCCAGCGGCAACCTCAGCCTCGCGACCGCGGGCAACTCGTACACCGCGTACGGCCCGACGCGTCTGCTGGACACCCGGGACGGCACCGGCGCCCCGCGCGCCAAGGTTCCGGCGTACGGCACCGCGAAGATCAAGATCGCGGGCAACGGCTCCATCCCGGCCGGGGTCACCGCGGTGGTGCTGAACGTCACCGTCACCAACCCGGGGACCGAGGGCCACGTCACGGTCTACGGGGACGGCGACGCCCGGCCGACCACGTCGAACCTCAACTACCTGCCGGGCCAGACCGTTCCGAACCTGGTGATCGCGCCGGTCGGGGCCAACGGCTACGTCGACCTGTACAACGGCGGCTGGGGCAGCGTCGACCTGATCGCCGACGTGACCGGGTACTTCACCCAGAGCCAGGCCTCCGGCTACACCCCGGTCGACCCGAAGCGCCTGCTGGACACCCGCAACAGCGGCAAGGTGGCCGCGTACGGCACCGTGCCGGTGACCATCCCGACCAACGCGCAGGTGCCGGACAACAAGTTCACCGCCGTGGCGCTGAACGTCACCGTCACCAACCCGGGCAGCGACGGCCACCTGACGGTGTACCCGAGCGGGCAGTCCCTGCCCACCGCCTCGAACGTCAACTTCACCGCCGGCCAGACCGTGGCCAACTCGGTGATCGTGCCGGTCGGCCCGGACGGCAGGATCCAGGTCCAGAACGGTGCCTGGAAGGCGTCGGACGTGATCGTGGACGTGGTCGGCTACTACACGCCGAACAGCCAGAGCGCGTACGTCCCGGTGGACCCCGACCGCCTGCTGGACACCCGCCAGTCGAGCCCGCTCTACCCGTACAACGCCAGCTACGGCTACGACTACATGCCGCTCGACCTCGGTTCCTGGGACCCGAACATCACCGGCTGGGCGCTGAACGCGACCGTCACCAACACCCGCGGCGACGGCCACCTGTCGGTCGCGCAGGACCCGAACACCATCGCGGCCTACGAGGGCGGTTACTTCAGTTGGCCGTCGGTGCCGAACTCCTCGTCCCTGAACTGGAAGGCCGGGCAGACCGTCCCGAACCTGGTGCAGGCGAGCGTCGGCAGCACCGGGCTGGTCGACTTCTGGAACGTCGCCTACTCGCAGACCGACCTGATCGTCGACATGTTTGGCTTCTACAGCAAGAACTGATCCCCGATCGGCCAGGAGCCCCCGCGGACCTCGTCCGCGGGGGCTCCGCCGCGTCTCAGAACCAGTGCAGGCAGTGCGGTGCGCGGTCGGCGCGGAACAGGGCGTCGGCGCGGGCGGCGGCTTCGGGGTGGTGGGGGCGGAGGTGGCCGGCCCGGGCGAGGGTGCTGGGGGTGGTGCCGCCGAGCAGGATCGAGCCGAGGTCGCTGATGTCGAGCGAGAGGTCGGGGGCGCGGTCGGTGGGGACGCAGGTGGCCTCGCCGTCGCGGACGGTCAGCAGGTGGCGGTGGTGCTCGCCGAGGAACGGGTCGTCGACGTCGAGGACGAGCGTGCCGTCGGTGCTCCAGCCGCGGGCGGTGAGCGCGCCGGGCACGTCCAGCACCCGGGCCCAGAGCCAGTCGGTGTGCTTGCCGGGCTGGCCGGCGCCGTAGTCGGCGAGCAGCCAGGGCAACGGGTGGTCGGGCGGGACGTGCTTGAACACCACCTGCTCGACCAGGTCGTGGCCGAGCAGGTAGCGGGCCAGCGCGGCGTACGCGGCGTCGGTGGTGGCGACGGTCTCGTCGGCCACCAGTGAGCGGCCCTCCTCGACGCTGTAGCTGGCGTACCCGTCGGGCCGGCCGGCGGCGTCCCGGTGCAGGGCGACGTAGCGGGGCTTGGGGGCGACCGGGGGCTGGCCCGCGCCGCGCTCCCACCAGCGGTGCGGGCGGGAGACCGAGCCGGGGCGCAGCCGCCGGTAGTCGTCGTAGACCTGCTCCAGCAGCGGCACCGCCCTGTCGCGGTGCAGCAGTTCGACCGTCCCGGCCTCGGCGGCCCCGGCCCGGGCGGGGGCGAGGGCGGCGCGCTGCCGGGGCACGGTGTAGCGCTGGGTGTAGGTGGCGGGCCCGTAGCCGAAGCGGCGGTAGATCAGCGATTCGGAGGCGAGCAGCACGGCCAGCACCTCGCCGCGTCCGCGCAGTTCGGTGAGCTGGTGGCGCATCATCGCGGTGAGCACGCCCCGCCGCCGGTGCGAGGGCAGCACGCCGACGGCCGTCACCCCGGAGACCGGGACGATCCGCCCGCCGGGGAGGGTGAGTTCGAAGGTGTACGCCCCGGCGGTGCCGATCGGCCGGCCGTCCGCGTCGTGGGCGAGCAGGCCGCGCTCCGGTTCGAACGCCGACCACCAGACGCCGCCGCCGTCCGCGCCGGGCGGGTCGACGAACATCCCGAACGCGGCGTGCATGGTCTCGACGAAGAGGTCGAGGTCCTGCTCGGTGGTGGGCCGGATGTCGATCAATGCCGCCGCCTTCCGCGGTCGCCGTCGCCTGTCCGGGCCAGTGCAGCCCGCTCGCCCGTCCACGGTCAAGGGATTAAACGGGGTCGGGTAGGGTCGCCCGCCATGGACGATGACCTGGAACTGCTGCCGCTGCCGGACCGGGCGGCCGAGCTGCTGGCCGGGGCGGGGGCGCCGCCGCGGCTGGTGGCGCACCTGCGGCTGGTGCACGACGTGGCGGCGCGGCTGGCGGACTGGGCGGCGGAGCGCTGCCCGGAGCTGGCGGTGGACCGGGAGGCGGTGCTGTTCGGGGCGGCCACCCACGACATCGGGAAGGCGGTGCACCGCTCGGAGCTGTCCGGCCCGGGCTCGGCGCACGAACCGGCCGGGCGGGAGCTGCTGCTGGCGGCGGGGGTGGCCCCGGAGCTGGCCCGGTTCGCGGCCGGGCACGCCGACTGGGGCCCGTCCTCCACGGCCGAGGACCTGCTGGTCTGCGTGGCCGACAAGGTGTGGAAGGACAAGCGGGTCCCGGAGCTGGAGGACCTGCTGGTCGACACCCTGGCGCGGGCGGGCGGCGGGGAGCGCTGGACGTGGTTCCTGGCCCTGGACGAGCTGCTCACCGCGATCGGCGCGGACGCCGGGGCGCGGCTGGCGTACCAGGGGCGTTTCCCGGTCTGAGCCGGTCTGAGCCGGTCCGGTCCGGTGCTGCTCCCGGGCCCGATCCCGGCCGGGGCCGCTAGTCGAGCGTGACGGTGCTGCGGAAGACGGTCGCGCCGGGGCCGGTGAGCAGCGTCGCGGTGCCGTCGGCCGGCAGGAACGCGGACTCGCCCCGGTGGAGCGTCAACGTCCGTCCTCCCGAGGAGAGTTCGGCCGTTCCGGCGGTGCAGAGCAGGATCTGCGGGGCGTCGCCGGGCAGGGTGGCGGGGCGGTCGGTGAGTTCGTAGCGGGAGAGCCGGAACTCGTCGATCGGCACCGGGTAGTGCCGTTCGCCGTCCGGGCCGGGCGCGGGGCGCAGGATCTCCGGGCGGCCGCCGCGGAAGTCGACCACCTCGAGCAGTTCGGGGACGTCCACGTGCTTGGGGGTGAAGCCGCAGCGCAGCACGTTGTCGGAGTTGGACATGATCTCGACGCCGGTGCCGCGCAGGTAGGCGTGCGGCAGCCCGGCACCGAGGTAGAGCGCCTCGCCGGGCTGGAGCCGGACGTGGTTGAGCAGCAGGGCGGCGACCAGCCCGGGGTCGCCGGGGTGCTCGGCGGCGGCGAAGGCGTACCCGGCCAGCTCGCCGGTCGGGTCGGTGGGGGCGGCGGCGGTGACCGCGCGGGCGACGGCGGCCACGGTCTCCCGGCCGGCCGCGCCGGTCAGGCCGAGCGCCCCGGCGAGTGCCCCGGCGAGCGCCTCCGGTTCGGGCTCGGTGCGCAGCAGGTCGATCAGCGGGGCCAGCCCGGGGACGTCGAGCGAGGCCATCAGGGCGGCCGCGTCGGCGGGGGTGCGGAAGCCGCAGAGTCCCTCGAACTCGCCGAGCGCGCAGATCAGTTCGGGCTTGTGGTTGTCGTCCTTGTAGTTGCGCTCCGGGGCGTCCAGCGGGATGCCGCGGGCCTCCTCCTCGGCGTACCCGGCCCGGGCCTGCGCCCTGGTCGGGTGGGCCTGGATGGAGAGCGGCAGGGCGGCGGCGAGCACCTTGAACAGGAACGGCAGCGTCGGCCCGAACCGCTCGACGGAGGCGGCGCCCAGTTCGCCGACCGGGTCGGCGGCGATCAGCCGGTCCAGCGGGACGGGGCCGTCGCCGCGGTCGACCAGGGACGGCGCGCCGGGGTGGGCGCCCATCCACAGCTCGGCCTGGGGCGCACCGGTGGCGGGCCGTCCGAGCAGCTCGGGGACGGCGGTGGTCGAACCCCAGGCGTAGTCGCGGACGGTGTTGTCGAGCCGGTCCATCAGTGCTCCCGGAATGGTGTGTGCGCGAGGTGCCCGGTGGCCGGGGACCAACGACAATAGTCGACGCCCGCGGTGGCCCGGGGGGTTGCGGTGATCACCCTCCTGGGCGCGCCCACCCGGCGGCGCGGGGGCCTTCCGGCCAGGCTGGACGGGACGGGCCGGCCCGCGCCCGCCGCCGCACCGACCAGGGGAGCAGCCGTGACCGCGTCACCGTCCGACGAGAGCGCCCCCGGCCACCGGGCGGACGCCGCACCGGCCGTCCGCCCGTTGGAGGTCGAGGTCTTCACCGGCCCGGAGAGCGCGTTCTTCGCCACCTCCAGCTTGATCATGGGCGAGCGCACGGCGATCCTGGTCGACGCCCAGTTGACCCGCAGCGCCGGGCGCGAGCTGGCCGAGTGGATCGCCGGCAAGGGGCGCGAGCTGCTGGCGATCGTGGTCAGCCACCAGCACCCCGACCACTACTTCGGCGCGGAGGAGGTGCTGCGGCTGTTCCCGGCCGCGCAGCTGCTGGCCGCGCCCTCGGTGGTGGAGGGCATCGGGCGGACCGCGGCGGCGAAGGTCGCGCAGTGGAAGCCGGTGTACGGCGACGACGTCCCGGACCAGCCGCTGCTGCCCGCGCCGCTGCTGCCGCGCCCGCTGATGATCGACGGCCAGCTGATCCGGGTCCTGCAGCTGGGCCAGGGCGACAGCGCGGGCTCCACCATCACCCACCTGCCGAGCATCCGCACCGTGGTCGCGGGCGACTTCGCCTACAACGGCACCCACGTCTGGACGGCCGACACCGACCCGGACGCCCGCGACCAGTGGTCGCACAACCTGGTCCGGATCGCCGACCTCGGCGTGGACCGGGTGATCGCCGGGCACCGCGCCCCCGGCATGGACGACGCCGCGCACCGGGTGCTCGCCTTCACCGCCGGCTACCTGCGCGACTTCGACGAGGCCCTGCACGACCACCCCGAGGACGCGGAGGCGCTGGCCGCCGCGGTGAACGAGCGCTACGGCGGCCTGACCCTGCCGGCCATCCTGGAGCACGGCGCGGCCGCGAACGTCGCGCGGCGGGAGGTCCCGCACGAGGACAACGGGATCGTGGACGCGGAGATCGTCGACGGCGACGATCAGTGACCCCGAGGGGGCGGTGCCGGGGGAGCGGCCCCGGGGGAGCGGCGGCCGGGGAGTGATACTGCGGGGGTGACGCGGAACGGGTACGACGCGGTGGTGGCGGCCGGCGGGGCGGGGCGACGGCTCGGCGGGATCGACAAACCCGCCCTGACGGTCGGCGGACGCCCGCTGCTGGACCGGGTGCTGGCGGCCTGCGCGGACGCCCGCGAGGTCCTGGTGGTCGGCCCCGAGCGGCCCACCGAGCGGGCCGGGGTGCGCTGGCTGCGCGAGGAGCCGCCGGGCGGCGGCCCGCTGGCGGCGGTGGCCGCCGCGCTGCCCGCGGTGACCGCGCCCCGGGTCCTGCTGCTCGCCGCCGACCTGCCGTTCCTGGACCGGCCGACGGTGGGGCGGCTGCTGGCCGCGCTCGACGGGGACGGCGGCCCGGACGGCGCCCTGCTGGTCGACGCCGACGGCCGCGACCAGCCGCTGGCCGCCGCCTACCGCACCACCGCCCTGCGCGCGGCGCTCACCGCCCTCGGCGACCCGTCCGGCCGCCCGCTCCGCCACCTGCTCGCCCCGCTCCGCCTGACCCGCCTGCCCGACCCGGCGCACGCCTCCTTCGACTGCGACACCTGGCCGGAGCTGGCCGCGGCCCGCGACCGGGCGGGGCGGGAGGCCGGGGAGTCCTGAGGAGGAGGGGGACGGAGTCTGCGCACGCCAGGCAGGTCCGGCGACGGCCTCCTCGACCCTGCGGCACCCGGCCGGAGCCGCCTGCGGCCCGGGGCCGGGCGGGCTTCGGCGGGTTCGGGCCCGGTGGCGGGTGTGGGAAGGGTGGTCGGCCGGAGCCGCCTGCGGGCCGTGGCCGGGCGTGGTGTGGGGGCGGGCGGTGGGAGAAGCGCGGAGTCGGGTCCGCTGGCGGGCTTCGGTGGGGCCGGGTGCGGGACGGGCGGCTGGCCGGACCCGGCGCGGTTCGAGATCGTTCGGGGCGCGGGGCCGGGCGGCGCGCGAAATGGAGTCGGGCCCGGTGGGGGGCTTCGGCAGGTCCGGGTCCGGTGGCGGGCGTGGGAAGGGTGGTCGGCCGGAGCCGCCTGCGGGCCGTGGCCGGGCGGGGTGCGGGGGCGGCTTCGGCGGGGTGCTCACGGCGGGTGGGGGCGGGGGGTGAGCGAAACGACGTGTGGCGCTCACCGGGGAAGCGGTCGGCGGGTGCCCGGATCGGGCAGCATGGGCGTCATGGAGCGCACATTGGACGAGTGGATGGCCGCGGCCGCTGCCGAGCTGGGCGTGGACCTGGCGGTGGACGTGCGCGGGCTGTTGGACATGACCCGGGTGGTCGCGCACGGGGTCGAGCGGCCGGCGGCGCCGCTCACCGCGTTCCTGGTCGGCTACGCGGCGGCCGGGGCCGGTGGCGGCGCGGCGGCGGTGGCCGAGGCGAACGCGAAGGCGGTGGCGCTGGCCGAGCGCTGGGCCGCTGCCGCTGCCGCTGCCGCTGCCGCTGACGACGCCGACGCCCCGGCGGCCGACGGCGCGGACGGACGATGAGTGGGCCGGCGGGGATGGGGACGGTGGACCCGGCCGGTGACGTCCGGGTGACCTCGGCGGCGGCCACCCTGCGCGGGTGCCCGTGGCGGGCGGCCCGGGACGCGGCGCGGGCGGCGGCGGCCCGGCCGCTGCCGGTGGAGCGGGTGGAACTGGCCGCGGCGGCGGGGCGGACGCTGGCCGAGCCGCTGGCGGCACTCACCGACCTGCCGGCCTTCGACACCTCGGCGATGGACGGCTGGGCGGTGGCCGGTCCGGGGCCGTGGCGGCTGTCCGGCCGGGTGCTGGCGGGGCAGCCGTGCGCGCCGCTGGCGGACGGCGCGGCGGTGGAGATCGCCACCGGTGCCCAGTTGCCGCCGGGCGCCACCGGGGTGCTCCGGCGCGAGCACGGCGCGCTCACCGAACGTCCGGACGGCGCGGCCCAGTTGCGTGGTGAGGTGGTGCCCGGGCAGGACGTCCGGCCGCGCGGGCAGGAGTGCGGCCGGGGCGAGGAACTGCTGCCCGCGGGGCTGCCGGTGACCCCGGCGGTGCTCGGGCTGGCCGCGGCGGCCGGGCACGACCGGCTGGCCGTGCACCGCCGTCCGACCGTCGAACTGCTGGTGCTGGGCGACGAGTTGCTGATGGTGGGGCTGCCCGGTCCGGGCCGGGTGCGGGACGCGCTCGGTCCGCTGCTGCCGCCCTGGCTGGCCGGGGCGGGGGCCGAACTGCTCGGCAGCCGCCACGTCCGGGACGACTTCGGGCTGCTGCGGGACGCGATCCGGCACTCGCCCGCGGACCTGGTGCTCACCACCGGCGGCACCGCCGCCGGGCCGGTGGACTTCCTGCACGCCGCGCTGGAGGCCACCGGCGGGCACCCGCTGGTGGACGGGGTGGCGGTGCGGCCCGGGCACCCGATGCTGCTGGCGGCGCTGCCCGGCGGCCGTCACCTGGTGGGGCTGCCCGGCAACCCGCTGGCCGCGGTGGCGGGCACCGTCACGCTGGCCCTGCCGCTGCTGCACGCGCTGTCCGGCCGGGCCGGGCCGGTCGCCGGTCCGGTCGAGCCGCTGGCCGCCGCGCTGCCCGGGCACCCCGTCGACACCCGGCTGCACCCGGTGCGCCGGACCGCCGCCGGGCTGGCCCCGCTGCCGCACGACGGGCCGGCGATGCTGCGCGGTCTGGCCCGGGCCGAGGCGCTGGCGGTCGTCCCGCCCGGCGGCCTGGCGGCGGGGGAGTGCGCGGAGGTGCTGGCGCTGCCCGCGGCCTGAGCCCCGGAATCCGTCGGGCGGGCGGGCGGGCGGACGGGCGGACGTGGGGGGGGGGGGGGGGGGGGGGGGGGGCGGGCCCCCCCCCCCCCCCCCCCCCCCCCCCCCCCACGTCCCGGGTCAGTGGGTGACCGGGGTGCCCTGCTTGATGACGATCAGGCGGTCGGTGAGCTGGAGCACCGCGGCCTCCGGCTCGGTGTAGTTGAGCACCCGGCGGCCGCGGACCACCGCCACCACCAGGTCGTCCAGCTCGCGCGGGCTGCGTCCGGCCTCGGCCTTGGTGACCGGGCGCTCGGTGACGTCCAGGCCGTTGCCGTAGGTCAGCAGGTCCTCCATCACCGCGCCCGCGTTGGGGCTGAGCATCGACATGCCCAGCAGTCGGCCCGCCGAGCTGGAGGAGGTGACCACCACGTCCGCGCCGCTCTGCCGCAGCAGCGGGGCGTTCTCGTCCTCGCGGACGGCGGCGACCACGGTGGCGCCCTTGTTCAGCTGGCGGGCGGTCAGGGTGATCAGGGCGGCGGTGTCGTCGCGCTCGGGGGCGACCACCACCTGGGCGGCGCGCGGCAGTTCGGCCCGGATCAGGGTGGCGGCCCGGGTGGCGTCGCCGAGCACGCCGACCAGCCCGTCGTGGGTGGCCTGCTCGACGGCCTTGGCCTGCGGGTCGACCACCACGATGGACTCCTTCGGGACGCCCTGCCCCAGCAGGGTGTCCACGGCGCTGCGGCCCTTGGTGCCGTAGCCGATGACGACGGTGTGGTCCCGCACGGTGTGCCTCCAGCGTTCGATCCGCCACTGCAGGCGGGTGCGTTCGGTGAGCACTTCGAGAGTCGTGCCGACCAGGATGATCAGGAAGACCACGCGCAGCGGCGTGATCACGAGGATGTTCACCAGCCGCGCGCCGTCGCTCACCGGGGTGATGTCGCCGTACCCGGTGGTGGAGAGGGTGACGGTGGCGTAGTACGCCGAGTCGAGCAGGCTGACCGAGGTGTCCGCGTTGTCGTTGTAGCCCACGTGGTCCGCGTACACGATCAGCGTGGTGGCCACCAGCACGCCCAGCGCCAGCAGCAGCCGGCGGGCGACCTGGAGCGTCGGCGGCCGGCCCGGCCGGGACGGGAGGGCGATCCGTCGGGTGGGGTCGTTGGTGTCGGTGCCCGCGTCCCGGAAGAGACTGCGCGTCAGGAAGGACGGTCGGGCACCCGGGTCCTGGGGCGGGATGGTTTTCGGCACAGGGACAAGGATGGGGGGTCGGGCCGCCCCGGGGTGACGGCGGGGCCGGAGTGTCGCCACCCTGTCCGGTCCGCCCCCGAGGCCCTGACGGACTGTCCGTTGACGGCGAGGGGGGCGGGGTGCGCGGGAGCGGGAGGCGTAGCGTGGCGGCCATGCGAGCCATCACGATTCCCGAGCCCGGCGGCCCCGAGCGGCTGGTCTGGGCCGAGGTACCCGATCCCGTCCCGGCGGCCGGCGAAGTGCTGGTCGAGGTCGCCGCCACCGCGGTCAACCGCGCCGACCTGCTGCAGCGCCAGGGCTTCTACGATCCGCCGCCCGGCAGTTCCCCCTACCCCGGCCTGGAGTGCGCGGGCCGGATCGTCGAGGTCGGCCCCGGGGTGGCCGGTTGGGCGGTCGGCGACGAGGTGTGCGCCCTGCTCGCGGGCGGCGGCTACGCCCAGCGGGTGGCCGTCCCCTCGGGTCAACTGCTGCCCGTACCCAAGGGGTTGACGCCGCAGCAGGCGGCGGCGCTGCCCGAGGTGGCCTGCACGGTGTGGTCCAACGTGTTCCAGGTCGCCCACCTGCGCCCCGGCGAGACCGTCCTGCTGCACGGCGGCGCCAGCGGCATCGGCACCATGGCGATCCAGCTGGCCAAGGCGGTCGGCGCCCGGGTCGCGGTCACCGCGGGCAGCCCGGAGAAGCTGGCCCGCTGCGCCGAGCTCGGCGCCGACCTGCTGATCGACTACCACCGGCAGGACTTCACCGCGGAGCTGACCGCGCTCGGCGGGGCCGACGTGATCCTCGACATCATCGGCGCCAAGTACCTGGAGCGGAACATCGACGCCCTGGCGGTCAACGGCCGCCTGGTGGTGATCGGGCTGCAGGGCGGCGCCAAGGCCGAGGTCAACCTCTCCGCCCTGCTGGCCAAGCGGGCCGCCCTGGTCGCCACCAACCTGCGCGGCCGCCCGCTCGGCGAGAAGGCCGCCATCGTCGCCGCCGTCCGCGAGCACGTCTGGCCGCTGGTCGAGGCGGGCGCGGTCCGCCCGGTGGTCGACCGGGTCCTGCCGATCACCGAGGCCGCCGAGGCCCACCGGGTGGTCGAGTCCGGCGCCCAGGTCGGCAAGGTGGTCCTGGAGGTGCCGGGAGCCACCGACTGACGGTCGACATGCCCGGATTGTCCGAGTGTGTGAGTCTGGTCACAAGCTGTTCCGCCTCCGCCCGCACCCCGCTGCGGGCGGCCGTCGGGAGGACCTGCTTTCCATGCTCGCTCGCCGCCGCCCCGCCCCCGCCGTCCCGGCCCGTGCCACCGCCTGCCCGCCCGCGCTGCGCCGCTGGGCGGCGCTGACCGGGGTGGCGCTCCCGCTGCTGCTGGCCGCTCCGGCCCTGGCCGCCGACCCGGCGGCCGGGCCGCGGCAGCAGGCGCAGGCCCAGCTGGACGCGGCCCGGGAACAGGCCCGGGCGCAGCTGGACGCGGTGCGCGAGCAGGTGGCCGGGCTCGTGGCCGGGGCCGCGGCGCCACCGGTGAGCCCGGCGCCGGGCGGCGCGATATCCGGGCCGCCCGCTCCGGCCCCCGTCCCCGGGACGGCCGCCCCGACCGCCGCCTCCACCCGCACCGCCACCGTCCCGGCCGCGCCGGTCGCCCCCGCGGCTCCGGCCGCCCCGGTGGAACCGGCCGGACCGGCCGAGCCCGCCGCGCCGGTCGAGTCGGCGGAGCCGTCCCCGGCCGCCCCGGCCCCCTCGTCCGCCGCGCCGTCCGCCCCCTCGTCCACCGCACCGTCCGCCGCGCCCACGCCCGCAGCGTCCCCCGGCCCCGCGGAGCAGCCCGAGCCGGCCCCCGCCCCCTCCCCCTCCTCCCCGCCCGTGCCCGGGTACGGGCGGCACCAGCAGGCGGTGGTGCCGCCGCTCCCGCCGTCGCCGGAGCCCTCGGACGGCGGGACGGCGGAGGCAAGCGGAACGGCGACCGTGGCGGCCTCCCCGGTCCGTCCGGCGCCGCCGGCCCGACCGGGCGGGAGCGGCGCCGGACGGCAGGCGGCGCCCGCGCCGGAGGCGGCACCGCCCGGCCGGAGCGGCCCGGCCGCGGACCCGGCGGAGGACGAGGCGCTGCCGGACGGGGCGGGGACGGCCGACCCGGGGACGCCGCCGGAGGCCGCGGGCGGGGCGCTGGCCGCCGGGCCGGTGGTGCCGGCCGTGCCGCCGCTGCACTGGGACGATCCGTCCCTGCGGCTGCTCCCGCTGGGCGCCGGGCTGGGAATGATCGGCCTGGGTCTGGGTTTGATCGGGCTGAGGCTGCGTAGGCGCTAGGCCGGCAGCGGTGAGACGGAGCGGACGGGGCGGGACGATCGGCGGTCCGGCTTCGTTGACCTCCGTAGCGGACGAAGCATATGAAGGAGCTATGACCAACCCGATGAACGAGCGGTCTCAGCAGGAGCACTTCCTGGCGGCACAGGCGGCGAACGGGAGGCCGGAGGACAGCCCGAAGGTGCTGATCGTCGGGCCGGACGGGATGGCGGTGGGCACCGCGCCGGCCGGCGGGCTCGGACGGGGCGACGGGGACGACGAGCCGCGCGAGCTGCCGGTGACCGAGATGGTCGAGCAGCCGGCGAAGGTGATGCGGATCGGCAGCATGATCAAGCAGCTGCTGGAGGAGGTGCGGGCGGCGCCCCTCGACGAGGCGAGCCGGGCGCGCCTGAAGGACATCCACGCCAGCTCGATCAAGGAGCTGGAACTGGGCCTGGCCCCGGAGCTGGTCGAGGAGCTGGAGCGGCTGTCGCTGCCGTTCGCCGACGACACGATCCCGACCGAGGCCGAACTGCGGATCGCCCAGGCGCAGTTGGTGGGCTGGCTGGAGGGCCTGTTCCACGGCATCCAGACCGCGCTGTTCGCCCAGCAGATGGCCGCCCGGGCGCAGTTGGAGCAGATGCGGCGGGCGCTGCCCCCGGGCCTGCAGGGTGCGGAGGGCGACCCGGAGGAGGGCGTCCCGGGCCGCGGAATCCGCTCCGGTCCGTACCTGTAGCCCTACCTACGGTGGCCTTGTCGGGGCCGCGCTTCGGCGCGGCCCCGAACCGCTACCCTGACCGGTGTCCGGAAGTACCGCGCGCCGAGGGGGAGCTGGGACCATGACTGAGGGCACCACCGAGGGGTACTCGCTCGGGCACGGCCGGTACGTGCTGCAGCGGATGCTCGGGCAGGGCGGCATGGCCTCCGTCCACCTGGCCCACGACACGGTGCTCGACCGTCAGGTCGCGGTGAAGACGCTGCACACCGAACTGGGCCGGGAGGCCTCGTTCAAGGAGCGGTTCCGGCGCGAGGCGCAGGCGGTGGCCCGGCTCCAGCACACCAACATCGTCTCGGTGTTCGACTCCGGCGAGGACGTCGCGGCGGACGGGTCGACCACGCCGTACATCGTCATGGAGTTCGTCGAGGGCCGTTCGCTCAAGGACGTGCTGGACGAGCAGGTGACCACCCTCGGGGCGATGCCCAACGAGCAGGCGCTGAAGATCACCGCCGCGGTGCTGGCGGCGCTGGAGGCCTCGCACGACCAGGGGCTGGTGCACCGCGACATCAAGCCGGCCAACGTGATGGTGTCCGGCAAGGGCGTCGTCAAGGTGATGGACTTCGGCATCGCGCGCGCCCTGCAGTCCGGCGTCACCTCGATGACGCAGACCGGCATGGTGGTCGGCACCCCGCAGTACCTCTCGCCCGAGCAGGCGCTCGGCAAGAGCGTGGACGCCCGGTCCGACCTGTACTCGGTGGGCTGCATGTTGTTCGAACTGCTCAGCGGGCAGCTGCCGTTCGACGGCGACTCGGCCTTCTCGATCGCGTACAAGCACGTGCAGGAGACCCCGCCGGCGCCGTCCACGCTGAACCGGGCGGTCACCCCGGGGATCGACGCGCTGGTGGAGCGGGCGCTGCGCAAGGACCCGGCGCACCGGTTCCCGACCGCGGAGGCGATGCGCGAGGAGGTGGAGCGGGTCCTGGCGGGGGAGCGGGGCGGCGGCAACACGCCGCTGCAGGCGTCCACCCCGCTGGTGATCGGCGAGGGGCCGCGCTCGGTGCACGCCGCGCCGTCGCTGACCAACTTCCCGCCGGTGCCCGGCCCGCAGGCCGGTCCGCCGTCGGTGCAGCAGCCCTACCGGCCGGCGCCCGGCCCGCAGACCCCGCCGCCGTACGCGGTGCCCACCCCGCAGCCGTTCCCGCAGGCCGCGCAGACCCCGCCGCCGTTCCCGCAGCCGGCCTTCCCGCAGCCGTTCCCGCAGAGCACCCCGGGGCCCTTCCCGGCCCAGGCGCACACCCCGCCGCCGATGCCGTACCCGGCGGCGCCGGTCAACGAGCGCAACGGCTGCTCGACCGCCGCGGTCGTGATCTGCGTGATCGCCGGTGTGCTGATGCTGGCGTTCATCATCCTGATGGTCGTGGTGGCCAGCGCCGGCAACTCCTGACGGCGGCGGGCGCAGCCGACCGACACGGTACTCGAACCGGGGTGCCGACAGGCTCGCGCCACCCGAAGCCACCCCCGCGTGCGCCGTCCCGTTCCACGCCGGAGGGCGCGAGACGGTAGCGTGCTGAAGAAGAACCGACAGGGCGAGCGCGCGCCGAGCGGGTGCCCGGGGCGAGGAGCGATGGGTCAGAGCGAACGACCGGACGACGACGGGGACCAGCGGCCGGAGGTGCCCGGGGCGGACGCCCGGGACGGGGACGCGGGACGCCCGGACGAGGCCACCGGACCCACCGAGGTGTTCCCGACCGGCCCCCGAACTCCCGGGCGCGGCAGCGCCGTTCCGTTCCCCACCGTCGGCGACGGCCGCTACCGGCTGACCCGGCGGCTGGGCCGCGGCGGGATGGCCGAGGTGTTCGCCGCCCAGGACATCCGGCTGGGCCGCACCGTCGCCGTCAAGCTGCTGCGCTCGGAGCTCGCCGAGGACGACACCGCCCGGCTGCGCTTCACCCGCGAGGCGCACGCCGTCGCGGCGCTCAACCACCACTCGATCGTCGCGGTCTACGACACCGGCGAGGAGCAGCACGGCGGGGAGTCCACCCCGTACATCGTGATGGAGCTGGTCGAGGGCCGCACCGTGCGCGAGCTGCTGGTGGACGAGGAGGCGCCGCCGGTCGACCAGGCGCTGATCATCACCGCCGGGGTGCTGGAGGCGCTGGCCTACAGCCACCGGCACGGCATCGTGCACCGGGACATCAAGCCGGCCAACGTCATCATCACCACCACCGGCGCGGTCAAGGTGATGGACTTCGGCATCGCCCGGGCGCTGGCCGGCGGCGCCACCACCATGACGCAGACCGGCATGGTGATGGGCACCCCGCAGTACCTCTCGCCCGAGCAGGCCCTCGGCAAGTCCGTCGACCACCGCTCCGACCTGTACGCGGCCGGCTGCATGCTGTACGAACTGCTCACCCTGCGGCCGCCGTTCGTCGGCGAGACCCCGCTGTCGGTGGTCTACCAGCACGTCCAGGACGCGCCGGTGCCGCCGTCCCGGGCCAACGACCGGGTGCCGCCGCAGCTGGACGGGCTGGTGCTGCGGGCGCTGGAGAAGAACCCCGACGACCGGTTCCAGAGCGCCGACGAGTTCCGCGCCCACCTGCAGCACGCGCTGCGGCAGATGCACGGCGCGGCCGGCGCGGGCCACCCGGCCGCCGCGGCGGGGCTGGCCGCCGCCGGGGCCGGAGCCTGGGACGCCACCCCGCCGACCGGCTCCGCCTCGCTCACCGAGCCGATGAACCCGGTCGCCGGGACGGCCGCCACCGAGGCGCTGCCCTACCAGGTCACCTCGGCCTACCGGACGCCCGCGTCGCCCTACCCGGCGGCGGTCGGGGCCGGCGGCGGGGGCGGCAGCAGCAGGGAGGACGACGAGGAGCCGGGGCGGCGGCGCAACCCGTGGGGCTGGGTGCTGGGCGCGGTCGCGCTGGTGCTCGCCGCCACCATCGGGGTCGCGCTGGCGCTGACCGCCAACGACGACCACCCGCAGGGCCCGCAGGACCAGCGGCCGACGGCGCCGGTGCAGAGCGCCAGCACCCGCGCCACCGACCAGCCGAGCGAGCAGCCCACCACCCAGGCGCCCAGCCGCACCCCGAGCAGCAGCAGCCGGTCGGAGAGCACGACCCCCTCGTACTCGCCGTCCGCGTCGCCCTCGACCAGCCCGTCGGCGTCGCCCTCGACCAGCCCGTCGCGCTCGTCGTCGGCGTCGCCCTCGGCCAGCGCGACCGGGACCAAGCCCAGCGAGTCGGCCAGCGCCCCCGCCTCCAACTCGCCCAGCTCGAACCCGTCCAGCACCGGAGCGGCCGTCGGAGGGCTGCCGCCCGTCCAGTAGGCGGTGCGGACAGGTCAGTTGGCGAACGCGTCGATGACCTGCTCGTACTCCTCGCACCACCAGTCCAGTTGCCCGGCCGCCGCCGGGAACAGCGGGTCGGCGCGGTGGTCGCGGCGCTGGTAGTGCCACTGCAGCATCCACAGGTCGTTCAGCCGCTCCCACCAGACCCGGTGGACGGCGCGGGCGACCTGTTCGGCGTCCGCGGCGCCGGTGGCCCGGTAGGCGCGGGCCCAGTGGCGGACCCGGGGCAGGTCGAGGACGCCGGTGGCGCGGTCGTTGAACAGCAGGGTGGCGGCCCGGACGGCCTCCTCGGCGACCGGGTGCGGGGCGAGCTTGTCCCAGTCCAGGACGGCGCTGACGGTGTCGCCGCGGTAGAGCACGTTCAGGCCGTGGAAGTCGCCGTGGGTCCAGCCGGTGGGCGGGGCGTCGGCCGGGCCGGGGCGGCGGTGGCGGTGGGCGGCGAGCAGGTCCAGGCGCTGGGCCAGGTGCTGTTCGGCCTGCCGGTCGAAGGCGTCGTAGGGGCGGTGGGCGCGGGCCAGCGCGCGGAGTTCGGCGATGATCCGCTCGGTCTCCTCGACCTCGGCGCTGAGCACCCCGGCGGGCTGCCGCAGCGGGGCGCACACCTCGGCCAGCGTGCCGTGCAACACCCCGAGCAGGGCGCCGAGTTCGCCGCACCGGGCCGGGTCGAGGCCGGTGCCGTGCCGGTGGTGCCCGGCGACCCACGGGTAGAGCGCGAACAGCCGTCCGCCGCGCGCGGTGACGGTGCGGCCGCCGGTGTCGGCGAGCGGGGCCGGCACCGGCAGGCCGCGGGCGGCCAGTGCGGTGGTGGCGCGGTGCTGGGCGGTGATCGCGGACCGGTTGGCGGTGGCCCGGTCGACGTAGCACTTGAGGAAGTAGCCGCCCTCCGCGGTGGTGATCCGGTAGCCCCGGTTGAGCAGGCCCTCCGCGACCGGTTCCACCGCGAGCGGCGGCGGGATGCGGTAGGCGCGCAGGACCCCGGCCACGGCGGCGTGCGCGACCGGGGGGCTGAGGGTTCCGACGGGGGGAGCGGTGGCGTCCGGGCGGGCCGGCGCGAGGGAGATGGTCTGACCGTCCGTCACGCACAGAGCCTATTACTCGGCGTGATGGGTGCTTGACACAGCGTGTGCGAATCTGCTCTCAGTGCTGCTGGTCGGCCTGCCGGCGGGCGACGTAGGCGGCGGCCTGGGTGCGGCGCTCCATGCCCATCTTGGCCAGCAGGCTGCTGACGTAGTTCTTCACCGTCTTCTCGGCCAGGTGCAGCTCGTTGCCGATCTGCCGGTTGGTCATCCCCTCGCCGATCAGGTCGAGGATGCGGCGCTCCTGTTTCGTCAACTGGGCGGTCCGCTCGTCCTCCTTCTCGCCGCCGTCCCGCAGCCGGGCCAGCACCCGGCTGGTGGCCACCGGGTCGAGCAGGGACTTGCCGGCCGCGACGTCGCGTACCGCGGAGAGCAGGTCGGTGCCGCGGATCGCTTTCAGGACATATCCGGAGGCCCCCGCCATGATCGAGTCGAACAGCGCCTCGTCGTCGGAGAAGGAGGTGAGCATCAGGCACTTCACCGAAGGGTCCTGGGAGCGGATCTCCCGGCACACCTCGACCCCGTTGCCGTCGGGGAGCCGGACGTCGAGCACCGCCACGTCCGGACGGACCGCCGGAATGCGGTTGAGCGCCTCGGCCGCCGTTCCCGCCTCGCCGACCACCTCGATGTCGCCCTCCATCGAGAGCAGGTCGTGCACGCCGCGCCGGACCACTTCGTGATCATCAAGGAGAAAAACCCTGATATGTCCGTTATCAGTCATTTGCAAAGCGTCGCACAAATCGATGCCGGTTACCCCCTTTCGCAGCGGCCCGTGCCCGGATACCGTGCGCTGGTGTCCTGACCGGAACGGGCGAACCGCGCCACACCTGCGGTCACCCCCGCCGGGGAACAACTAGGACGTCCTAGCGCAAGCGCGCCAAAGGGCGTCGCTGGGTAACGTTCTCGTGAGGACGCCGTCGGAAAGGGAACACCGCCTGCCCGCACTGGTGCGCACACCCACGCGCGCGAGCCGGGGAGGCGACCGGACCGGCCGCCGGCGACCCCGGGTGGCCGGACAGACCGAGGAGTGAACGTGACCGTCAAAAGCACGTCGAGGGCGCGCAAGAAGGCCGCCCCCGGCGTCCCTGACCCCGCCCGGGCCGGCGCCACCGCCGAACCCGAGCTCGTCCAGCTGCTCACCCCGGAGGGCGACCGGGTCGACAACCCGGAGTTCCCGCTCACCGTGACGCCCGAGGAGCTGCGCGCGCTCTACCGGGACCTGGTCCTGGTCCGGCGCTTCGACGCGGAGGCCACCTCGCTCCAGCGCCAGGGCGAACTGGGCCTGTGGGCCTCGCTGTTGGGGCAGGAGGCGGCCCAGGTCGGCTCCGGCCGCGCGATGCGCACCGGCGACTACGCCTTCCCCACCTACCGCGAGCACGGCGTGGCCTGGTGCCGCGACGTCGACCCGCTGAACCTGCTCGGCATGTTCCGCGGCGTGAACCACGGCGGCTGGGACCCGAACGAGAAGAACTTCCACCTCTACACCATCGTGATCGGCTCGCAGACCCTGCACGCCACCGGCTACGCGATGGGCATCGCCAAGGACGGCGCGGACGACGCGGTGATCGCCTACTTCGGCGACGGCGCCTCCAGCCAGGGCGACGTCAACGAGGCCTTCACCTTCGCCTCGGTCTACAACGCGCCGGTGGTGTTCTTCTGCCAGAACAACCAGTGGGCGATCTCCGAGCCCACCGCCGTGCAGACCCGCATCCCGCTCTACCGCCGCGCCGCCGGCTTCGGCTTCCCCGGCGTCCGGGTCGACGGCAACGACGTGCTGGCCGTCCTCGCGGTCACCCGCTGGGCGCTGGACCGCGCCCGCACCGGCCAGGGCCCGGTCCTGGTCGAGGCGTTCACCTACCGGATGGGCGCGCACACCACCTCCGACGACCCGACCCGCTACCGGCAGTCCGAGGAGACCGAGTCCTGGAAGGCCAAGGACCCGATCCTGCGGCTGAGGGCCCACCTGGAGCAGGAGGGCCTCGCCGACGAGGCGTTCTTCGCCGGGGTCGAGGCCGAGAGCGAGCAGCTGGGCCTGCGCGTGCGGGAGGGCGTCCGCTCGATGCCCGACCCCGACCCGACCCTGATCTTCGACCACGTCTACAGCGAGCCGCACGCCCTGGTGGACGAGGAACGCGCCGAGTACGAGGCGTACGCCGCCTCCTTCGAGGGTGGGGAGCACCACTGATGGCCGGCCAGCTCAGCATCGCCAAGGCGCTCAACGAGGCGCTGCGCAAGTCGCTGGAGAGCGACCCGAAGACCGTCCTGATGGGCGAGGACATCGGAAAGCTCGGCGGCGTCTTCCGGATCACCGACGGCCTCCAGAAGGACTTCGGCGAGGACCGGGTGATCGACACCCCGCTCGCCGAGTCCGGCATCGTCGGCACCGCGATCGGCCTCGCGCTGCGCGGCTACCGCCCGGTGGTCGAGATCCAGTTCGACGGCTTCGTCTACCCGGCCTTCGACCAGATCGTCACCCAGCTCGCCAAGATGCACGCCCGGGCGCTCGGCCACGTGAAGATGCCGGTCACCGTGCGCATCCCGTTCGGCGGCGGCATCGGCGCGGTCGAGCACCACAGCGAGTCGCACGAGGCGTACTTCGCGCACACCGCCGGCCTGCGGGTGGTCAGCCCGTCCAACGCGCACGACGCGCACTGGATGCTGCGCCAGGCCATCGAGTCGGACGACCCGGTGGTCTTCCTGGAGCCCAAGCGCCGCTACTGGGACAAGGGCGAGGTCGGCGAGGACCCGATGCTGCCGCTGCACGCGGCCCGGATCGCCCGGCCCGGCACCGACGCCACGCTGATCGCCTACGGGCCGATGGTCAAGGTCTGCCTGGAGGCCGCGAAGGCCGCCGAGGAGGACGGCCGCCGGCTGGAGGTGGTCGACCTGCGCTCGCTGTCGCCGATCGACTTCGCCACCCTGGAGGAGTCGGTCAAGCGCACCGGCCGCGGCATCGTCGTGCACGAGGCCCCGGTCTTCCTCGGCCTGGGCGCGGAGCTCGCCGCCCGGCTCACCGAGCGCTGCTTCTACCACCTGGAGGCACCCATCCTGCGGGTCGGCGGCTACCACGCCCCGTACCCGCCGTCGCGCGTCGAGGAGACCTACCTCCCCGACCTGGACCGCGTGCTCGACGCCGTCGACCGCACGTTCGCCTTCTGAGCCGGGGAGCGAAGATGACCACTGGTGTTCACTCGCTCCGCGAGTTCAAGATGCCCGACGTGGGCGAGGGCCTGACCGAGGCCGAGATCCTCACCTGGTACGTGAAGCCGGGCGACGCCGTCACCGACGGGCAGGTGGTCTGCGAGGTGGAGACCGCCAAGGCCGCCGTCGAACTGCCGATCCCGTTCACCGGCGTGGTCGAGGCGCTGCACTTCCCGGCGGGCGCCACCGTCGACGTCGGCACCCCGATCATCGCGGTGGCCGTCGCGGGCGCCGCGCCCGCCGCCGCCGCGCCCGCCGCCGCCGCGCCCGTGGTGCCCGCGCCCGCGACCGCCGCGGAGGCCGAGCCGGAGCCGGAGCGCCGCGAGGTGCTGGTCGGCTACGGGCCGCGCACCGGCTCGGCGCAGCGCCGGACCCGCCGCAGCAACGGGACGGCCGCGCCGACCGCACCGGCGCCCGCCCCGGTGGCTCCCGCCGCCCCGGCTCCCGAGCCGGTGGCCGTCGCGCCCGTCGCACCCGCCGCTCCCGTCGTCGAGGGGGAGCGCCCGCTGGCCAAGCCGCCGGTGCGCAAGCTCGCCAAGGACCTCGGGATCGACCTGCGCGCCGTGGTGCCGACCGGCCCGAACGGCGTGATCACCCGCGAGGACGTGCACGCCGCGGCGAACACCGCCGCCGGGACGGCCGTCGAGCCGGTTGCCGTCCAGGCGGCCCCGGCGGCCCAGCCGACCGCGCCGGCCGTCGCCGCGCCGGTGCGGCCGGTGCCGGACGCGTCCGGGGACGTCCGGGTGCCGGTCAAGGGCGTGCGCAAGGCCACCGCGCAGGCGATGGTCGCCTCCGCGTTCACCGCGCCGCACGTCACCGAGTTCGTCCAGGTCGACGTGACCCGGACGATGAAGCTGGTGCGCCGGCTCAAGGAGAGCGGAGAGCTCGGCGCCGGGGTGCGGGTCAGCCCGCTGCTGCTGGTCGCCAAGGCGCTGCTGACCGCCGTCAAGCGGTACCCGGAGGTCAACGCCAGCTGGGACGAGGCGGCCCAGGAGATCGTCATCCGGGGCGCGGTCAACCTCGGCATCGCCGCGGCCACCCCGCGCGGCCTGATCGTCCCGAACATCAAGGACGCCGGCTCCCGCACCCTCTCCCAACTGGCGGTCGCGCTCGGCGAGTTGGTGGAGACCGCGCGGCAGGGCAAGACCTCTCCGGCGGACATGGCGGGCGGCAGCATCACCATCACCAACGTCGGCGTGTTCGGCGTCGACACCGGCACCCCGATCCTCAACCCCGGCGAGGCCGCCATCCTGGCCTTCGGCGCGGTCCGGGAGCTGCCCTGGGTGCACAAGGGCAAGGTGGTGCCCCGGCAGGTCACCACGCTGGCGCTCTCCTTCGACCACCGGCTGGTCGACGGCGAGCTGGGCTCCAAGGTGCTGGCGGACGTCGCCGCGGTGCTGGAGCACCCGAAGCGCCTGATCACCTGGGGCTGAGCCGCCCCCGCCCCCGCGGGCCCCGTTCCGGACGCCGGAGCGGGGCCCGCAGCCGTTCCGGTCAGCCCCGGGTGGCGCGCCAGCCGGCCCGGGCCAGGGCGTGGAAGTGCTCGGCGTCCGGGTGGCCCAGGCCGAGGGCGGCGCAGAGCAGGGCGGCGGTGGCGGGGCGCGGGCCGGACGTGCCGCGCTCCAGGTCGGACAGGGTGCGGACGCCGAGCCCGGCCTTGGCGGCGAGTTCGCCCTGGGTGAGCCGGGCGTCCCGCCGGTGTCCGCGCAGGGCGCGTCCGAACGCCGCGCGCGGGTCGGTGCGCTGCTGGGTCTCCATGCGGTGCTTCCCCCTGTCGTTCCCCCGTTCGGCAGGGTATCCCGCCCGTCCGCCGGTCGGCCGGGCTACCGGTCGGTTGTCCAACTCCGGCGCGCCGGTCGGTACTTGGGGGAATCGGTGGGCCGCTCCGGACGGGTCGCGCATTGGGCCGCCCGAGGGAGTTTCGCGCCGCCCGGGCCGGGCCCGCGGCCCGGATGGGTACGTGTGTGCGATCAGACCACCCGCGCAGCCAGGCCGGGTGACCGTCGCAGCGAGGACTCCCGCGTATGCCGACTGGTGCTCCCGGCCCCGTGATGCGTTCCGCCGCCGCCCTGCTGCTGGTGGCCGCCGCCGCGCTGCCCGCCGCGGTGGAGCTGGTCTCGCCCGCGCCCTCGACCGCGATAGGCCCGCCGCCCGGCCCGGACCGCCCGGCACCGCCCGCCCGCCCCGACCTGCGGGCCCCCGGCGCGCCCTCGGTGGACCTGCGGCTGACCGGCGACGCGGCCAACCGGATCACCCTGGTGCTGCTCGGCGACGGCTACACCTCCGCCCAGCAGCAGCTCTTCCACGAGCAGGCGGACCGGGCCTGGCGGGCGCTGCTGGAGATCGAGCCGTTCCGCACCTACCAGGGGTTCTTCAACATACGGCGGGTGGACGTGGTCTCCCCGGTGGCGGGCATCGCGGAGACCGAGAGCACCGGGAAGGACCCGGCCACCCCGCTCGGGATGCACTTCTGGTGCGAGGGCACCGCCCGCCTGCTCTGCGCGGACGAGGACGCCACCGCCCGCTGGGCCGGACAGGGCGGCGGGCCGCAGTACCTGATCGCGCTGGCCAACTCCACCGAGTACGGCGGGGCCGGCGGCACCGGGGTGACCACGCTGTCCGGCGGCAGCCCGGACGCCGGGCGGATCATCCAGCACGAGATCGGCCACACCGTCGGCGCCCTCGGCGACGAGTACGACTCCGCCCCGAACGACCCGGACTACCCGAACCTGGCCACGGTGGACGCCGAGGAGATGCTCCGGGAGAAGACCAAGTGGTGGCACTGGCTGGGCGCCGAGTCGCCGGACGGCGGCGGGGTGATCGGCACCTACCGCAGCTCCAACGGCCTGTACCGGCCGACCGCCGACTCGGTGATGCGCACCCTCGGCAGCACCTACAACCTCCCCTCCCGGGAGGCGATCATCGAGCAGCTGTACCACCGGGTGAAGCCGGCCGACGAGCCCGAGCCCGCCTCCGGCCCGGTCTCCGGACGGCCGAAGCTGCACGTGCGGCCGCTGGCGCTGACCGGACCGCGGCAGCTGCGGATCAGCTGGACCCTGGACGGCAAGCCGGTCGACCCGAGCACCGCGGACGGCACCTGGCTGGACACCGGGGAGCTGGCGCTGGAGCCGGGCGGCCGGCACACCGTCACCGCGACCGTGCGGGACACCACCGACTGGGTGCGCGACGAGGGCTTCCGCGAGCGGTACATGACCCGGACCGAGAGCTGGACGCTCACCGGCTGAAACCGGACGTCCCGGACCACCCCGGCCCAAAGATCAGGTCATGGGATGACTAGCCTGGTAGCACTATGAGCGTGGACCCCGCCCGCACCGCACCGTCCCTGTCCGCACCCGCTCCCCGCCGACCCGCCGACGCCGCCGCCGTCCCCGGCGCTCCCGAGGCTCCCGGGGCTCCCGGCTCTCCCGCCGCCCGGATCGTGGACGAGGTCTTCCACCCGCCGGGCGGACGCGCCGCCTGGTTCGCCTGGTCGCTCGGCGTCGCCGTCTACGTCCTCGCCGTGGTGCACCGCACCAGCCTCGGGGTGGCCGGGCTGGACGCCTCCGCCCGGTTCGGCATCGGCGCCTCCGCCCTGTCCACCTTCTCCATCCTGCAGGTCCTGGTGTACGCCGGGATGCAGGTCCCGGTCGGCCTGCTGGTCGACCGGATCGGCCCGCGCCGGGTGCTGCTGTTGGGCGTGGCGCTGATGAGCGCCGGGCAGCTGGCCTTCGCCTTCTCCACCGCGTTCGCGCCCGCGCTGGCCTCCCGCGCGGTGCTCGGCTGCGGCGACGCGATGACCTTCATCAGCGTGCTGCGGGTCGCCGCCCGCTGGTTCCCGGCCGCCCGCAACCCGTTCGTCGTCCAGCTCACCGGCCTGATCGGCACCGGCGGCAACCTGGTCACCACCGTGGTGCTCGCCCAGGCGCTGCACACCGCCGGGTGGAGCGCCACCTTCGGCACGATCGCGCTGACCGGCGTGCTGGTCTTCGCCGTCGTGCTGGTGCTGCTCAAGGAGGCCCCGCCGGGCGCGCCGACGCCGGTGCGGCACGAGAGCCTGCGGCTGCCGGTCGGGCAGCAGATCCGGGCCGCCTGGTCCGAGCCCGGCACCCGGCTCGGGATGTGGGTGCACTTCACCACGGCGTTCCCGGCCTCCGCGTTCGGCCTGCTCTGGGGGCTTCCCTACCTGGTCGAGGGGCAGGGCATGTCCCGGGCCGGGGCGGGCGGCATGCTCAGCCTGCTGGTGCTCAGCGGGATGGTCTTCGGCCTGCTGTTCGGCCGGATGGTCTCCCGCACCGCCGCCTCCCGGCTGCCGATCGCGTTCACCGTGCTCGCTGTCACCGCGCTCTGCTGGACCGCCACCCTGGCCTGGCCGCACGGGCACCCGCCGACCTGGCTGCTGGTGGTGCTGATGCTGGTCATGGGCAGCAACGGCCCGGCCTCGCTGATCGGCCTGGACTACGCCCGCGCGTACAACCCCGCCGAGCGGATGGGCACCGCCTCCGGCATCGCCAACATGGGCGGCTTCATCGGCTCGATGATCACCCTGCTCGGCATCGGCGTCCTGCTGGACGCGCTCGCCGACCCGGGCAGCGACGGCTACAGCGCGCACGCCTACCAGCTGGCGTTCTGCTTCCAGCTGCTGCCGCTGCTGCTCGGGACGGCGATGATCCTGCGGCTGCGCCGCAAGCTGGTCCGGTAGCGGCTCGGGCTCAGGGGGTGCTCGCCAGGTGGGCGAGCACCCGGTCGCCCAGCTCCCGGTCGCCGATCACGTTGACGATCGCGGTCTCCGGGCGGACCCGGCCGCAGCACAGCCGGACGAAGGTCTGCCAGTCCATCGACAGCCGCACCTCGGGGGCCAGCACCACCGAGTCGTCCACGGTGCCCCGGCCGTCCGGGCCGACCCGCACGGTGCGGTGGAAGGGCAGCGCGCCCGCCACGTCGAAGGCCACCGTGGTGCCGATCGGGGCGCCCGCCTCCTTGGCGACCTGCTTGGGCAGCGACTCGATCAGCCAGTCCCTGGTGACCACCGCGGCTGGGGAGTCCAGGTTGCCCGGGGTCTGCAGCGCGCGGCGCAGGTCCTGCTCGTGCACCCACACGTCGAAGGCCCGCATCCGCAGCAGCGTCGCGTACGGGACGTCCCGGGCCAGCGGGCCGGCCGGCCAGCGCACCGGGTCGTTCGGCTCGTGGCGGGCGTTGCGCAGCGCCCGGGAGCGGCGGATCACCGTGTACTCCAGCTCGCTGGTGATCTCCACCGGCGTCCAGCAGCGGCGCTTGTCGACCGGCAGCTCCATGTACCGGGTGAACTCGTTGGTGACGTGCCGCAGGTCGCGCGGCAGCGCGTGGATCGGGCGCGGGTCGCCGAGCAGCTCGGACTCGATGCCGATGACGTGCGAGACGACGTCCCGCACCGACCAGCCGGGGCACTCGGTGGCCCGGTTCCAGGCGTCGGTCGGCAACGGGGCGAGCAGCTCCGATATGGACTCGATCGACTGCGTCCACGCGTCGGTGTACGCCTGCACGGCCTGCTTGTCCGTCACGGGTATCTCCGGCCCCTCCGTCGGCTTGCGTCGTCCCACGTCGTCCGGGCTGCCGAGACCTCCGCACGGACGCGCATACGGCACGTTACGCTGCCGGGTGAGAGCAGGGCAGCGCTTTCGGGTGACGATCGTAGGACTCTTGTCGTGGACGGTGGTACTGTGCGCGCTTCATTGATCCAACTCGCCGTGTCGGACGCCGAGCCGGCCGCCGAGCGGCGGGCCAGGGCGGCGGCGCTGGTCCGCGCCCAGGACGGCGCCGACCTGGTGGTGCTGCCCGAGCTGTGGCCGGTCGGCGGCTTCGCGTACGACGCCTGGCCGACGGGCGCCGAACCGCTGGACGGGCCCACCGCCGAGGCGATGTCCGCCGCCGCGAAGGCCGTCGGCTGCTGGCTGCACGCCGGATCGATCGTCGAACGGGACCCGGACGGCCCGATCTACAACACCTCGCTGCTGTTCGCCCCCGACGGCGAACTCGTCCGCACCTACCGCAAGATCCACCGCTTCGGCTTCGACCGCGGCGAGGCCGTCGTGATGGGCGCCGGGCAGGAGATCGTCACCGCCGACACCGGCTTCGCCGCGCTGGGCCTGGCCACCTGCTACGACCTGCGCTTCCCCGAGCTGTTCCGGGCCCTGCTGGACGCCGGCGCCGAACTGCTGGTGGTCCCCGCCGCCTGGCCGGCCCGGCGCGCCGAGCACTGGAACCTGCTGGCCCGCGCCCGGGCGGTCGAGGAGCAGTCCTTCGTGCTCGCCTGCAACACCGCCGGCACCCACGGCGGGGTCGAGCAGGCCGGCCGCAGCATCGTGGTCGACCCCTGGGGCCGGGTGCTGGCCGAGGCCGGGCCGGACGAGCAGGTGCTCACCGTCGACTTCGACCCCGCCCTGGTCGCCGAGTGCCGCGCCGACTTCCCGGTCCACCGGGACCGGCTGCTCGGCATCCCCGCCCCCGTGCAGCGCTGACGCCCCCCTCGGCGCCGGTCCGCCGCCGAGGGGGCGGATTTCTCCGTGCCCTTGGTCCGGATTGACCATTCCGGGGTACTCTGTGCGCGTTTTGTGTGCCGGATTCCGGCCGCATGAGGGCGCGCGGCACGGAGAGGGGTCGGCCATGACCGCTGCGGAAGCCGGGCGCGGGCGCGCCCTGATCCGGCGCAACAGCCTCCGCGAGCAGATCGCCGACGCCCTGCGCGACGAGATGATGGCCGGCCGGCTCCCGGCCGGGCGGAACTTCACCGTCAAGGAGATCGCCGAGGTCTACGGCGTCTCGGCCACCCCCGCCCGGGAGGCCCTGGTCGACCTCGCCGCCCAGGGCCTGCTGGTCAGCGAACCGCACCGCGGCTTCACCGTCCCCGAGTTCACCTGGCACGACTTCCTGGAGATATTCGAGGCCCGCACCCTGCTCACCGACAACGCGCTGCGCCACCTGTCCGGCCGGCCGTACGGCTACGACTGGTCCCGGCTGGCCTCGCTGCGCCGCCGGGCCGACGCCGCCGCCCGGGCCGCCCGGGCCGGACAGCTCGACGTCCTGGTCGGCTGCGACCTGCGGTTCTGGCAGGAGGCCGCCGGGGTGCTGTGCAACGACCGGATCGCCGACTACCTGGGCTGGCTGCGGATCCAGTCCTGGATGTTCGCCGCCCCGCACCTGCGGGCCGGCGGCGAGCTGGCCGGCGTCTGCTGGGACCGGCACGGCGAACTCGTCGACCGGATCGAGGCCCGGGACCGGCAGGGGGCGCACCGGATCGTCAACGACTACAACCTGTTCACCGTCGAACTGCTGGCCCGGCGGCTCGACCAGCCGCTCGACGGCGTCGCGGTGCTCCGGCTGCTGCGCGAACCGGTGGTCCCGGCGCCCGCCGCGGCGGTCGAGCGGCCGCCCGGCACCGCCCCCCAACCGGCCTCCGCCGCCGTCGGGTTGGGCCGGGTGCCGATGCCCCGCTTCGTGCCGCCCGGCCGGTTCGCCCGGCCGTTCCGCCCGGGCAGCGGGGAGCCCGCCACGGGCCGGTAGGGTTGGGGCCCGTTGCCCCGCCACCCGAGAGGATGAGCCGGCCCATGGCCTGCGACCTCTGGCTCGTCCCGCTCGTGGACGTGCTCTCCCACAGCCCCGAGAACCCGTTCCGCGAGGACCTCGACCGCTACAACACCGTGCTCGCCCAGCACGGCCTGCCGCCGGTCCCGGTGCACCCGTACGTCCCGGGCTTCTCCGGGGACGTCGAGGCGATAGCCGCGTTCGACTACGACTCGCTCCACTTCCTGCGCCGCGCCTACCTGCTGGGGCTCACCGGGTTCGAGGTGACCCCGGTGGACGCGCTCGGCAGCGACTACGAGCAGCTGCTGGAGATGTTCGAGGCCACCGCCGAACAGTCGCACCTGGTCTGGCACTTCGACCACGCGGGCGCCTACCTGCCGATGGAGTTCCAGGCCCCGCTGGTCGCCGACGAACTCCTCGCCGCGGGCGGGCCGTTGGGCTCCTCCTACGGGCTGCTGAGCGAACTCCAGGCGGTCGCACCGCTGTTGGGGATCGACCCGCTCGAACCCCCGGTGCCCACCCGCCCGCTCGGCCCCACCCAGCTGGAGCAGCCCTTCGGGCCGCCGATCGACGACTTCCACCCCTACGCGCGCGAACGGCACGCCTGGTCCGGCCTCTACGCGGCGGCCACCCGCAGCGTCACCCAGGGCTCGATGATCGTCTTCGCCTGAGCCTGAGCCTGAGCCTGAGCCTGAGCCCGAGCCTGGGCCCGAGCCTTCGTCTGCGCCCGCGAACGGTACGGGGCCCGGGGCACGCGCCCGGGCCCCCGGCCCGGCTCAGCGCAGGGGGCCCTCCGGGGGACGCTGGCGCGGCATGGTGGGCCGGGTGCCCGGCGGCGGCAGGACGCGGACCTGGGCGTTGGAGCCGCCCTCGCTGCGGCCGCCCCAGGCGCCGGGGGCCTGGGTGGGGAGCCGGCTCATGCCGGCCCGGAACTCCAGCATCCACTCGGAGGTCTCGCTGCGGACCATGTCGGAGACGTCCTCGCAGAAGCGGCGCAGCACGCCCAGGCAGCGCTCGGCGGCCTCGCCCGCGGTGCCCTCGGTCGGGCCCAGGACCTCCCGGACGCACTCGGAGGCCCAGTCGAACTGGAAGGCCTCCAGGCGCCGCTGCAGGGCCTGCGAGGTGGAGACGTCGCGCATCCAGCCGGAGGTGAGGCCGAAGGCGCGGTCGGCCAGCAGCGCGGCGGCGGCCAGGGCGAGGCCGGTGTAGCCCCACTCCACGGCGTGCGGGAGCTCGCCGGTCAGCGAGACCAGCGGGGCGGTGACGCCGCCGACCGCGAACACCGTGGCGGAGAAGCGCAGCAGGCGGGCCCAGCGGCGCTTCCAGACCCGGTCCCGGCGGTACCAGTCGATCGCCTCGACGGCGCGCTCCTCCGACCAGCGGTAGAGCTCCTCCAGGCGCTCGGCGGGCTCGCCCCAGTCGCCGAGCGGGAACTGGCGCGCGCTCAGGTCGGCCCGGCGGCGGGTGGGGGTCCGTCCGCCGGAACCCGGGACGGACTGGTCGTCGTCGGCGACCTCTTTGCCCCAGGGGCTCTCCTCGGGCTGCATTTCCGGCTGGCTCACCTGTGGCGCTCCCTGTGGCGGGGTGACTGCGGAGGCCCGGCGGGCACCGGGACTGGCGGGACGGGACCCGAGCGGCCCGGAGGTCGGGCCGTCGGCGCGCGGAACCGGTGGTTCGTTGCGTGGCGGTGCGGACCCGTGGCGCCGCGCGCGGGTCTGGGAACCGCCCATGGTGCCGTGCCCGGCGGTGCGGCCGGGTCCTGGTCCAACAGCACTTCTTACCGCCAAATGGCTTACCGTGGGGGCGCTTCCGCAGTGATCGTTATGTGATTTCACCTCCGGAAGACGAGGTGGGAGGGTTGCGGCGGGCGGCCGGATTTCACCCGTCCGAGCGAGGCGGGCCGGGGTCGCCGGTGTGACGGACCGGCTGCCCGGAGCGGCTCTCGTGCTTTCCCACGAATCACCGGGCGTCGACCGGCCCGGCACCTGGAGCTTCCGCCGGAGCCGCCGACGGGACGGAACCGGCCACCGACTAGGCTTGGCAGGCGTGAAGGTCCTCGTCATCGGAACCGGCGCCCGCGAACACGCCCTGTGCCGCTCACTGTCCCAAGACCCGGCTGTCTCCGAGCTGCACTGCGCCCCGGGCAACGCCGGGATCGCGCGGGTCGCCGCGGTGCACCCGGTCGACCAGCTGGACGGCGCCGCGGTCACCGCGCTCGCCCGGGAGCTGGGCGCCGACCTGGTGGTCGTCGGCCCGGAGGCCCCGCTGGTGGCCGGCGTCGCCGAGCCGCTGCGGGCGGCCGGCATCCCGGTGTTCGGCCCCGGCAAGGAGGCCGCCCAGCTGGAGGGCTCCAAGGCGTTCGCCAAGGACGTGATGGCCGCGGCCGGCGTCCCCACCGCGCGCTCCTACGTCTGCACCACCCCGGAGGAGGCCGCCGCGGCGCTCGACGCCTTCGGCGCCCCGTACGTGGTGAAGGACGACGGCCTGGCGGCCGGCAAGGGCGTCGTGGTCACCGAGGACCGCGCCGCCGCGCTGGAGCACGCCGCGGCCTGCGATCGGGTCGTCATCGAGGAGTACCTGGACGGCCCCGAGGTGTCGCTGTTCGCGATCACCGACGGCACCACGGTGCTCCCGCTGGTCCCCGCGCAGGACTTCAAGCGCGCGCTGGACGGCGACCGGGGCCCCAACACCGGTGGCATGGGCGCCTACTCGCCGCTGCCGTGGGCCCCCGAGGGCCTGGTCCAGGAGGTGCTGGACACCGTCCTGCAGCCCACCGTGGACGCGCTGCGCCACCGCGGCACCCCGTTCTCCGGCCTGCTGTACGCGGGCCTGGCGCTGACCTCGCGCGGCACCCGGGTGATCGAGTTCAACGCCCGCTTCGGCGACCCGGAGACCCAGGTCGTGCTGGCCCGGCTGCGCACCCCGCTGGCCGGCGTGCTGCTCGCCGCCGCCAACGGCACGCTCGGCGAGCTGGAGCCGCTGCGCTGGTCCGAGGAGGCCGCGGTCACCGTGGTGATGGCCTCCGAGGGCTACCCGGCGAGCCCGCGCACCGGCGACGCGATCGAGGGCCTGGCGGCGGCGGAGGCCGGCGGCGACGCGTTCGTGCTGCACGCCGGCACCAGGTCCGGCCCGGCCGGCGAGGTGCTGACCGCGGGCGGCCGGGTGCTGTCGGTGACCGCCGTCGGCGCGGACCTCGCCGAGGCCCGGGCCAAGGCGTACGCGGGCGTCGCCGAGATCTCCTTCAAGGGCGCCCAGCACCGCACCGACATCGCCGCCGAGGCCGCCCGGTAGCCGCCCGGCATCCTTTCGGCCGCCATCCCGGCCGCCATCCCGGCCGCCATCCCGGCAGCCGCCCGGCGGCCGGACCCGCCCGCGGGGCGCTGCGCCCGGACCGACCCGTCCGGACGCAGCGCCCCGCGGCGTTTCCCGAGGTCGTCGCGGTCAGCACCGTGACCGGAAAACCAGCCCTTCGGGTGATGGCGCGGGCATCCTGCTGACGGGGCGCGAGCGCGGGCCTTAGGGTGCGCTGCATCGCGCCGGGGCGGGGGCACCGGCGCGGACGCGGCTCGTCGCGCCGACGCGCCGGGGGGATGCTGGGAGCGGTGGCGCGCCCCGACACGGTGTCACCAGGACGGGTGGAATCGCCGGACTTCCGGAACACCCGCCCGCACCGGGGCGTCGAGACTGGCAGGAGAGCGCCACGCGAGTCGCACCACCGGGTTCGGCATCCGCCGCTTCCCGTACCGGAATTGATCGAGTCGAGTCGGCTGCGAAGGGGGTGCCGCGGCGATGGCTGCAGTGGACACCGCACGCGCACGAGCCCAGGCCGTCCTGCGTCTGCGCGGACGGGCCGTGGCCGCCGCCGCGCTGCCCGCCGCCTGCGCGGTGGTGCTGTTGGCCGGGCGGTTCACCGGACGGATAGGCGCCCCCGGGTCGCCGGACGCCCCGCTCTGGGACGGCATCCGCTGGGCGGTCTGCGCGGTCGCCGCGCTGACCCTGGGGCTGGCCGCGCTGGTCGCCGCGGCGCACCGCCGGGCCGTCCCACCGGTCACCCCCGCGGTGCCGCTGGCCCGGGCGGACGCCCCCGAGCTGTACCGGCTGATCGAGGAGCTCGCCGAGCGGCTGGACGTCCCGGCGCCCGCCGCGATCGCGCTCACCCCCGACTGCGACAGTTGGCTGGAGGAGCCGCACCCGGCCGGCCGGCCCGGCCGCGGCACCGGCCCCGCCGCACCGGTGCTGGTGATCGGCTCCCCCTTCCTGTGGTGGATGCGGGCCGCCGAACTGCGCGCCCTGCTGGCCCCCGTGGTGGCCGGCACCGCCGCGGCGGCCGACCCCGACATCGCCGCCGCCCGCCGCTGGCTGCGCACCCTGGACGCCGCGCTGGGCGAGCGCCGCCGCGGCCCCGCCGCACTGACCGGCCCGGTCGACCGCCGGCTGCTGGGCGCCTGCCGCGAGCACTCCGCCGAACTGGAGCACGCCGCGGCCGCCTGGGCCTCCGAGCGGGCCCGGGCCGTCGACTACGGGCCGCGGATCGCCGCCCAGGCCCAGGTCGGCCTGGCCTACGCGGGCTGGGACCGGCTGCTCACCCGGGTCGCGCTGCCCGCCTGGCGGCTCGGCCTGCACCCCGCGCACCTGAACGCCGGCGTGGTCTCCGCGCTCACCGAACTCTCCCGCCGGGACCGGCTGGCCGACGACTACGGCAACCGGCTCGGCGACCGCCCCGCCTGCGACCTGCTGGAGGAGCCCGGCCTGGTCGACACCCGGGTCTCCCGGCTGGCCGCCGAACTGCTGCACGAGGAGCCGGCCGACGGCTGGCAGCCGCTCGACTGGGCGGACTACCCGCGGCAGGTCGTCGACCGGGGCTGGCGCGCCCAGGCCGCCGCGCTCCAGGCCGCGCTCGGCGAGGACCGCCCGCAGACCGGCCCGGCGCTGGACAAGCTGCTGGCCCGGCTGGCCGCCGGCGAGGCCGAGGAACTGGCCGCCGCGCTGGCCGGCCAGGTGGCGCGCGCCGCCCGGGTCGCGCCCCCGCTGCCCCCCGTGCGCAGCGGCCGGGACCTGCTGGTCGAGCACCTGACCGCTACCGTCTGCTGCGCCGCGGTGGACGCGGGCACCGCCACCCCCGGCCTGGACTGGCTGGACGGACCGGTCCTGGTCTGCCCGGCCGCACCCCGGGCGGAGCTGGCCCCCGCGGTGGCCCGCGCGGTCGAGGACGGGCAGGACGGTCCGCTGCGCGCCTGGCTGGAGCGGGCCGGTGTCCGACTGGAACGACCGGTACGACTTTCGGGCTGAACCGGGACGGTTCGGGAGTGTCCCGGGAAACCCGGTTTCATCCGTACCAATTGCTACGGTGGGGTGACGCTTCGCCGTCCAACTGTGGTGTGCTGGTCCGCACGCACATCCGCATGGCAATTGCCAAACCCTCGGTGGATGGGCGAAGGGGTGGGGAGGGCGTGTGGGGACGGAATCCAACCGCCGGTGGGAGTCCGGCACGCTGGCGCACGGGGTGTCCGACCCGTTCGGGCAGGGCCCGCTGCCCTGGCTGCGCAGCCCCGACCACTACCTGGCCGACGGCGAGGGCGTGGTCCCCTGGTACGTGAGCGTGGACGCCCCCGGGCAGCGGCCGGTGGACGGTCCGGCCCGGCCCCGCCCGGCGGTCAGCGGCCCGCGCAACGCGGACGACGTGCGCCGGCAGATCAAGGGCTTCGCCTCGGCGGGCACCGCGCGCCCCGGCGGCGCGGTGGACTTCCGGGTGACGGTCAACCCGCCGCAGGAGTTCCAGGTCGACGTCTACCGGATCGGCCACGACGCGGGGGACGGCGCCCGCCAGGTGTACTCCAGCCCGCTGATCGCCGGCCTGGCCCAGCCCGCGCCGATGGTCGCCGACCGCACCGTCTCCTGCCACCACTGGTGGCAGTCCTGGCGGCTGCAGGTCCCGGCCGACTGGCGCTCCGGCGCGTACGTCGCCGTGCTGACCACCGCCGACGGCGGCCACCGCAGCCACATCCCGTTCACCGTACGGGACTTCGCCCCCGCCGACCTGCTGCTGGTGCTGCCCGACGTGACCTGGCAGGCGTACAACCTGTTCCCCGAGGACGGGCACCTGGGGGCCAGCCTCTACCACGCCTGGGACGGCGCCGGGCACCTGGTGGGGGAGGCCGAGGCGGCCGTCACGGTCTCCTTCGACCGGCCGCACGCCGGGGCCGGGCTGCCGCTGCACGTCGGGCACGCCTACGACTTCATCCGCTGGGCCGAGCGCTACGGCTACGACCTGGGCTACGCCACCGCCACCGACCTGCACGCCGGGCTGGTGGACGCCTCCCGCTACAAGGCGCTGGTCTTCCCCGGGCACGACGAGTACTGGTCGGAGCCGATGCGGCGGGCCGCCGAGCGGGCCCGGGACGGCGGCACCTCGCTGGTCTTCCTGTCCGCGAACGCCGTGTACTGGCGGGTCGAGCTGTCGGCCGGGCCGAACGGCGAACCGTCCCGGCTGCTGAACTGCCGCAAGCGCCAGCGGGTCGCCGCCGACCACCCCGCCGCCGGGGTGCCGGGCGCGGCGTCCGCGCTGTGGCGGGACGCCGGGGAGCCCGAGCAGCACCTGCTGGGCATCCAGTACGCGGGCAGCGTGCCCGCGCCGGTGCCGCTGGTGGCCCGCAACACCGGTCACTGGCTGTGGCAGGGCACCGGGCTGGCGGACGGCGACGAACTGCCCGACCTGGTCGCCGGGGAGGCCGACCGCTACTACCCGAAGGTCCCGCTGCCCGCCCACACCGAACGCGTCCTGCTCGCCCACTCCCCGTACCGGGACGCCGCCGGGCGGGCCACCCACCAGGAGACCTCGCTGTACCGGGCGCCCAGCGGCGCGTACGTGTTCGCCGCCGGGACGTTCGCCTGGTCGCCCGCGCTGGACCGGCCCGGCCACACCGACGAGCGGATCCAGCGGGCCACCGCCAACCTGCTGGACCACCTCTGCAAGGAGGGGCGAACCGACTCCTGACCGCACCGGCGTGAAAGACTCGCCCGCAGAGCCCCCCAGCTGTGAGGACTGACTGAGCGTGAGCGGATTCGTCACCAAGCCCGAGCCGGTCCAGGTGCCCGGCCTGGTCCACCTGCACACCGGCAAGGTGCGCGACCTGTACCGGGACGGCAGCGGCAACCTGGTGATGGTGGCCAGCGACCGGACCTCCGCGTACGACTGGGTGCTGCCCAACGAGATCCCCGACAAGGGCCGCGTCCTCACCCAGCTCTCGCTGTGGTGGTTCGAGCGGATCGCCGACATCGTCCCCAACCACGTCGTCTCCACCGAGCTGCCCGAAGGCGCCCCCGCCGACTGGGCCGGGCGCACCCTGGTCTGCCGCAGCCTCGACATGGTGCCGGTGGAGTGCGTCGCCCGCGGCTACCTGGCCGGCTCCGGGCTGGAGGAGTACCGGGCCGACCAGACGGTGTGCGGCATCGGCCTGCCCGCGGGCCTGGAGAACGGCTCCGAGCTGCCCGGCCCGATCTACACCCCCGCCCTCAAGGCCGAGGTCGGCGAGCACGACGAGAACGTCTCCTACGAGGAGACCGCCCGCCGGATCGGCGCCGAACTCGCCGCCACCCTGCGCCAGACCACCCTCGCGGTGTACTCCCGGGCCCGCGACATCGCCCGCGAGCGCGGCCTGATCCTCGCCGACACCAAGTTCGAATTCGGCCTGCTGGACGGCGAGTTGGTGATCGGCGACGAGGTGCTCACCCCCGACTCCTCGCGCTTCTGGCCCGCCGACGCGTGGCGGCCCGGCCAGGACCAGCCGTCCTTCGACAAGCAGATCATCCGCGACTGGCTGACCTCCCCCGCCTCCGGCTGGGACCGCCGGAGCGAGAACCCGCCGCCCCGGCTCCCCGACGAGGTCGTCGCGCACACCCGGCAGCGCTACCTCGACGCGTACGAGAAGCTCACCGGCCTCGACTGGAAGTGACTCGCCGCCGCGGCCGGCTGTAGGGGTCCCCTCCCGGGGCTCCCTACAGCCAGCCGTGCTCGCGGGCGATCCGGACCGCCGCGTGCCGGTTCTCCGCGCCGAGCTTGCCCGCGGCCGAGGAGAGGTAGTTGCGCACCGTGCCGGGGGAGAGCCCGGCCCGCTCGGCGATCTCGGCGACCGGGGAGCCGTCCGCGGCCAGCTCCAGCACGTCCGTCTCGCGCGGGGTCAGCGGGGAGTCGCCCGCGCTGATCGCCTCCGCGGCCAGCTCCGGGTCCACGTAGCGGCCGCCCGCCCGGACGGTGCGGATGATGCCGGCCAGATCGGAGGCCGAGACGGTCTTGGGCAGGAAGCCGCGCACCCCGACCTCCAGGGCCCGCTTCAGGTACCCGGGGCGGCCGTGCCCGGTCACGATCATCACCCGGCACTCCGGCAGCCGGTGGCGCAGCTCGGCCGCCACCTCCAGGCCGTCCAGGCCCGGCATCTGGAGGTCCAGCACCGCCACGTCCGGGCGGTGCGCGGCGGCCATCGCCAGCGCCTCCGGGCCGGACGCCGCCTCCGCGACCACCGTCAGGTCGTCCTCCAGGGCGAGCAGCGCGGCCAGCGCGCCGCGGATCAGGTGCTCGTCGTCCGCGAGCAGCACCCGCACCGGACCGGTCATGACGTGGATCCCCTCGCTGTGGTCGGTAGTTCGGCGGTCAGTCGGAACCGCCCCGGGCCGCTGCCGGCCGCGGTCAGGGTGCCGCCGTGCGCGGCCAGCCGCTCGCCCAGGCCGCGCAGCCCGCTGCCCGCGCCCTCCGCGCGCGGCGGCGGGACGGCCGGCACGCCGTCGTTCTCCACCTCCAGCAGCGCCGTCCCGCCGGAGACCCGCAGCCGGAAGCGGCAGTTCGCGGCCTCCGAGTGCCGCAGCACGTTGGTCGCCGCCTCCCGCACCACCCAGCCCAGCACCGACTGCGCCCCGGCGGGCAGGCCGTCCGCGCCGGACAGCTCGGTGCGGCAGTCGACGTTCGCCGCCCGCAGCACCGAGGCGGCGCCGGCCAGTTCGGTGTGCAGCTCGACGGTGCGGTAGCCGCGCACCACCTCGCGGACCTCGCGCTGCGAGTCCTGCGCGATCCGCTGCACCTCGGTCATCTGGTCCACCGCCTCCGGGCGCTGACGGCGGGCCAGCTGCACCGCCAGCTCGCTCTTCAGCGCGATGGTGGCCAGGTTGCGGCCCAGCACGTCGTGCAGGTCCCGGGAGAAGCGCAGCCGCTCCTCGGCCACCGCCAGCCGGGCCTGGGTCTCCCGGGCCCCGTCCAGCTCCCAGACCACCTTCGCGGTCCACGCCGAGCCGCGGGCGGTGGCCCCGGCCATCGTCGAGCCGATCAGGCAGCCGAGCAGCACCCCCAGCACGAACCCGGCGGGCTCGCCCGCCGCCAGCAGCACCACCGCCACTGCCGCCAGGCCGGCCACCGCCGCCGCCACCGCCCGGAGCACCGGCAGGGCCAGGAGCGCGGTGGCGATCCAGAAGGTCATCGTCACGACCGCCACCGGCGTGGACGTCTCCGCCCCGTCCAGCGGGCGCGGCCCGAGCAGCAGGGCCGCCGCCGACAGCGCCGCCGACACCGCGCCCGACACCGCCGCCCAGCCGTACGGGTGCGGGCGGCGGCCCAGGTAGGCGGGCAGCCCGGTGCGCACCAGCACCACGTTCAGCGCCGCCGCCAGCAGCGTGCCCGGCACCTCGACCCGCAGCTCGACGGCCGAGGCCCGCCGCTGCCCGTACGCGCTGCCCAGCAGGCCGTACACCGCGAACACCTGCAGCACCGCCACCGCGTACAGCGACCAGCGCATGTACAGCTCGGTGCGCTGCGGCTTGGACAGGGCCCGCCAGCGGCGGACCGGTCGTGGTCGGCTGACCCGCACGGCTCGGTTCCTCGTTTCTCGACGGCTCCGGAGAATCTAGCGGCGCGGCTCCCAGCGGAACCAGCGCCCGGCCGCCCGGACCGCGGCGGAAGTCCAGACCAGGGCGAGCAGCAGCGGCGGCGCGGCCGGGCCCCAGCTGCCGAGGAAGCCCTCGGACGGGCCGGTGCCGTCGGTGCCGAACCAGCCGATCCGGACCAGTTGCAGGGCCGGGGTGGTCGGCAGCAGGCGGCAGGCGTCCGCCAGCCCGTCCGGCAGCGACTCCAGCGGGATCAGCAGGCCGGAGCCGAGCTGCGCCAGCAGCAGCAGCGGCAGGGTGGTGAGGCCGGCCGTCTCCACGCTCCTGGTCACCGCGCTGGACAGCGCCGCCAGGGCGGTCAGCAGGGCCGCGGACAGGACCAGTCCGAGCAGCACCAGCGGCGGGTTCGCAGGGGCGCGCAGGTGCAGCGCGGCCGCGCCGCCGACGGCCAGCAGCAGGCACTGGAGCAGGGCCAGCCCGACCGAGGGGAGCGCGGTGCCGAGCAGGATCTCGGCGTCGGCGGCCTCGCCGGTGCGCAGCCGCTTCAGCACCAGGTCGGTGCGGCGGGCGGTGTACGCGGTGGTCAGGTTGCAGTAGACGACGATCAGCAGGACGACGCCCATCGAGCTGGTCACCAGGTTGGCGTTCACGTCCAGCCCGCCGGTGCGCTCGGCGGCGGCCCGCAGCGCCGAGCGGAGCGAGCCGACCAGGACCAGCGGCAGCACCAGGGCCATGAACAGGGCGGTGCGGTTGCGGCTCAGCAGGGTGACCTCGGCCCGGCCGAGGGCGAGCAGCCGGGCGGCGGGGGAGCGGCGGGCGGCGGCGGGGCCGGTGGGGCCGGTGCGCCCGGCGGGGGCGGCGGGAGTGGGGGCGGCGGTGGTCATGCGGCACGTCCGGCGGTCTCGGGGCGGGCGGGGGCAGCGGCGGGGGCGGGGTCGCCGGACGCGGCGACGGCGAGGAACGCCTCCTCCAACGAGGCGCTGCGGGCGTCCAGCCGGGCCAGCTCGACCCGGTGGCGGGCGGCCCAGCCGAGCAGCTCGGTCAGGGTGCCCTGGAGGTCGGGGGTGCGCAGCAGCACCCGGCGGCCGTCGAGTTCCGGCCGCGCGCCGGGCAGGACCGGCAGGTCGAGCGAGGCGTGCGGGCCGGTGCGCTCGGGGAGTTCGAAGCTGATCCGGGCCGGGTGGGCGGCCAGCACCTCGGCGACCGTGCCGCCGGTGACCACCCGGCCGTGGTGCATGATCGCCAGCCGGTCGGCGAGCTCCTCGGCCTCCTCCAGGTAGTGCGTGGTGAGCACCACCGTGGTGCCGTCCGCCCGCAGTTGACGGATCAGCCGCCACACCGCGGCCCGGGCCTCCGGGTCCAGCCCGGTGGACGGCTCGTCCAGGAACAGCACCTCGGGGCGGCCGAGCAGGGCCGTCGCCAGGTCCAGCCGGCGGCGCTCGCCGCCGGACAGCTGCTTGACCCGCACCGCGCGCCGGGGCAGCAGGCCGACCAGGTCGAGCGCCTCGTCGACGGCGCGGGCGCCGGTGGTCAGCCCGGCCCAGCAGCGGCCGGTCTCGGCGACGGTCAGTTCGCCGGGGAAGCCGCCCTCCTGGAGCATGACGCCGATCCGCGGGCGCAGCGCGGCCCGCTCGCGCAGCGGGTCCAGGCCGAGCACCCGGACCTCGCCGCCGCTGGGTGCGGCCAGGCCCTCCAGCACCTCCAGGGTGGAGGTCTTGCCCGCGCCGTTGGTGCCCAGCAGGGCGAACAGCTCGCCGGGGGCGACGTCGAGGTCCAGGCCGCGGACGGCCTCGAACCCGGCCGGGCCGGACGGTCCGTAGCGGCGGTGCAGCCCGCGGGCCTCGACGGCGGGGCGGGGACGGCTGGTGTCGGTCATGGCTCCAGCCTCCCGGCGGCCGGGGCCGGGCAGTAGTGCGGGCCGTCACCGCGCGCCGGTGCGTCCGCACGGGTCGGCGGTGACAAATGTCAGGGTGCCCGCGAGAGCGAGAGCGAGAGCGAGAGCGGGGGCAGGGGCGAGAGCGGGGGCAGGGACGGGGAACGCCGAAGGCCCCCCTCGGTGGAGGGGGGCCTTCGGAACCGGAGCGGACGACGAGATTCGAACTCGCGACCCTCACCTTGGCAAGGTGATGCTCTACCAACTGAGCCACGTCCGCAGGATATGGAGTTGTACCGCACGTTACTGCACCAGTCTGTTCACGCTGACTGCGAGCGGACGACGAGATTCGAACTCGCGACCCTCACCTTGGCAAGGTGATGCTCTACCAACTGAGCCACGTCCGCACGGTGCCTGGGCACCGGCCGCCCCGCTCGGGTTCCCCCGGTTGCGGCGACGAGAAATACTCTACAACATCAATCGGCCTGCTCGCCCCACCCTTCCCCGGCGGTGCGGCCGGGGAAGGCCGGCGGGCCCGGAACGGGCCCGTGGCGACGGTCAGTTGCTCTCGGCGAACGCCTCGTAGACGTGCTTCGGGATGCGGCCGCGGGCGGGCAGCTCGTGCCCGTTCGACTGGGCCCAGGCGCGCACGGCGGCCGGGTCCGGGGTGAGCGCGGTGCGGCGGAAGGACTTTCCGCTGCGGCTCTGCCGGCGACCGGCGGCGACGAACGGGGCGAGGGCCTCCCGGAGCTTTTCCGCGTTGTCGGCGGACAGGTCGATCTCGTACGACTTCCCGTCCACGCCGAAGTGAACGGTTTCCGCGGCGGTGCCGCCGTCCAGATCGTCGGAGAGCGTGACGACTACACGCTGAGCCATGGGTGTCAATCCTCTCGGGCAATTCGGCCGTCGGGGGTCTCGGATGCCCCGCCGGTCCGCTGGGCCGGGATCGCAGCATCCGCCGGCGGGCAGGGGAGCCCACGCCGAGATGCGGCGCGTTCGGCTGCCGGTCGCCCTATTCTGCACCCGAAGGCCGGTGAAATCGTAGAGTTGGGGATTCCTTTTTTCTGGATATTCACGTGCTTCCCTCCGGAGCGGATACCCGCCCGCCGGAGACGGGATTAAACCGGCGAAATCGGGTGCGCGCCGGAGCCGCCCGGGGCCGGTTGCCCTTGGGGCGTAAGGGGTGTGGGTCTACGCGCGTTGCCGCTGGTGGCCCGCAAGAGGGCCCCGCAGCCCAGGTAGTCTGGAGTTCCCCCGCCTTCACGCAATCACCACCGGGAGTGCCAGTGGCACGCGTCGTAGTCGACGTCATGCTCAAGCCGGAGATCCTCGACCCCCAGGGCCAGGCGGTGCAGCGTGCACTGCCGCGTCTCGGGTTCGCCGGGATCGCCGACGTCCGCCAGGGCAAGCGTTTCGAGTTGGAGCTGGAGGGGCCGGTCGACGACGCCGCGCTCGCCCGCATCCGCGAGGCCGCCGAGACCTTCCTCGCCAACACCGTGATCGAGGACTTCACCGTCCGGATCGAGGACGGGGACGCCAAGTGACCACCCGTGTCGGCGTCGTCACTTTCCCCGGCTCCCTCGACGACCGCGACGCCCAGCGCGCGGTCCGGCTGGCCGGCGCCGAGCCGGTCGCCCTCTGGCACCGTGACAAGGATCTCCACCAGGTCGACGCCGTCGTCCTGCCCGGCGGATTCTCTTACGGCGACTATCTGCGCTGCGGCGCCATCTCCCGCTTCTCGCCGGTGATGGACACCGTCATCGAGCAGGCGAAGCTCGGAATGCCGGTCCTCGGTATCTGCAACGGCTTCCAGGTGCTGTGCGAATCGCACCTGCTGCCCGGCGCGCTCACCCGGAACGACTCGCTGCACTTCATCTGCCGCGACCAGAAGCTCCGCATCGAGAACGCCGACACCGCCTGGACCCGGGATTACTCGGCCGGCCAGGAAATCGTCGTTCCGCTGAAGAACGGCGAGGGCCGGTTCGTCGCCGACGGGCACGTCCTCGACGAACTGGAGGCGGAGGGCCGGATCGTGGCCCGTTACCTGGACGTCAACCCGAACGGTTCGTACCGCGACATCGCCGGCATCACCAACGCGGCCGGCAATGTCGTCGGCCTGATGCCGCACCCGGAGCACGCCGTGGAGCCGCTCACCGGCCCGACCACCGAGGGCCTGGGCTTCTTCACTTCCGTCCTGAAGCAGCTGGTGAACGCCTGATGAGCCTCGACACGGTAAAGAACGCCGAACAGACCCCGGACGCGGACCAGCCCTGGGCCGAACTCGGCCTCAAGCAGGACGAGTACGCGCGGATCCGGGAGATCCTGGGCCGCCGCCCGACCGGTGCCGAACTCGCCATGTACTCGGTGATGTGGTCGGAGCACTGCTCGTACAAGAGCTCCAAGGTCCACCTCAAGCAGTTCGGCGAGAAGGCCCCCGAGAACGACGCCATGCTGGTCGGCATCGGCGAGAACGCCGGCGTCGTGGACGTCGGCCAGGGCTACGCGGTCACCTTCAAGGTCGAGTCGCACAACCACCCGTCGTACATCGAGCCCTACCAGGGCGCGGCCACCGGCATCGGCGGCATCGTGCGCGACATCCTGGCGATGGGCGCCCGCCCGGTCGCCGTGATGGACCCGCTGCGCTTCGGCGCGGCCGACCACCCGGACACCCGCCGGGTGCTGCCCGGGATCGTCGCGGGCATCGGCGGCTACGGCAACTGCCTGGGCCTGCCGAACATCGGCGGCGAGGTCGTCTTCGACTCCTGCTACCAGGGCAACCCGCTGGTCAACGCGCTCTGCGTGGGCGTCATGAAGCACGAGGACATCCACCTCGCGCAGGCGTCCGGCCCCGGCAACAAGGTCATCCTGTACGGCGCCCGCACCGGCGGCGACGGCATCGGCGGCGTCTCGGTGCTCGCCTCGGAGACCTTCGACGCGACCGGCCCGGCCAAGCGCCCCGCCGTCCAGGTCGGCGACCCGTTCCAGGAGAAGCTGCTCATCGAGTGCACCCTGGAGATCTTCAAGGAGGACCTGGTCGCGGGCATCCAGGACCTCGGCGGCGCCGGCCTGTCCTGCGCCACCTCGGAGCTGGCCTCGGCCGGCACCGGCGGCATGCGGATCGAGCTGGACACCGTGCCGCTGCGCGACCACACGCTCTCGCCGGAGGAGATCCTCATGAGCGAGTCGCAGGAGCGCATGTGCGCGATCGTCGAGCCCGGCAAGGTCGACCGCTTCCTGGAGATCTGCGAGAAGTGGGACGTCATCGCCACCGTCATCGGCGAGGTGACCGACGGCGAGCGGCTGGAGATCTTCTGGCACGGCGAGCTGGTGGTCGACGTGCCGCCGCGCACCGTCGCCCACGAGGGCCCGACCTACCACCGCCCGTTCGCCCGCCCGTCCTGGCAGGACGCGCTCCAGGCCGACGCCCCGACCGCCGAGCGCCTCGCCCGCCCGACCGACGGCGCCGGGCTGAAGGACGCGCTGCTCAAGGTCGCCGGCTCGCCGAACCAGGCGTCCAAGGCGTGGATCACCGACCAGTACGACCGCTACGTGCTGGGCAACACGGTGCTCGCCACCCCCGAGGACTCCGGCATGATCCGGATCGACGAGGAGACCAACCTCGGCGTCTCGGTCGCCACCGACGGCAACGGCCGCTACGCCAAGCTGGACCCGTACACCGGCGCCCAGCTGGCCCTCGCCGAGGCGTACCGCAACGTCGCGGCCGGCGGCGCCAAGCCGCTCGCGGTCTCCGACTGCCTCAACTTCGGCTCCCCCGAGGACCCGGACGTGATGTGGCAGTTCGCCGAGGCCACCCGCGGCCTGGCCGACGCCTGTCAGGTGCTCGGCACCCCCGTCACCGGCGGCAACGTCTCGCTGTACAACCAGACCGGCGACGTCGCCATCCACCCGACCCCGGTGGTCGCGGTGCTCGGCGTCATCGACGACGTCACCCGGCGCACCCCGGTCGGCTTCGCCGAGGAGGGCCAGCTGCTCTACCTGCTCGGCGACACCGCCGACGAACTGGGCGGCTCCGCCTGGTCGCAGGTCGTGCACGGCCACCTCGGCGGCCTGCCGCCCAAGGTCGACCTGGAGCGCGAGCGGCTGCTCGGCGAGATCCTGATCGCCGCCTCCCGCGACGGCATGGTCGACGCCGCGCACGACCTCTCCGACGGCGGCCTCGCGCAGGCCCTGGTGGAGAGCTGCCTCAAGGGCGGCAACGGCGCCCGCGTCGTCGTCCCCGAGGGCGTCGACCCGTTCGTGTTCCTGTTCTCCGAGTCCGCCGGTCGCGCCGTGGTGGCCGTCCCGCGCAGCGAGGAGCTCCGGTTCAACGACATGTGCGGCGCCCGCGGCCTGCCCGCCGCCCGGATCGGCGTGGTCGACGGCGAGGCGCTGGAGGTCCAGGGCCAGTTCACCGTCACCCTGGCCGAGCTGCGCGACGCCCACACCGGCGTCATCGAGGCGCTGCTCGCCTGACGGCGCGTCAACCCCGCGGGGCGGCCGGTCCGGTGCTTCCGGTCCGGCCGCCCCGCGGCGTTTTGTACGCTGCGGGGCATGCCCACCGTGAAGACCCGAACCTACGACCCGGTGAAGGTGCGTGCCGCGCTCACCGGGCAGCTCGACGCGATCTCCGCCGCCGTCCGAGCCCTGGACGACGGACAGCTCGCCCGGCCCACCCGGCTGGGGGAGTGGCGGGTGCGCGAACTCGTCGCCCACCTCGGCATGGTGGTCAGCTGGGTGCCGCTGCACCTGCACGACCCGCTGCCGCCGCAGGCCCCGATCACCCCGCTGCACTGGGCGTCCCGGACCAGGACCGCAGCCACCGCCGTCAACGCCACCGCCGTCGAGCTGGTGGCCGAGCAGTTCTCCGGCGACGCCGCCCAGGTGTCCGGCGAACTCGACCGGCAGATCGGCGAGTTGTGGAAGGCCCTGGACAGCGCGGACGGGCGGCGGCCCGACCTGGTCATCCCGATGCGGTTCGGGCCGATGGCCCTGGCCGACTTCCTGGTCACCCGGCTGGTCGAGACCGTGGTGCACGGCGACGACCTGGCCGCCGCCCTCGGCCTCGACCCCTTCCCGCACGACCGCTTCGCGCTGGCCTCCGCGGCCCGGCTGCTCGCCGACGCCTTCGCCGTCCAGGTGCCGGGCGGAGCCGTCGAGTTGCGCGTCCCGCCGTACGCGGTGGTGCAGGCCGTCGAGGGCCCCCGGCACACCCGGGGCACCCCGCCGAACGTGGTGGAGACCGACCCGCTGACCTGGATCCGGCTCGCCACCGGCCGGACCGCCTGGGCCGACGCCGTCGACACCGCACTCACCGCCAGCGGCGAGCGCAGCGACCTCAGCGGCTACCTGCCGGTGCTGGGCTGAAGACGGGCCCTAGGCCAGCGCGGCGGCCAACTCCCGGACGCCCGCCTCGCGTTCGGCCGCCGTGTCGCCGTAGTCGTGGCTGTGGGTGAACTCGGCGTTCGGGAACGTCCGGGCCATCCACAGCGCGCAGTAGTGGCCGGGCAGCACGCAGGACTGCAGCTCGGTGTAGACCTCGACCACGTCCCGCGGGTCGACCCCGGCCGCGGCCAGCCGCTCCCACAGCTCCTCCTCGGCGTGCCGGGCGAGCGAGCCGTGGGCGGTGACGACCCGCGGCTCGCCGTCCGGCCCGCGCACCTTGAACGCCGCGGAGCCGGGCACGCCCCGGGTGTGCCGGACGTCCTCCAGCACCCGGGGCCACCACTGCTCGTCGCTCTCGAAGGCGCGCAGGTCGGTGCCGCGCATCCGGCCCTCCGCCGCCGAGAACAGCCGGAAGACCTCGTCCGGCCGCTCGGCCCCGGCCAGCGCCCGCAGGTTCTCCTCCAGCGTGCACAGGTTGTCGAGGAACGCGCCCAGGGTGGCGTCGACCGGGACGGACGGCCCCCGGAAGGCCAGGTACACCGCCCGGACCCGGCCCTCGCCGTCCACGCACAGCTCGGCGCCGCGGTCGCTGCCCAGCCGCGCCCAGTCCGCCTCGGGCCGCCCGGCCGCGGACAGCCCGGCCGCGCGGGCCCAGTCGGCGAGCCGGAGCGGACGGCCGGGGTCGGCGGTGAAGTACGGCCCGACCCGCAGCGGCAGGCCGGCGCCGGAGAGCAGCGCCGCCGCCCCGGCGGGGACGGCGGTGGCGGCGAGCGCGGCGGGGTCGAGGCGGTGCAGGCCGTCCGGTCCGAAGCGGTCGAGCAGGCGCTGGGCGAGGTCGGTGGTCATGGTGCTCCGGTCGATCGGGTCGCGGGGGCCGACCGGGTCCGGCGGGCCTCCTGCCGCCAGCTTAGTGAGCCACCCGCGGGGCACTGCGGGGTGCCGGGGTTCAGGGGGCGGGCGGGCCGTCGAGGTAGGTGCCCCGGGCGTCGTACGGCCAGGCGTTGGCGACGCAGCCCTTGAGGCCGTAGATCTGCTGCATCATCGCGGGGGCGGGCTTGCCCGGGCCGGGGCAGGCCTGGTGGCCGTGGCCGATCCGGTGGCCGACCTCGTGGTTGACGATCAGCGCCCGGTAGTCGTCCAGGGCGCCGTCGAACTGCGGCGAACCGGTCAGCCAGCGCTTGGAGTTGACCACCACCTGCTTGCCGACGTCGCAGTTCACCTCGCCCCGGGTGTCGAGGCCGCCGGTCGCGCAGACCGCGTCCGCGGTGTCGGGGGAGGCGATCTTCACGGTGAAGTCGTAGCTGTCGGAGGAGACCAGCTGGAAGCTGTCGCGCCGGTCGGCGGTCCAGCCGCGCGGGTCGGACAGGATGGCCTGGACGGTGGCCGCGGCGGCGTTCGGGTCGATGCCGATGCCGTCCTCGACCTCCACCCGGTAGCGGCGCAGGGTCGCCCCGGTGCCGACCCGGCCGCTGGTGGCGGTGGCCGTGGTGAAGGCGCCGCCGCCGTGGACGACGATCCCCGGCGGCGCGCCGGCCGGGGGCGGGTCGGCCGGGGGCGGGTCGGCGGCGGGTGGGGGAGCCGACGGCGCGGGGGAGGCGGGGGACGCGGCCGGCGGCGGGACGGCCCGGGCCTGGGTGGTCGCGGTGTCGGCGGGGTGGTGCCGGAAGTCCAGCCGCAGGGCGCCGTACCCGGCCGTGCCCAGGACGGCCAGGGCCGTGGCGCAGCCCAGGGCGAGGGCCGGCCGGCGGCGGGCGCGGCGGCGTGGCGTTCGGTGGGCTGCGCGCATCTGGCGGCTTCCTCGGGGCGACGACGGGGCGGCGCGGACGGTGCGTTCGCACACCCGTGCCGTACCGTCTACATACGCGGTATGGCGCCGCTTGGTTCCGGCCCCGTCCCGATCCGGCCCGATCCGGCCGTGACCGGGCGCGGCGCTCCCGCCCCCTCCCCGGCGCGTACCGACACGTACCGGCACGTCGTCCCCGCCGGCTCAGCGCGAGGCGCGCCGTTCCCCTCCCCGGACGGGAACGGGCCGCCCCCGCGGTGGGGGCGGCCCGTCCGGACGACGTGCGGGTGCCTAGTGCTCCTGCTTGAGCACGGTGTACGCCTCGGCGCTGCTGTCCTTCAGGAACTGCCAGCAGCGGGCCTCCTCCTCGGTCTCCTTGATCGCTCCGGCCGCCCGGGCGAGCGCCGCCAGGCAGCGCAGGAAGCCGCGGTTGCCGCGGTGCTCCCACGGGACGGGGCCGTGGCCGTGCCAGCCGCTGCGGCGCAGGGCGTCGAGGCCGCGGTGGTAGCCGGTGCGGGCGTAGGCGTAGGACTCCACCGTCCGGCCGGCCGCGAAGGCGTCGTCCGCGAGCATCGCCCAGGCCAGGCAGAACGCCGGGTACTCGGCGGCGACCTGGGTCGGCGAGGCCGACTCCTCGGCGAGCATCCGGTAGGGCTGCTCCTCCTCGGGCAGGAGGGTCGGCTCGGGGCCGTCGAGCAGGTTCTTGTGCATCTCCATGGTGTGCCAGTCTGCCATCCGGACCCGGCCGGGTGACCGGGGCGGACCGGACCGGAACGGCGGAGCCCCCGCTCCCCCCGCGGACGGGGACGGGGCGGGGGCTCCGACGGCGGGCGCCCGGACGCGCGGGCGCCCGGTCGCCTTACTTCACGCGCTCACTTCATGCGCTTGCCGGCCGAGCGCAGCTGCTGCGCGGCCTCGGTGACGCGGTGGGCCATGCCGGCCTCGGCCAGCTTGCCCCAGGTGCGCGGGTCGTAGGTGTTCTTCCGGCCGACCTCGCCGTCGACCTTCAGCACGCCGTCGTAGTTGCGGAACACGTGGTCCACGACGGGGCGGGTGAAGGCGTACTGGGTGTCGGTGTCGAGGTTCATCTTGACGACGCCGTTCTCCAACGCGGTCAGGATCTCCTGCTCGGTGGAGCCGGAGCCGCCGTGGAAGACGAAGTCGAACGGGTCCTGCTTGCCGTACTGCTTGCCGATCTCGGCCTGCAGGTCGGCGAGCAGCTCCGGACGCAGCACCACGTTGCCCGGCTTGTAGACGCCGTGCACGTTGCCGAACGAGGCGGCCAGCAGGTAGCGGCCCTTCTCGCCCAGGCCGAGCGCCTCGGCGGTGCGCACCGCGTCGGAGACGGTGGTGTACAGCTCGTCGTTGATCTCGTGCGAGACGCCGTCCTCCTCGCCGCCGGTCGGGGTGATCTCGACCTCGAGGATGATCCTGGCGGCGGCGGCCTGGGCCAGCAGCTCCTGGCCGATGGCCAGGTTGTCGGCCAGGGTCTCGGCCGAGCCGTCCCACATGTGCGACTGGAACAGCGGGTTGTCGCCGCGGGCCACCCGCTCGGCGGAGATCGCGATCAGCGGGCGGACGTAGCCGTCCAGCTTGTCCTTCGGGCAGTGGTCGGTGTGCAGCGCCACGGTGATGTCGTACTTGGCCGCGACGATGTGCGCGAACTCGGCCAGCGCGACCGCGCCGGTCACCATGTCCTTGTTGTACTGGCCACCCAGGAACTCCGCACCACCCGTGGAGATCTGGATGATGCCGTCGCTCTCGGCCTCGGCGAAGCCGCGCAGGGCGGCGTGCAGGGTCTGCGTCGAGGTGACGTTGATGGCCGGGTAGGCGAACTTGCCCGCCTTGGCCCGGTCGAGCATCTCGTTGTAGGCCTCGGGAGTTGCGATGGGCATGCGAATCCGCTCCTGTCGGTGTGGGGCGATCGGACGACGCTGTCCGAAGGCTCGATACGCCTGTGGTTCACGACATCGATGCGGTACGAGCGATGAGGGTGGCAGCTCGACCGCGGGCCGGACACCTCGGCCATCTTCCCAGACTCCCCCCGGGGACACACCCAGCGGCCCGCCACTTGGGACGGCCGACCGGGCGGACGCCCCCGCGCCCCGCTCCGGAGGCCGCCGGTTAAGGCTTCGCAAAGCGGTACGGGCTATCCTGCGCGCGTGGAACACATCCAGCTCGCCGTCAACGTCCTTGACGCCAAATCGCTCGTCGCCTCCGTCGGCGCCATCGGGATCCTGGCGATCATCTTCGCCGAGACCGGCCTGCTGGTCGGGTTCTTCTTCCCCGGTGACTCGCTGCTCATCCTGGCCGGTGTCGCCGCCTCCAGCGCCGCCGACAAGGTGCTCGGCGAAGGCGCCCAGATGAACATCGCCCTGCTGCTGGTCGGTGCGCCGATCTGCGCCGTCGTCGGCGCCCAGCTCGGACACCTGCTGGGCCGGAAGGTCGGCCCGCGGATGTTCGACAAGCCGAACTCGAAGATCCTGCGCCCCGAGTACGTGGAGAAGGCGGAGGAGTACTTCGAGAAGTTCGGCCCGGCCAAGGCCGTGGTGATGGCCCGCTTCATCCCGATCGTGCGGACCTTCCTCAACCCGGTCGCCGGCACCCTGCAGATGCCCGCCAAGACCTTCTTCGTCTGGAACGTCGTGGGCGCGGTGCTGTGGACCGAGACCATGCTGCTGATCGGCTACTTCACCGGCGACCAGCTCGCCCCGGTGATCGACAAGTACCTGCTGCCGGCGATGGCGCTGATCATCCTGATCTCGGTCTCGCCGATCTTCGTCGAGGTGATCCGCGAGCGGAAGAAGAAGAAGGCCGCGGCGGCCGCGGGCGCCGTCGCGCCGGAGCACGAGCCGGTGCCCACCGGCCGCCACCGCAAGCACTGAGCCCGGCGACCGGCCCGACCGGCCGGCCGGTCGGCCCGCGGAGGCCACGGCCGGTCGACCGCCCCGGCGAACGGCGAGGGCCCCGATCACCGTCCGGTGGTCGGGGCCCTCGCCGTTGTTCCACGTGGAACGCGGAACGGGGCTCACAGCCCCAGGTCGTCCAGGGTGTACGCGGTGACGTACGGCAGGCCCGCCTCGGCGATCGCCGGGGCCGCGCCGCGCTCCACGATCACGGCGACGCCGACCACCTCGGCGCCCGCCTCGCGCAGCGCCTCCACGGCGGTCAGCACCGAGCCGCCGGTGGTCGAGGTGTCCTCCACCGCCAGCACCCGGCGGCCCTTCACGTCCGGGCCCTCGATCCGGCGCTGCAGGCCGTGCGCCTTGCCCGCCTTGCGGACCACGAACGCGTCCAGCTTGCGGCCGCGGGCCGCCGCCGCGTGCAGCATCGCCGCGGCCACCGGGTCGGCGCCCAGGGTCAGGCCGCCCACCGCGTCGAACTCCAGGTCCGCCGCCGCGTCCAGCATCACCGTGCCGACCAGCGGCGCCGCCTCCGCGTCCAGCGTGATCCGGCGCAGGTCGACGTAGTAGTCGGCCTCCCGGCCGGAGGAGAGGGTGACCTTGCCGTGCACGACGGCCTTGTCCTTGATCTGCGCCAGCAGGGCGTCCCGGTCGTTGCTCATGGACAGCCAGCTTAGTGGGTGCCCACCGGGGCGCTCAGCGCCGCCGCAGGGCCCGGACCAGCACCACCGCGCCGCCGATCAGCGCGACCCCGCCGCCGATCATCCACGGCAGCGCGTTGCGCTCGCCGACCGCGCCGGGCAGCAGCGTCGGCTCGGCGCCGCCCCAGCGGGAGGCCGCCCGGGCCCGGGCGCTGTGGGCCGGCGGGGCGGGCGCGTACCGGCCGTGCGGCGGGGCGTGGTCGACCTCCTCGGCGGAGCGGCCGACGATGCTGCGCCGCACCGGGGCGCCCTCCTGGTCGTACCCGGGCTCGGGGCGGGAGGCGGCCGGCACCGGGGCGGGCAGGTCGTCCGCGTCGTCGAAGGAGATCAGGTCGGAGAGGTCGTCGTCGAGGTCCTGGCCGCGCTCGCGGTCGTCCAGGAAGACCACCGTCGCGCCGTCGGACGGGTCGCCGTCCGCCTCGTCGCCGTCCGGCTCGGCGGGTTCGGACAGCTCGGCGACCAGCGCCGCCACCGCCCGGTCGATCAGTCGGCGGCCGGTCGACTCCAGCGCCTCGGCCTCGAAACCGGCCAGCCGCCCGGAGGCGGTCAGCTCGGTGGCGAAGCGGATCGCGGTCTCGCCGGGGCGCTCGGCCAGGGTGATCCGCAGCCCGGCGGCCGCCGGGGCCGCGCCGCGGATCTCCTCGCCGCTCAGCCGCAGGGCGAGCGCGCCGTCCCGCCAGCCGTCCACGGTCAGCCGACCGGCGAAGGTGACGGTGGACCCGGCGACCCTGACCCTGAGCCGGCTGTCGGCCCCCGCGGGCGCGGACGCCGACGCGACCGCGCTCAGCCCCGGCACGCAGCGGGCCACCAGCTCGCGGTCCAGCAGCGCCTCCCGGACCACCTCGGCGGGCAGCGGGACGACAACCTCATGCTCCATACCGGCGAGCCTACCGACCGCCCGCCGCCGTGCCGAGCCCTCCACGCGAAGCCGGGCCGACCAACCTGCCAATGGACGCACCGCGCCCCGGCCCCGGCCGCCCCCGCCGCCCGGCGCGCGCGCCGAACTCCCCGGCCGGTCGGGCGGGTTCAGGGCCCCAGCAGGGTGTGCGGCGGCGGCAGCGGGGACGGGCGGCCGGCCGCCAGCCGGGCCTCGGCGGCCCGCAGCGCGGGCACCGTCAGCGAGCGCGGGGCCGGGGCGTCCGGAGCCAGGCCCAGCGCGGGGGCGGTCCGGGCGGCCAGCAGGAAGGCCGCCGCCGGGCCCGACCCCCCGCAGTCCTCGGCGGACGGCGCGCCGGCCTGGTAGGCGACGGCCGACAGGCCCGCCGCGGCCAGCCCGGACTCGGCCGCCCACAGCCCGCCGGCCGGGGCGTCCGGCGCCCCGCCGCGGACCGCCAGCCGGCCCCCGGGGGCCAGCCGCCCGGCGGCCAGGCCGAAGAACTCCAGGGAGCGGTACTTGCCGCCCGCGGCCTCGCCGTCCAGGTCCGAGACGATCACGTCGAACCGCTCGGCGGACCCGCGCAGCCAGCCCATCGGCTCGGCCTGCACCAGCCGCACCCGCGGGTCGTCGAAGGAGTGCTCGGTGAGCGCGGCGAACGCGGCGTCCCGGCGGGCCAGCGCGGGCAGCTCGGCGTCCCGCTCCACCACCAGCACGCTGCGCACCGCCGGGTGCCGCAGCACCTCGCGCAGCGCCAGGCCGTCGCCGCCCAGCACCAGCACCCGGCCGCTCGGCCCGGCGGCCAGCGCGGGGCGCACCAGCGCCTCGTGGTCGCGGTACTCGTCGGGGCCGCAGACCGCCAGCCGGCCGTCCAGGAACAGCTCCAGCGGCGGCGCGGCGCGCTGCGCGGGCACCCGGGGCGGGGCGTCCGCGCCGCCGGTCAGCACGATCTCCTGGTAGCGGCTCTGGGCGGCGAACCGGATCGGGCCGCCGTACAGCGCGTGCCGGGCGGCGCGCTCGATCGCCCCGGTGCAGGCGGCGGCCAGCGCGAGCAGGGCGAGCACCAGGCCGCAGCCGGTCCACAGCAGCAGCCGGGTGCGCGGGGCGGGCTCGGCGCGGAACAGCCAGAGCACCACGGCGGCGCCCGCCACCGCGTTCACCGCGCCGGTCAGCAGCGCCCCGGCGACCTGGCCGAGCGCGGGCAGCAGGACGAACGGGAAGGCCAGGCCGCCGATCAGCGCGCCCACGTAGTCGGCGGCGAACAGGTCGGCGACGGCGCGGCCGGCGTGCTCCTGCCGGATCCGCTGGATCAGCGTCATCAGCAGCGGGATCTCCGCGCCGATCAGCAGACCGATCAGCACGGTGGTGGCGATCAGCGCCACCAGGGTGGCGCGCGGCTGGTGCAGCCAGGCCCAGCCGCAGTACAGGGCGAGCGCGGACAGGCCGCCGACCAGGGAGAGCGCGTACTCGACCAGGGCGAAGGAGGTGGCCGGGCGGCGGGTGAGGCCCTTGGCGAGCAGCGAGCCGACGCCCATCGCGAACACCATCACCGACAGCACCACGGAGGTCTGGGTGACCGAGTCGCCCAGCAGGTAGCCGCCGAGGGCGACCAGTTCGAGTTCGTACACCAGGCCGCAGGCCGCGCAGACGAACGCGGCCAGCAGCACCAGGACCCGGGCCGGACGGGGGGCCAGCGCCGGCCGTATGGCGCCGCCGGCCCGGACCGCGCCCCCGGGGCCCGCGCCCCCGGGGCCCGTGGCGCGGGGGGCGGCGGGCCGGGGGTCGGCCGCGGGCGGGGTCGGGGTCGGCGGCGAGGTGGCGTCCGGACCCGGCTGCGCGGGTCGTCCGACCGGGTGGTTGATCATGAATGAACGCTAGGCGAGAGCCCGGGTGAATGGCTGCACCCATCCGGGGGACAGGGCGGGGTGCCGGATTGACGGCCGGTCACCAGCCGACCTGCGCCGCTCCCACCCGCGCACCCGCCGTCGTTCCCGTCGCCGCTCCCGCCGCCGCGAGCGGGCCGTCGCCGGGCAGCGAGAGCGAGGAGCGGGTGCACACCAGCCGGCCCTCCTGCGGGTAGGCGTGCCACGTCCGCCAGTGCACCCGGCGGTCCTCGCAGTGCGCGACGAGGGCGGTGAACGCGCTCGGATCGCCGGGGAAGACGCCCGCCAGCGCCCGCGGGTGCCCCTCGACCAGGGCCAGCAGCTCCTGGGCGCGGGCCTCGAACACGTACGGCGGCAGCTCCTCGATCCGGGCGGCGAACTCGTACTCCCAGCCGGCCACCTGCTCCGCGACCCGGGCCGGCAGCGGGGTGCGGCGGCCCGGCAGGCAGGCCACCGTCTCCAGGCAGTCGCCCGGACCGGCCGCCAGCACCACCTGGTGCGAGGCGCCCAGCAGCCGCAGCTGGAGGGTGCCCCGGAGGCCGCCCGGGGCACCGCAGGCGCTGTCGAGTCTGAGGTCGCGGACGGCCAGCGCGGGCAGCGGTTCGCCGCCCAGCTGCCAGGCCAGGTCGCCGGCGCGGGTGTCCGTGTAGGAGGTCTGCAGGGTGGTGAGCATGCTCGGCTCCGCGTTTCAGCTCCGTGCGCGCCCCCTGCGACCGGAGTCCGCCCTCATCCTTGAGGCTGTTCCAGACTGTCCGATCCGGGGCGCTGCCGACCGTGGAAGGAAGGATTCCGGCTGGAGATTCAGCAGCAGAGAAGCACGAATTCTCCGGGTCCGTCAGGGATTTACCCATGTTTGGCACTCATTCACCGTTCTGGGGCCCGTGCCCGACTGGGTGTGATCGGTCCCGGGTTGTACTCTGCCCACCGTGCGCTACTGCGCCGGTATCGCAAGCCGTGCACGCCGGTAGTGCACTTCCCGCACCACCCGCCCCGAGGGAGCCCCCCGCACCGGACGGCGGGGAGGGCCGGAACCGAACCGGAGGCAGGCGCGTCTACGGTGGCGGCACCGAGCACGGACAAGCGTCTGTTCGAACGGGGGGGCTGGGCGTTGTCGATCGACCTGCCGTCGGAACTCGTCTGGATCATGGACCTGATGGGGCTCAACTGGCCCGACGTGGACGAGGACGAGCTGCGCGAATGGGCCCAGCACGTCCGGGAGTTCGGCCAGGGGATGGCGGAGTCCCACGACGACACGGACGTGCTGCTGAAGAACCTCGGCGGCGCGTACGAGGGCGCGGGCTACGAGGCCATGCTGACCCGCTGGAGCCAGGCCTCGGCCGGGCACATGACCGTGCTGATCGACTGCTGCGGCGTACTGGCGACGGCCCTGGAGGCCGCCGCCGAGGCCGTGATCGTCGCCAAGGGCGTGGTGATCGCCCAGCTGGTGGCGATGGCCGCCGAGATGGCGGCGGCAGCGGCGGCGGCGGTCGCCACCTTCGGGATCGCCGCGGCCGCGGAGGCGGCGATCGTCGAGGCGGGCAAGCGGATCGTCAACGCGATCATCCAGGAGATCGAGGACGTCGTCGTCGGACAGCTGGTCTCGATGGCGGTCGAGCCCTTCCAGGCGGCCATCGAGAAGGCGGTCTCCGGTCTGGTGTTCCACGGGGTCGAGGCGGCGCTCGGCGCGGGAGGCGGCAAGTGAGCAGGGGATTCAGGGCCGATCCGGACGCGCTCGCGCAGGCCGCGAAGCGGGCCCACGAGCACGCGAACCAGGTGGAGCGGCACTCGCGCGACCTGGATGCCAGGACCCGGGGCCGGGTCCTCGGGCGCGGCAGGCTCGGTCAGGTCGTGGACAAGGCGGTCCGCCCGGTCATCGACTCGATGATCAGCGACATGTCGAAGGCGATGGCCGGCGGCCACCGCTCCATCGGCCGCGGCCTGGAGATCACCAAGAAGAACCTCGACGACGCCGAGAAGGCGGTCCAGAAGGGCTTCAAGGAGGCGGGCAGTTCGCTCTCCAAGGAGAAGGTCAAGCTCGAACCCGGGCAGTCCGTGCCGGGCAAGAAGCCGCTGCGCCAGCTCTACCACCGCCGGATCGGCGAGCGCGTCGACGAGCTCGACGGCCAGGGCCACGGCGTGGGCCGCCACCTGAAGGTGACGGACCAGCAGCTCAAGGATCGCCTGGGCACCCCCGTCATGCAGGGCCCGGCCCACGCGCAGACCGTGGCCAAGGACAGGGTGACCGGTTACGTCCAGTCGACCAACAAGATCGACCCGCTGCACGGTCCGGACGCCAAGACCAGGCTGTCCCCGCCCGACCTCTACTACGACGGCGACCGCGGCGCCCCGCACAAGCACAAGTGCGACAGCTACTCCACGGCCTTCAAGGACGAGGAGTCCTTCGTCTACGCGGACCACTACGCCCGTTCCAGGCTCGACCCCACCCGCACCGACCGCCAGGTCGTCGAGTTCTCCCCGCACGAGGCGTGGGGGCCGGGCGGGCACACCGGGAAATTCCGCGGCTACTACATCGACCCGGAGAATCCGATCGCCCACGACGGGGCGATCAACTACAGGGACGTCGATTTCAAGGACGCCAAGATCAAGGCGGTCTACGAGCCGGACGGGAATGGCGGCCACAAACTCCACACGATTTTCCCGGAACCGTCATTCAAGCACAACCGGCACCGGGGGCAAGGGCTATGATATTCTGTCCTGTCGAAGTGGCGGCGGTCGAAGTGGCGGCACCAGTGGAATGCGGTGAATTCTGATGGGCTGGACGGCTTGGGAGATTCCCGGCTGGCACGAGGACGAGCGGCTCCGCGAGTTCTACCGGAACGCCTTCCACCCGGAACTGATCGACGACATCGCGGTGTACCGCGATTCGGCGCGCGACGGCAGCCCGTACGCGGCCCGGCTGCGCACGAGCCTCGACTACCTCCTGGAACGACGGCCCGCGTCGATCAAGGAGTGGTGGAGCCTCACCCGGTACTCGTTCCAGTCGGAGGACGAGCTCTACGCATTCCTCGCGGACGTCCACGCGTATTTCTACGGTGACCGCACCGAACCGCCGATCGCTCCCGCCCCCTGACTCCCCGACGGGCCGAAAGAAGGAGTCCTGTCCCCATGCCGCTCCGTGACGAGCTGCCGCCCCGCACCGGTCCGTGGGCGAGCCGCTTCGACTCCGAGGAATCACTGGTCCAGGCCGAGGACGCGCTCCGCGCGACGGCCCTGGCCACCCACGACCTTTCCCCGATCCTGCCGTTCGAGGCCGTTTACGGTCCTTTCCTGAACTGCGCGGGAAAGGCCACGGCATTCGCCATCGACCCGCAGGAGCCCTACGGCCCCGACGGGGAGATCAACTACGTCCGCGCCGACTTCCTGACGCTCGGCCTGCTGTACGGCGTCTACCGCCCGGCCGCGGGCACCGGCCCGGCCGGGCCGGTGGAGGAGGACGACCTGTGGAACACCACGGTCTACCCCTACCCCGGCGGGCGGATCGACCCGACCGAGGTCGACCTGGCCGAACTGGGTCTGGACGTACCGGGGGTGGACCGCCGCTTCGTGCACTTCTGCGCCGGAGCACTGGGAGTGGAGGCCGTCGACGACCTCGGCGAACTGCGCGAGACCTTCGACGCGGCGTGGCCGGACTACCGGGAGGTGATCCGGGCCGGCCTGCTGCACCTGGTCAGGAACCGCCCGCTGACGGTCGGCCAGTGGTACGCGCTGACCTACGTCCCGTTCCCGGACGAGCGGGAACTGACGGCCTACCTCGGGCAGCTCTACGCGTACCTCTTCGACGGCTTCGACGCGATGCCCCTCGCCCCGGCCTGAGCTCGCCGGGGCGACCTCGGGGGCCGCGGGCGGACCCGGAGCGCCGCCCGGCGCGGCCCTCAGCGCCCGCGCAGGCCGGACAGCCTCTCGACCGCCGCTTCGAGCACCTCCACCCGCTTGCAGAAGGCGAACCGGACCTGGGCGCGCCCGGCCTCGACGTCGTCGTAGAAGACGGCGTTCGGGATGGCCACCACCCCGCAGCGCTCGGGCAGGGCCCGGCAGAACTCGATGCCGTCCTTCTCGCCCAGCGGAGTGATGTCGGTGGTGACGAAGTACGTGCCCTGCGGCTCGAAGACCCGGAACCCGGCCGCGGCGAGCCCCCGGGCGAGCAGGTCGCGCTTGCGGTGCAGGTCGGCGCGGAAGTCCGCGTAGTAGCCGTCGGGCAGCCGCAGGGCCTCGGCGACGGCGTACTGGAACGGGCCCGCCGAGACGTAGGTGAGGTACTGCTTGGCGGTGCGGACGGCGGAGACCAGGGCGGGCGTGCCGGTCACCCAGCCGACCTTCCAGCCGGTGAAGGAGAAGGTCTTGCCGGCCGAGGAGATCGCCACGGTGCGTTCGCGCATGCCGGGCAGGGCGGCCAGCGGGTGGTGGGCGCCGGTGAAGACCAGGTGCTCGTAGACCTCGTCGGTGACCACCAACAGGTCGTGTTCGAGGGCGAGTTCGGCGATCCCGGCCAGTTCCCCGGGGGTGAGCACGGTGCCGGTCGGGTTGTGCGGGGTGTTGATGAGCAGCAGCCGGGTGCGCGGGGTGATCAGCGCCCGCAGCTCGTCCAGGTCGGGCCGGAAGGCCGGGGCGCGCAGGGTGAGCGGGACGCGGACGGCGCCCGCCATCGCGATGCAGGCGGCGTAGGAGTCGTAGAACGGCTCGAAGGCGATCACCTCGTCGCCCGGCTCCAGCAGCGCGAGCATGGCGGCGGCGATCGCCTCGGTGGCCCCGGCGGTCACCAGCACCTCGGTGTCCGGGTCGTACGCCAGCCCGTAGAACCGCTCCTGGTGCTCCGCGACCGCCTGCCGCAGCTCGGGCACGCCCGGCCCCGGCGGGTACTGGTTGCCGTGGCCCTCCCGCAGCGCCCGGACGGCGGCCTCCCGGACCTCCTCGGGCCCGTCGGTGTCCGGGAAGCCCTGCCCGAGGTTGATCGAGCCGGTGGCGGCGGCCAGCGCGGACATCTCGGCGAAGATCGTGGTCCCCATGCCTGCCAGCCGGCGGTTCAGCAGCGGCCTGGTGCTCATCGGTGGCTCCTCACAGACGGTGGTCGGGCCCCATCATCCAGGGGCCCGCGGCGGACGCCAAGGGCCCTCAGCCCGGGAGCGCCCGGAGGGCCTCGGCGAGGCCGGTGCCGGTGGGGCGGACGGCCACGAACCCGGGGGAGAGGTGGTGGGCCGGGTACCAGAGCCCGTCGGCCTCCAGCAGCGCGGGGCGGACGCCGGCGTCCGGGCCGCCGAAGAGCAGGGCGCGGGTGACCGGCAGCGGCCGGCCCTCGGCGGTGCGGCCGGCCACCTCGCCGCCCGGGTGCAGGGAGACCTCGGCGCGGCCGGTGACCGCCCGGACGTCGTCGAGGGTCCAGTCGGCGGGCAGCGCCGGGGCGGTGAGCTCCAGGACGGCGAAGCCGAGCCGGGGCCGGGCCCACTCGCCGTCGCGTTCGACGCCCAGCACGCCGCCGGCGAAGGCCATCCGGTGCGGGACGCCCAGCAGCTCCCACTCGAACGGGACGAGGGACAGGTGGGCGGGGAAGTGCCCGTCCTCGATCCGGTCGGCGACGGCCGGGGCGGGGCCCGCGGCGTCGTAGCGGTGGGCGAAGAACCGGGTGATCCACCCGGTGACCGACGAGCCGCCGGAGGAGGACCTCCACTTGTAGACCGAGCTCCAGAACTCCCGGTCGACCGGCCCGCCCGCCGCGGTGGCGGCGAGCTGCGTCAGCACCGGCCGCAGCCCGCGCAGCCACGGCCGCAGGCCCTCGAACCACTCCTCCAGGCCGCGCACCCGGTCGGCCAGCAGCCGCCAGTCCCCGGCGGTGCCCTCCAGCCGGATCCGGGGGATGCCGCACAGGCTGACCCAGCGGAAGTCGTAGTACGGGCTGACCACGTCCATCAGCGCGACCAGGGCGGCGCAGGCGTCGGCGGGCCCGGTGGTGGAGAAGGCGGGCCGGAACAGGTCCGCGACGTCCGCGCCGATCCGCTCCCGCAGCGGCTGCTCGACCAGGTGCAGCGAGCGCTGCCAGTCGGCGCCGCCGGTCAGCGCGTCGTCCCGGACGGTGATGGTCCCCCGCTCGCCCGGGGTGTCGGTGAACACCCCGGCGTAGGTGTCGCTGTTCAGCCGGACGTGCGTGGCGACCTCGTGCACCACCGCGTACCAGAGCACGTCGGGGGAGAGGCTCAGCGGCAGGTGCGCGCTGAAGCACAGGTGCAGCGCGCGCAGCAGCAGGCTGGCGGCGGAGTCGTCCGGCGGGGCCGCCGGGTCGCCGAGCAGCCGGTCGGTGGAGCGGTGGTGGACGGCGTACGGCTCGCGGACGGCGGCCCGCAGGAAGGCGTCGTTGCCGATCTCCCCGAGCCGGCCGGCGAGCCGGGCCGCCGCGGGGTCCTCGGCGAGCGGCAGGGTGATCTCGACGGCCATCGCGGCCTCCCGGAGGCGTGCGCGGGGGCGGGCCCCCGGCGGGGGTGGGCGGTCGTGCGGACGGGCCCGCCGCCCGGGTGGGGGTGGCGGGCCCGTCCGGGGCGCTGCGGGGAGGGGGTCAGGCCTCGTCGGCCGGGCCGTCCTCGGGGGCGGCGTCGCCGTCGGCGTCCTTGGCCTGGTCGCCGAGCTGCTCGACCATCCACTGCTCGAAGCCGACCGCGGCCTGGGTCCAGTTGGCGGTGGTGCCGACGAAGTACTCCAGGTTGACGCCGTTGCCGACGATCATCTGGGACTCACCGATCAGCCGGACCACGCCGTCGTCGTGGGTGTGGGTGTAGACCTTGGGCCACAGGGTCTCGCGGTTCCACTCGTCGATCAGGGCGAGGATCTCGGGCTTCTGCTCCAGCGGGAACGGGCGGTCGTAGAACGCGCGGACCGCGAACAGCTCCTTGTGGTCGCCGCGGAACATGTAGTAGACGCGGAAGTTCTCCCAGGGGGCGGTGAGGTCGCCCTCCTCGTCCACCACGTGCTTGAGCTGCATCTGGTCGAGCAGCTGGGCGACCAGGTCCTGGTTCGGGACGATCACCGGCGGCGGCCCGGCCGGAGCGCCACCGGGCTGGCCGCCGCCCTGCGGCGGCTGCGGCAGGCCGAAGGACGGGATGGACGACGGGTCGATGCTCACGGGGATGTCCCTTTCACGGTGCACGGTCGGCTGCCGATGGGGGGCCGCCTCTCCTGGTCTCCATCCTGCCTCATTCGGGGCCCGCGGCACAGGGTGCACTCCGCCGCGTGATCATGTCCCCGCCGACCGCGGCGCGGCCGGTGCGGGCCGGTGGGCGGGGCCCGGGCGGGGCCCCGCCCACCGACGGGGCGTCACTTCTCCAGCGAGGCGCGCGGACCGACGCTGAGCCGGTCGGAGGAACCGTCGTGGTCGACCACCACCGTCTCGCCGTCGTGCACCCGGCCGGAGAGGATCTCCTTGGCCAGCTGGTCGCCGATCGCGGACTGCACCAGCCGGCGCAGCGGCCGGGCGCCGTACGCCGGGTCGTAGCCGGTGAGCGAGAGCCAGTCCCGGGCGGCCGGGGTGACGTCCAGGGTGAGCCGGCGCTCGTGCAGCCGGCGGGCCAGCGCGGCGACCTGGAGGTCGACGATCCGGCTGAGCTCCTCGGTGCCCAGCGGGTCGAACACCACGATGTCGTCCAGCCGGTTCAGGAACTCCGGCTTGAAGGACTGCCGCACCGTCTCCAGCACCAGCTCCTTCTTGCGCTCCTCGGGCGTGGCCGGGTTGACCAGGTACTGGGAGCCGAGGTTGGAGGTGAGGATCAGGATGGCGTTGCGGAAGTCCACCGTGCGGCCCTGGCCGTCGGTGAGGCGGCCGTCGTCCAGCACCTGGAGCAGCACGTCGAACACCTCGGGGTGGGCCTTCTCCACCTCGTCCAGCAGGACCACGCTGTACGGGCGGCGGCGGACCGCCTCGGTGAGCTGGCCGCCCTCCTCGTAGCCGACGTACCCGGGCGGGGCGCCGACCAGGCGGGAGACCGAGTGCTTCTCGCCGTACTCGCTCATGTCGATCCGGACCATGGCGCGCTCGTCGTCGAAGAGGAAGTCCGCCAGGGCCTTGGCCAGCTCGGTCTTGCCGACGCCGGTCGGGCCGAGGAAGAGGAACGAGCCGGTCGGGCGGTCCGGGTCGGCGATGCCGGAGCGGGTGCGGCGCACCGCGTCGGAGACGGCGCGGACGGCCTCGTGCTGGCCGATCAGGCGGCGGCCCAGCTCCTCCTCCATCCGCAGCAGCTTGGCGCTCTCGCCCTCCAGCAGCCGGCCGGCCGGGATGCCCGTCCAGGACGCGACCACGTCCGCCACGTCGTCCGGGCCGACCTGCTCCTTGACCATGCTGGTGTTCGGCTCGTCCGCCGCGCGGTCCTGCGCCTCGGTCAACTCCCGCTCGGCGGCCGGGATCTCGGCGTACATCAGCTTGGAGGCGCGCTCGAAGTCGCCGTCGCGCTGGGCGCGGTCCAGGCTGCCGCGCAGGTCGTCCAGGCGCTCCTTGAGCTCGCCGACCCGGTTGAGCGACTTCTTCTCCTGCTCCCAGCGGGCGTTGAGGGTGCTCAGCTGCTCCTGCTTGTCCGCGAGGTCGCGCCGGAGCCGGCCGAGCCGCTCGACCGAGGCCGGGTCGGACTCCTTCTCCAGCGCCAGCTCCTCCATCCGCAGCCGGTCGACCGCGCGCTGCAGCTCGTCGATCTCCACCGGGGAGGAGTCGATCTCCATCCGCAGCCGGGAGGCGGCCTCGTCCACCAGGTCGATCGCCTTGTCGGGCAGGAAGCGGGCGGTGATGTACCGGTTGGACAGCGTCGCCGCGGCGACCAGCGCGGCGTCGGTGATCTCCACCTTGTGGTGCGCCTCGTAGCGGCCCTTGAGGCCGCGCAGGATCGCGATGGTGTCCTCGACGCTGGGCTCGCCGACCATCACCTGCTGGAAGCGGCGCTCCAGGGCCGGGTCCTTCTCGATCCGCTCGCGGTACTCGTCCAGCGTGGTGGCGCCGACCATGCGCAGCTCGCCGCGGGCCAGCATCGGCTTGAGCATGTTGCCCGCGTCCATCGAGGAGTCGCCGCCGGCGCCCGCGCCGACCATGGTGTGCAGCTCGTCGATGAAGGTGACCACCTGGCCGTCGGAGGCCTTGATGTCGTTCAGGACGGCCTTCAGCCGCTCCTCGAACTCGCCGCGGAACTTCGCGCCCGCGACCATCGCCGCCAGGTCGAGCGCGACCAGGCGCTTGCCGCGCAGCGACTCCGGCACGTCGCCCGCGACGATCCGCTGAGCCAGGCCCTCGACCACCGCGGTCTTGCCGACGCCGGGCTCGCCGATCAGCACCGGGTTGTTCTTGGTCCGCCGGGAGAGCACCTGCACCACCCGGCGGATCTCCTGGTCGCGGCCGATCACCGGGTCGAGCTTGCCGTCCCGCGCGGCCTGCGTCAGGTCGGAGCCGTACTTCTCCAGGGCCTTGTAGGTGCCTTCCGGGTCCGGCGAGGTGACCCGGGCGCTGCCCCGGACCTCCTTGAACGCGGCCAGCAGCGCCTGCGCCGTCGCGCCCTGCTGCCGGAGCGGCTCGGCGGCCTGCCCGCCCTCGGCGGCCAGGCCGACCAGCAGGTGCTCGGTGGAGACGTACTGGTCGTCCAGGTCGGCGGCGCGCCGGCCGGCCTCCTCCAGCACGGCCAGGGTGTCGCGCGCGAGGTTCGGCGCGGCGACCGTGGAGCCCTGGGCGGCCGGGAGCGCGGCGGCCTGCTGGCGGGCGGCGGCGGCGACCCGCCCCGCGTCCGCCCCGACGGCCTCCAGCAGCGGACGGGCCAGGCCCTCCGGCTGGTCGAGCAGGGCCAGCAGGACGTGCACCGGCTTGACGTCCGGGTTCCCCGCGGCGCTGGCCTGCCGGATGGCGGAGGACAGGGCCTCCTGCGTCTTGCTGGTGAACTTACTGGCGTCCACTGCGGGCATACCCCTCTCGTCTCGGGACTGGTACGAGTCTGCTGATTACAGCATGCACTAAGTTGAGCGTATTCCGCTCAGGTTTTACGAAGGGTTTCCGCTCAGCCCGTTCGGGCGGACGGTCCGGCTGCTCCGCTCAGCCCCTCCGGACGGCCCGGCCCGGCCCCGGCGCCCGGGTCAGCCCCAGCAGCTCGCGGGCCGGCCCGGCCGGGCGCTGGCCGGCCGGCCAGACCGCGCGCAGCGGGCGCTGCAGCTCCAGCCCGGCCAGCGGCACGGCGACCAGCCGGCGGGTGGCCAGCTCCTCGGTCACCGCCAGCTCGCTCAGGCAGACCGGGCCCGCGCCGGTCATCGCGGCCGCCTTCAGCGCCGTCGAGGAGGCCAGCTCCAGCCGGGGCGCGGCCGGGCCGCCGTACGGGGCCAGCGCCTCCTCCAGCACCTCCCGGGTGCCGGAGCCGACCTCGCGCAGCACCAGCGGGGTGGCCGCCAGTTCGGCGCCGGTGACCGGGGTGCGGCGGCGGGCCCAGCGGTGCTCGGGGGAGACCACCACCACCAGCCGGTCGGCGGCCACCACCGCGCCGGACAGGCCGGGCGGGGTGGAGGTGCCCTCGACGAAGCCCAGGTCGGCCTCGCCGGCCAGCACCTGGGCGGCGACGTCGTGCGAGTTCGCGGTGCGCAGCGTGACGGCGGTGCCCGGGATGGCCTCGTTCAGGGCCAGCAGCCAGCCCGGCATCAGGTACTCGGCGACGGTCAGGCTGGCCACCACCCGCAGCCGGGCGTCCCGGCGGCCGCGCAGCGCGTCGATCCCGGCGTCCAGCGCCTGGGCGGCCTCGACCACCTGCCGGGCCCACTCGACCACCAGCCGGCCCGCCTCGGTGGGCCGGGAGCCGCGCGGCGAGCGCTCCAGCAGCGGCACCCCGATCTGCCGTTCCATGCCCTTGATCCGGGCGCTGGCGGCGGGCTGGCTGACGCCCAGTTCGGCGGCGGCCCGCCCGACGCTGCCCAGCCGGGCCACGGCGAGCAGCAGCTCCAGGGCGCCGAGTTCCGGGACGTGCGGGGAGAGAGCCATAGGCCCAGGCTATGTCCTCATAGCGGGCGGCTCGCTACCGCCGTCCCGCCCGCGCGGGGACGGTGGAGTCATGGCAACCCTCCTCGCGCCGCGCACCATCCTGCGCACCCCCGACCTGTCCCGGCTCGGACCCCACTGGTACGCCGCCGTGATGGGCACCGCGATCACCGGCAACGCCGCCGCCGCGCTGCCGCTGGACGTCCCCGGCCGCACCGCCTTCGCCGAGGCGGTCTGGACGCTCTCGCTGCTGATGCTGGCCGCCCTGCTGGCCGGCCGCGCCGTCCACCTGACCCGGCACCGCGAGCAGGCCCGGCACACCCTGCTGGCCGACCCGTCCGCCGCCGTCTTCTACGGCTGCCCGCCGATGGCCCTGCTGGCCGTCGGCTACGGCGCGCTCACCGTCGGCGGCCCGGTGCTCGGCGAGCCGGCCGCGCTCGCGCTGGACGTGCTGCTGTGGACGGCGGGCACTGCGTACGCGCTGGCGGTGGCCGCCGGGCTGCCGTACCTGATGGTCACCCGGCACCGGCTGTCCGCGCTGGAGGCCAACCCGACCTGGCTGCTGCCGGTGGTCGCGCCGATGGTGTCCGCGGCGCTCGGCCCCGCGCTGGTGCCGCACCTGCCCGCGGGGGCGGCTCGGCAGGCGCTGCTGTACGGGTGCGTGGCGATGTTCGGGGCCAGCCTGCTGGCCACCCTGGCGCTGCTGCCGGTGGTCCTCGGCGGACTGCTGCACAGCAAGCTGCCCGCCTTGGTGCTCACCCCGTCGCTGTTCCTGGTGCTCGGGCCGCTGGGCCAGTCCACCACCGCCGTCCACCAGTTCGCCGACGCGCTGCCGCTCGCGCTGCCCGGCGCGGGCCCCGGCGCCGGGGCGGCGGCCCGCGCGCTGGCCGAGGTGTACGGCGTCACGGTGACGGGGTTCGCGCTGCTCTGGCTGGCGGTGGCGCTCGCCGCGAACCTGCGGGCCCTGCGGGCCGGGATGCCGTTCGCGATGACCTGGTGGGCCTTCACCTTCCCGGTCGGCACCCTGGTCACCGGCACCACCGCGCTGGCCCGGCACACCGGGTTCGGCGGATTCACCGCCCTCGCCGCCGGGCTCTACCTGCTGCTGCTCGCCGCCTGGGCGGTGGCGCTGGCGCGGACCGCGGCCGGCCTGCGGGCGGGCCGCCTGCTCTGAGGCCCGCCGGGGCCGCCGCGGGCGGCCGCGGGCGGCCGCGGGCGGCCGCGGGCGGCCGGAGCGACGGCCGGAGCGACGGCCGGGCGGGACGTTCGGGCCCGGCCGATATTCGGCGCAGTGGATTCCGGATCGGTGGGTTCGGCGGAGGATTGCCGAATTCCCGTTCCGGGCAGTGACATTCCGCCCGGCCGCGACGCCCCCGGTCAGGGCCCTCTCCCCCTTTTTCGAATGCCTGTTCGGAAGAGGGGGGGCAATGCGGGGAAAGCGTCATTCCGGGCACCGGGCCGGGACGTTTGCTGCATGTTCCTGCACTTGCGGGAACCTGCAGCCGGAGAGCACTTGTTCGGAGTGCGTCCCGCTGTGAGGGTGTAGACACGCCAAGTCGTCCGGGGCAGCCGCAGCCCGAGTCGGCGACTTGCTCTTCGCGTGGGGGCGACAGGTGCGTTCGCATCTGCGCAACGGGGGGGAAGAGCACCGGCCGGGACGCCACGTGTGGTGGTGGCTGCCCGACCGGCTCGGCGAGGCGTTGCTGCTCCGCCTCGCCGAAGCGCCATGACGCTGGCGTGACACGAGCGGGTCCTCCGGGGTCCGGGTGCCGACGGCACCCGGCCCGGGGGGCGCGCCCGGCCCGCGGGGGTGACTCCCGCCGTCGAGCCCGACGGCCCTCTGGGATCATCATCCGCAAACGGAGGAACACGGCAGGGAGTGCTCGACGTGGCAGCGGACCACCCGAAGTCCGATCCGGACACCGACCGGTCCGGCGCACCCGTGACGTCGGCCCCACCCGTGACCCCCGGTGTCCCCGGCACGCCGGACGGCCCGTCCCTCGGTGACCCGGCCTGCGGCGACGCCTCCCTCGACGGCCCGTCCCCCGACCTCCCGCCCCCCGGCGACCACTCCCCCGGCGGCCTGTCCTTCGGCCCCCCGTTCGACCCGGACGCCGGACTGCCCGAGGAGGACGCCACCCGGCTCTACCTGGCCGTCCTCGCCGCCGGCGGCCGCATCCCGCTGGACGCGCCGCCCCCGCTCGGCACCGACCTCACCCCCGAGCGCCAACAGGCCCTGCTGGAGCAGCTGGTGGCGATCGGCCTGATGCTGCCCAACCGGATCGACGGCTGCTACGTCGCGGTCAGCCCGCGGGCCGTCGCCGAACGCCTCGGCGCCGACCTGCGCTCCCGCGCCACCCGCCTGCTGCTCGACGCCGGCCGGCTGCCCGCCGCGCTCGACCCGCTCGCCCGCGCCTACGACGCCGTCCCCCGGCCCGCCGACCGGACCAGGCAGGCCGTCTACATCGACGGCCAGGAGGGCATCCGGCTGCGGATCGCCCAACTGGTCTCGGACTGCCGCCTCGAACTGCTCAGTGCCCAGCCCGGGCTCCGCCCGCCCGCCGTCCTCGAACTCGCCCACACCCAGGACCGGCGGATGCTCAGCCGGGGCGCCACCCTGCGCGCCCTCTACCAGCCCGTCGCGCTCACCGAGGACAGCGCCGTCCGGCACGCCACCACGATGACCGAGCACGGCGCCCAACTGCGCGTCCTGGACGAGCCGTTCCTCCGGTTGATCGTCATCGACCGGCGGATCGCCGTGATCCCCGCCGCCGAGGACCACAGCCGCGCCGCGTTCGTCGAGGACCCCGCCGCGATCGCCTACCTGGTGGCCGGCTTCGAACGCGACTGGGCCCGCGCCGAGCAGGTCCACTGGCACGGCCTCGACAGCCGCACCCTCACCCGCGCCATCACCGAACGGGTCGGCCGCCTGCTCGCCCAGGGCCTCACCCAGCGCGCCGTCGCCACCCGCCTGGGCCTGTCCGAGCGCACCGTCGCCGGGCACATCTCCCGCCTGCGCGACCTGCACGGGGCCGGCACCCTGTTCCAGCTCGGCTGGCTGATGAGAGGCGGCGGCGGACGTGGCTGACCCGACCCCCGCCACCGCCCCCGCCGCCTCGGCCTGCGGGCCGATCGACGCGCAGGCGTGGCGCCTCTACCTGGACGTCCTGGAAGCCGGCGGCCGGGTCGCCGCCGACGCCCTCCCCGCCCCGCAGCGGCCCGCCCTCGCCGGGCTGCTGCGCACCGGCCTGCTGATGCTGGACGGCCACGACGGCTCCTACCTCGCCGTCAACCCCCGCTTCGTGGCCGACACCCTCGGCACCGAGATGAACGCCGAGGCCACCCGCCTGCTCAACCGGGCCGAACGCCTGGCCGCCGACCTCGAACCGCTGATCGCCGCCTACGACAGCGTGCCCCGCCCGGCCGGGCCCGTCCCCGCCGACCTCCAGATCACCGGACGCGAGCACATCCGCCAGCGGATCGCCCAACTCGGCTCCGCCTGCCGGGAGGAGGCCCTGACCTCGCAGCCCGGACAGCCGCTGCCCGCCGCCCTGGAACTGTCCCTGCGCCAGGAACTGCCGGTCCTGCGCCGCGGCTGCCGCATCCTCACCCTCTACCAGCCGACCGTGCTCACCGAGCCCGCCGTGATCCGCTACGCCGCCACCGTCACCAGGGCCGGCGGCGAGGTCCGGCTGCTCGACGAGCCCTTCCAGCGCGCCCTGGTCTTCGACCGGGCCACCGCCGTGGTGCCCGCCGCCGAGGACTTCTCCCGGGCCGCGGTGCTCTCCGACCCCGCCACCGTGGGCATGATCGTCGCCAACTTCGAACGCGACTGGGCCCGCGCCGAACGCGTCCCCTGGCACAGCCTCCTGGACAGCGACCCCACCCGGACCGCCTCCGCCCAGGTCGGCCGCCTGCTGGCCGCCGGCCTGACCCAGAAGGCGATCGCCTCCCGCCTGGGCCTGTCCGAGCGCACCGTCGCCGGCCACATCTCCCGCCTGCGCGACCTGCACGGCGCCGAGACGCTCTTCCAACTCGGCTGGCTGATGCGGCGGGAGAAGCCAGGTGCCTGACACCCCGCCGCCCCGGCCCGGACCCGCCCCCCTCCCCGCGCGGCTGCTCGCCCTCGGGCCGCCGGTCCAGCACGATGGGAGCGAGCGGCCCACCGCCGTCGACCCGCGCACCGCCACCGGCCGGCCGGTGCGGGAGGGAACGAGGTGAACCCCCTGCTGAGCGACGCCGAACGCGCCCTGTACCGCGAAGTCCTCGCCCGGGGCGGCCGGATGATGTTCCGCGAGGCGGCGCGGCTGGACGCGGACGCCGTGCACCGCCTGGTCGAGTTCGGACTGCTGGTGCACCACGCCGTCGACGAGTCGCTGACCGCCGTCAGCCCGCGCACCGCCGTCGGCCGGCTCGGCGCCCGGATGCGGGCCGAGGGGGCCGGGCTGCTGCTGCGGGCCGAGGAGACGCCCGCGCTGCTCGAACCGCTCAGCCTGGCCTACGAGTCGGCGCTCGGCCGGGACGACCGCTCCAGCGTGGTGCACCACGTCCGGGACGTGGAGCAGATCCGGCACGGCATCCTCCAGGTCGAGTCCGAGACGCGCGAGGAGATCCTGGCCGCCCAGCCCGGCGGCGCCCGGCCGCGGCAGTTCCTGCAGCAGTCCCTCGAACTCACCCGGACCCACCTGGACGCCGGCATCGCCCTGCGCACCCTCTACGCGCCCGGCGCGCTCGCCGACCCGCCCACCGCCTCCTACGCGGCCGACGTCACCGACCTAGGCGAACGCATCCGGGTCCTGGACGAGCCGTTCACCCGGCTGCTGGTCTTCGACCGCAAGGTGGCCGTCATCCCGGCCGCCGCCGACCACTCCAGCGCCGCCTTCGTCGAGGACCCGGCCCTGGTCGCCCTGCTGGTCGAGCGCTTCGAGCGCGACTGGGCCCGCGCCGCGACCGTCGACTGGCACGCCGCCGCCGGCCGCCCGCGCGGGACGGGCGTGCCGCCCGAACTCACCGACCTGCTGGCCGCGGGCCTGACCCAGCGGGCGATCGCCTCCCGGCTGGGGCTCTCGGAGCGGACGGTGGCCGGGCACATCGCCCGGCTGCGGGAGTTCTACGATGCGGAGACCCTGTTCCAGCTGGGCTGGCAGCTGCGCGGGGCGTCCGGACGACCCGCCGCGCCGCCGGGGGCAGCGCCCCGTGCGGACGGCTGAGAAGGAGCGGGACCCGTGAGCGAGGCGAACCCGGTCGCCCTGCCGAGCGAGGCGGAGCGGCGGCTCTACCAGCAGGTCCTGGACCAGGGCGGGCGGGTGGCGTTCCGCGAGGCGGTCGAGCAGGACCCGGCCGGGGTGCTGCGGCTGCTGGAGCTCGGGCTGCTGGTGCACGACGCCGCCGCGCAGGTGCTGACGGCGGCCGACCCGCGGGCGGTCGGCGACCGGATCAGCGCCCGACTGCGCGCCGAGGGCACCCGGATGCTGCTGCGCGCGGAGGAGCTGCCCGCGCTGCTGGAGGACCTCACCCACGCCTACGACGCGACCCCGCGCCGGGCCGACCGCTCCAGCGTGGTGCAGCACGTCGAGCGGACCGAGCAGATCCGGCAGCGCGTCCGACGGCTGGCGGACGGGGCGCGCGAGGAGGAGCTGGCCCTGCACCCCGGCGGGGCCGGGTCGACCCCCCTGCTGGACCGGTCGCCGGAGCGCACCCGCCGCTTCCTGGAGCGCGGGGCGGCCGTCCGCACCGTCCACGAGCCGGCCGCGCTGCTGGACGGGCCGACGGTGCGCTGGGCGGAGAGGGTGACCGGCTGGGGCGGCCGGTTCCGCACCTTGAGCGAACCGTTCAGCAGGCTGCTGGTCTTCGACCGCCGGATCGCCGTCGTCCCGGCGTCGGTCGACGACTCCAGTGCCGCCTTCATCGAGGACCCGGCGGTGGTCGCGTTCCTGGTCGCCGCCTTCGAGCGGGACTGGGAGCGGGCCGAGCGGGTCCAGTGGCGCTCCGCCGAGCACGGGGGCGCGGACGAGAGCGCGGTGCCGGTCCACGAGCAGGTGGGCCGGCTGCTCGCCCAGGGCCTGACCCAGAAGGCCGTCGCCTCCCGGCTGGGCCTCGGCGAGCGGACCGTCGCCGCGCACATCTCCCGGCTGCGCGAACTCCACGGCGCGGAGACCCTCTTCCAGCTGGGCTGGCGGATGCGGGGAGCCGGGTGACCGGGGGAGCGGACGGGCGGGCGGGCGGGCCGGTGGCGCGGGGCGGACGGGCCGTCAGCCGGTGGCGATCTCCGGGGACCAGAAGCCGTACGGGCCGGCGTGCTCGCGGCGCGGCCGCGGGAACTGGTCGCCGGGCGCGGTCCAGAAGCCGCCGCGCAGCGACAGCGCCATCCCGGCCCAGTCCAGCGCGGTCTCCACGGTGTGGTGCAGCGCCTCCTGCGACCAGGTGTCGTCGAAGACCAGCGGCAGCACCGGCGAGACCTGCTCGATGGTGGCGATCAGCGGGTTGTGCGTGATCGCCTCGTCCACCAGCAGCACGATCGGCTTGCGCAGCGCCGACGCCCACCCGAGCTCCAGGCTCACCCCGGCCGACAGCGGGGCGCCCACGTACGCAAAGACCAGGTCCGCGCTCTGCATCGCCCGGAAGTCCGACGGCACCCGCTGCTCCGGCGCCCGTCCGGCCACCGTCCACGCGTCGCTGTGGTGCGCGCTGTACACCGCGGCCCCGCTGTCCAGCAGCGTGCTGCGCAGCGTGGTCAGCCTGGTCCGGCTGGCCAGCGTCACCACACTGTCCGCCGGGCCGGTCAGCCGCATCAGCGGCGCGGCCAGGAACACGCGTGCGCGGCGCCCCTCGGCGCGGTGTTGCAGGTGGTGCTCACTCATGTCGACTCCGGGTGTGGTGATTCGGCCGTCGGGTCCGATGCCCCCTGTCCGTCGGAACGGCGGTTGAGGACCCGGAGATTGCCGCACTCCGGGTTCGGCGGCCGGTGCGGTGGACGCGCTGGATTGTGCTACTGCGGTTACGACTAGCTGATCGTCCATCGCCGGGTGTCAACGAGTCCACTGGCGCACGGTGGCATCTGGCTGCCTGGCGGATAGATGACACCTCGGGCCGCGGCCCCCGTTCGTGCGCGCCGACATGCACATTTCAGCGACCGATCCCCGGCATGTTGAGGGGGGTGGGGTGACGTGAGGGCGGTTGATGGGGAATCATATGTCGGAAATTGGTGCGGCCATCGTTCGAGCGGGCGATGCTCGCGATGGATTTGTCCCGAAAGGAGTGATGTTGTGCTGAAGGTCCGTCGTATCCTGATCGCGGCTGTTCTGCTGGGCATCACTGTGTTTCTCGGAGCCGGCCCGGCGAGCGCGGACTCCTACTGGAGCGCCTCCGAGACCACTGTGGTGCAGAAGGCCCTCGTGGCGGACATGGACAGCCACTGGTAGGCCCCGGCGTCGAGGGGCCGCCGAGCTCAGCCCGTCGGCCCCTCGGCCTGTGCGATCTTCCACCCGAGCTGGAAGAGCGTCTCCACCCCGTACTCCTCGCGCATTTCGGCGATGTGGCGGGCGAGGGTGCGCTCGCTGAGGCCGATGCGCCGGGCGATCGTGCGGTGCGCGATGCCCTCCAGCATCATGCGGACGATTTGCTTGCGCATGCTGGACACCACCTGCGGCGGTATTTCGTGGCCGCCGGTGAAGGGGATGGCCCGCTCCCACTGACTGTGGAAGACGCCCACGATGTAGTCGATGACGGCGTCGTCCCGGACGAAGGCCGCGCGGTCCCGGTTCTGCTCGTCGCCGACGGTTATCACGGCGACCTTCCGGTCGATCACGATCAGCTTGGCGAAGGCCTCGTCCAGTGTTCTCACCTGGCAACCTTCTTGGGTCACCGCCTGGACGTAGCTGATCGTCGGGTTCGAATAGCGGGCGCTCGGCTGGTAGATGGTCCTGATCGTCCCGCCGCGTTCCACGAATTCCATATCGCGGGCGATCGCTATCTTCAGGGCGTCCTCGCCGCGGCCGCCGCCGGGTTGTGCCGTGAGCATTTCATTCGACGCGCTGGCCATGATCGCCGCCAGGTTTTCGTTGATGTTCCCCCGGCCCTGGACGTATTCGATGGCGCCGCCGGATTCGGGGTGCGCGATGTAGGCCAGGTACTCCTGGTGGAGTTCCTGCAGGGCCTGGGTGGTCGCCATCGAGCGGTGCAGGATTCTGGTGGCTTCCAGCTGGAAGCCCAGTGACAATGCCTCGGCCAGCTGCTGGGGGTCCTTCACCGCGTACGTCCCGGCCGGGCCCACCTCGGGCTGCAGGAGTCCGACGTCCAGCAGTTCGTGCAGCGCGGGGTCGTCCCGGTCGGCGGGGAGGGCGTGGCGCCCGGTCAGCTTCCCGCCGCTCTGCACGGCCCGGGTGTAGAGGGCCCGGGCCTCGGGGGAAAGGCCAGGGGCTGCGGCGGGGTTCCTCCGCTCAGTGCTCATGTCCATGACTCCTTGCCTGAGCTGGGGCCTTTGGTGGATCCGGCGCGTGCCCTCCGGCCCGCATCATAGAGCGAAGGTCTCCCGATCCCCCTCGGATTACCGGACTGCGGACAGGCGGGCGGCGCTCCGGAAAAGAACTCTGACAGGACGCGGAAGCCGCCGGCACCCCCCGAACGGGAGGGGTGTCGGCGGCTCGGTGCCGGACGCTCAGCGCTTGGGCCGCCAGACCACCAGCGCGCTGGACTGCTGGACCTGCTGGTAGGGGACCAGGTCGCGCCGGTAGGAGGCGTGCACGGCGGCCTCGCGCTGCTGGAGGGTGGCGGCGGCGCCCTCCAGGGCGTCGACCAGTTCGGTGACGCGGGACTGCAGGGCGGCGACCTGGTTCTCCAGCTCGATGATCCGCTTGATCCCGGCCAGGTTGATGCCCTCGTCCTGGGAGAGCCGCTGGACCTCGCGCAGCTGCTGGATGTCCCGGGCGGAGTAGCGGCGGCCGCGGCCGGCGGTGCGGTCGGGGCTGACCAGGCCGAGGCGGTCGTACTGGCGGAGGGTCTGCGGGTGCAGCCCGGAGAGTTCGGCGGCGACCGAGATGACGTAGACCGGGGTGTCCTCGGTGAGCACGTACGGCGGGGCGGCGGCGCGGGGGCGACCGCCGCCGGGCAGGCCCTCGCCCAGGCCGGGGCCGGGGCCGATCCGGCCGGTGCCGTCGCGGCTGCTGTCGGGATGGGGACTCATCGGGGTCTCACGCTCCCTCCGCCGCCTTGAACAGGGCGGCTCGCGGGTCGTCCGAGGCGGTGGCCTCGCGGTACTGCTCCAGTGCGGTCAGCGCGTCTCCGTCGACGTGCTTGGGCACCGAGACCTCCACGGTGACCAGCAGGTCGCCGCGGGTGCCGTCCTTGCGGGTGGCGCCCTTGCCCCGGGCCCGCATGGTCAGGCCGTTGGCGCTGCCGGGCGGCAGCTTGAGCTTCACGGCCGGACCGTTCAGGGTCGGCACCTCGATGGTGCCGCCCAGCGCGGCTTCGGGGAAGCTCACCGGCACGGTCACCGTGAGGTTGTCGCCCTTGCGCCCGAACACCGGGTGCGGGTCGACGTGCACCGTGACGTACAGGTCTCCGGGCTGGCCGCCGCGCTCGCCCTGGGCGCCCTTGCCCTTGAGCCGGATCCGCTGGCCGTCCTGCACCCCGGCCGGGATGCGCACCTGCATGGTCCGGGCCGAGGAGGCCCGGCCGCTGCCGTGGCAGACGGTGCACGGGTCGTCGACGATCATGCCGCGGCCCTTGCAGTCCCGGCAGGGCTCGGAGAGCGCGAAGGCGCCCTGGCCCCGGCTGACGGTGCCCGCGCCGACGCAGGTCGGGCAGACCCGCGGGGTGGTGCCGGCCTTGGCGCCCGTCCCGGCGCAGGCGCGGCAGGCGGCCTGGGAGGTCATCCGCAGCGGCACCGTCGCGCCGTCCACGGCCTCCTCGAAGTTCAGCGTGACCTCGGTCTCGACGTCGGCCCCGCGGCGCGGCTGGGCGGTCTGCCGACCGCCGCGGTTGAACAGGCCGCCGAACACGTCGCCGATCCCGCCGCCGCCCGAGCCGCTCCCGCCGTTGAAGAGGTCGCCGAAGTCGAAGCCCCCGGCCGCGCCCGCCCCGCCGGGCCGGAAGCCGCCGCCCGCGAACAGCGAGCGGGCCTCGTCGTACTCCTTGCGGCGCTTCTCGTCGGAGAGCACGTCGTACGCCTCGGAGATGTCCTTGAAGCGCTCCTCGGCCTTGGCGTCGCCCTTGTTCGCGTCCGGGTGGAACTCGCGGGCCAGCTTGCGGTACGTCTTCTTGATCTCTGCGGCGGTGGCGTCCTTGGGCACGCCGAGGACCTTGTAGTAGTCCTTCTCCACGTAGTCCTTAGCGCTCATGGCCTTTGACCGCCACCTCCCGGAATCCCGAAGTTCTGTTGCCTGCCGGCACCGCGCGGTGCGGTGCCGTGATACGGCGCTGCGGAGCCGGCCGTCGTACTGGACGACGTACGACTCCGCAGCGCACGGGGACTCTACTCAGCTGTCGGACGGGCCGTCAGCCTGGTCGCCGTCCGGCTCGCCGGTGGTCTGGGTGCCCGGCTGGGGCTCCGCGACCGCGACCATCGCCGGGCGGATGATCCGCTCGCCGATCCGGTACCCGGGCTGGAGGATCTGCACGCAGGTGTCCTCCGTCACGTCCGACGAGTAACTGTGCATCAGCGCCTCGTGGATGGTCGGGTCGAAGGGCTCGCCCTCCTTGCCGAACTGCTGCAGCCCGAGCTTGGCGACGACCGTCTCCAGCGACTCGGCGACCGACTTGAAGCCGCCCGTCACCTCGCCGTGCTCGCGGGCCCGGCCGATGTCGTCCAGCACCGGGATCAGCGACTCCAGGATGCTGGAGACCGCGATCTCCCGGACGGTGGCCCGGTCGCGCTCGACCCGCTTGCGGTAGTTCTGGTACTCGGCCTGGAGCCGCTGCAGGTCGGCGGTGCGCTCGCCGGCCTCGCGCTTGGCGGCGGCCAGTTCGTCGGCACCCGCACCCGCGACGGCCTCCTCGGCTGCCTTGAGCACGGCCTCCTCGGCGGCGGAGTCGTCGCCGGGCTGCTCGCCCTGCGGCTTCTCCGTCATGCCGCACCGCCCTTGGGCTTCTCGTCGTCGACGATCTCGGCGTCGACCACGTCGTCCTCCTTCGGGCCCGCCTCGCCGGCCCCGGCCGCGCCGGCCGCCGCGCCCGCGCCGTCGGCCTGCGCGTACAGCGCCGCGCCGAGCTTCTGGGCGGTGGTGGAGACCTTCTCGGTGGCGGTGCGGATGGCCGCGACGTCCTCGCCCTTGAGGGTCTCCTTGAGCTCGCCGATGGCGGTCTCGACCTCGGTCTTGACGTCCGCCGGGAGCTTGTCCGCGTTGTCCGCGATGAACTTCTCGGTCGAGTAGACGAGCTGCTCGCCCTGGTTGCGGGTCTCGACGGCCTCGCGGCGCTTGGTGTCCTCCTCCGCGTAGCGCTCGGCCTCCTCGCGCATGCGGTTGACCTCGTCCTTCGGCAGCGAGGAGCCGCCGGTGACGGTCATCTTCTGCTCCTTGCCGGTGCCGAGGTCCTTCGCGGCCACGTGCATGATGCCGTTGGCGTCGATGTCGAAGGTGACCTCGATCTGCGGCAGGCCGCGCGGGGCCGGCGGCAGGCCGGTCAGCTCGAACATGCCGAGCTTCTTGTTGTACGCCGCGATCTCGCGCTCGCCCTGGTAGACCTGGATCTGCACGGAGGGCTGGTTGTCCTCGGCGGTGGTGAAGATCTCGGAGCGCTTGGTCGGGATCGTGGTGTTGCGCTCGATCAGCTTGGTCATGATGCCGCCCTTGGTCTCGATGCCGAGGGACAGCGGGGTGACGTCGAGCAGCAGGACGTCCTTGACCTCGCCCTTGAGGACACCGGCCTGCAGGGAGGCGCCGATGGCGACGACCTCGTCCGGGTTGACGCCCTTGTTGGCGTCCTTGCCGCCGGTCAGCTCCTTGACGAGCTCGGCGACGGCCGGCATGCGGGTCGAGCCGCCGACCAGGACCACGTGGTCGATCTCGGACAGCTGGATGCCGGCGTCCTTGATCACGTTGTGGAACGGGACCTTGCAGCGGTCCAGCAGGTCCGAGGTGAGCTGCTGGAACTGCGAGCGGGTGAGCTTCTCGTCCAGGTGCAGCGGGCCCTCGGCGGAGGCCGTGATGTAGGGCAGATTGATCGAGGTCTCGGAGGACGAGGACAGCTCGATCTTGGCCTTCTCGGCGGCCTCGCGCAGGCGCTGGACGGCCATCTTGTCCTTGGACAGGTCGACGCCGTGGCCGGACTGGAAGACCTTCACCAGGTGGTCGACGACCCGCTGGTCCCAGTCGTCGCCGCCGAGGTGGTTGTCGCCGTTGGTGGCCTTGACCTCGACCACGCCGTCGCCGATCTCCAGCAGCGAGACGTCGAAGGTGCCGCCGCCGAGGTCGAAGACCAGGATGGTCTGGTCGTCCTTGTCCAGGCCGTAGGCCAGGGCGGCGGCGGTCGGCTCGTTGACGATGCGCAGGACGTTCAGGCCCGCGATCTCGCCGGCCTCCTTGGTGGCCTGGCGCTCGGAGTCGTTGAAGTAGGCCGGGACGGTGATGACGGCGTCGGTGACCGTCTCGCCCAGGTAGGCCTCGGCGTCCCGCTTGAGCTTCTGCAGGACGAAGGCGGAGATCTGCTGCGGCGTGAAGTCCTTGCCGTCGATGCCGATCTTCCAGTCGGTGCCCATGTGGCGCTTCACCGAGCGGATGGTGCGGTCGACGTTGGTGACCGCCTGCCGCTTGGCGACCTCGCCGACGAGCACCTCGCCGTTCTTGGCGAAGGCGACGACGGACGGCGTGGTCCGAGCGCCCTCGGCGTTGGTGATGACCGTGGGCTCACCGCCCTCAAGAACACTGACGACGGAGTTCGTCGTACCGAGGTCGATGCCGACCGCGCGTGCCATCGTGAATACCTCCGAGGAGAAGTTGAGCAGTACGGACTCAAGGATGCACGACCGATCGGACCGCGTCAACAGCTTTGAGTCCGTGTCGCTCAACTTTACTGAGCGCTTATGTCGCGAGGGGTCCGGCGGCTGCTCCGGGCGGGTGAGTCTGGGCTTAGTGACTGCCGCCATACCTTGAACATCTTCTGGCGGAGTGTTAACGCGCGGTAATGTCCGGCGCGTCGACCCTGCAAGTTACCGACCAGTACAATCTGCGGGGGACCCAAGGGAAGACTCGGACCAGAGCCGCTGGAGACGGAGAGCCGATGCAGCTAGCAGCGATCGTCATCTCGCTGGTCACATTCGTGATCGGCACCGCGCTCGCCGCCCGTGCGGCGCTGTACATCTACAAGGTGGTGCGCACCGGCTCCGCCGACGGCACCCGATTCGGGCAGCCCGCGCAGCGGGTCGCCACCGTGGCCAAGGAGTTCCTCGGCCACACCCGGATGAACCGCTGGGGCGTCGTCGGCGTCGCCCACTGGTTCGTCGCCGTCGGGTTCTTCTCGCTGGTGCTCACCCTGGTGAACGCCTTCGGGCAGCTCTTCGACGCCGAGTTCGTGCTCCCGGTCATCGGCCACTGGCTGCCGTGGAACATCTTCGTCGAGCTGATCGGCACCCTCACCACCCTGGGCATCCTCACCCTGATGGTGATCCGCCTGCTCAGCCTGCCCTCCCGGGCCGGCCGCAAGTCCCGGTTCGCCGGCTCGATCGCCTGGCAGGCGTTCTACGTCGAGTACACGATCCTCGGCATCGGCCTGTGCATCATGATGCTGCGCGGCCTGGAGGGCGCCCTGGAGGGCGTCGACTCCTACGACCCGGCCTACCTGGTCTCGTACCCGATCGCCGCCGCCTTCCACGGCACCGCGCACGGCACCCTGGTCAACCTGGTCTACCTGTTCGCGATGCTGAAGATCTGCATCTCCTTCGCCTGGGCGATCACCATCGGCGTCAACCCCTCGATGGGCGTCGCCTGGCACCGCTTCCTGGCCTTCTTCAACATCTACTTCAAGCGCGAGGACGACGGCGGCACCGCGCTCGGCGCGCTGCGCCCGATGACCAGCGGCGGCGCCCCGATCGACTTCGAGGACCCGGCCGACGACGCCGTGTTCGGCGTCTCCCAGGTCGAGCACTTCTCCTGGAAGGGCATCCTCGACTTCTCCACCTGCACCGAGTGCGGCCGCTGCCAGTCGCAGTGCCCGGCCTGGAACACCGGCAAGCCGCTCTCGCCCAAGCTGCTGATCATGAGCCTGCGCGAGCACGCCTTCGCCAAGGCCCCGTACCTGCTGGCCGGCGGCGGCAAGTCCATGGAGGGCGAGGAGCAGGCCACCGCCGAGCAGCTCGCCGGCGTCCCCGCCGCCGCGCTGGCCGAGGCCGAGCGCCCGCTGATCGGCACCGCTGAGGAGGGCGGCGTCATCGACCCGGACGTGCTGTGGTCCTGCACCACCTGCGGCGCCTGCGTCGAGCAGTGCCCGGTCGACATCGAGCACATCGACCACATCGTCGACATGCGCCGCTACCAGGTGATGATCGAGAGCAGCTTCCCGACCGAGGCCGGGACGATGCTCAAGAACCTGGAGAACAAGGGCAACCCGTGGGGCCTGGCCACCAAGGCCCGGCTGGACTGGGTCAAGGAGCTGAAGAAGGAGACCGGCATCGAGGTGCCGGTGATCGGCGAGGACATCGACCCCGCCGAGGTCGAGTACCTCTACTGGGTCGGCTGCGCCGGCGCCCTGGAGGACCGGGCCAAGAAGACCACCAAGGCGTTCGCCGAACTGCTGCACACCGCGGGCGTGAAGTTCGCCATCCTCGGCAAGGAGGAGACCTGCACCGGTGACTCCCCGCGCCGCCTCGGCAACGAGTTCCTGTTCCAGATGCTCGGCGCGCAGAACGTCGAGACCCTGAACGCCGCGCTGGAGGACGCCCCCACCAAGCGGATCGTCGCCACCTGCCCGCACTGCTTCAACACCATCGCCAACGAGTACCCGCAGCTCGGCGGCCACTTCGAGGTCATCCACCACACCCAGCTGCTCCAGCACCTGATCGACGAGGGCAAGCTGCTGCCGGTGAACCCGGTGGAGGGCCTGATCACCTACCACGACCCGTGCTACCTCGGCCGGCACAACAAGGTCTACACCCCGCCGCGCGAGATCATCGGCCGGGTGCCCGGCCTGCGCAACGAGGAGATGCACCGCCACAAGGAGCGCGGCTTCTGCTGCGGCGCCGGCGGCGCCCGGATGTGGATGGAGGAGCGGATCGGCAAGCGGATCAACACCGAGCGGGTGGACGAGGCGCTGTCGCTGAACCCGGACATCGTCTCCACCGCCTGCCCGTTCTGCCTGGTGATGCTCTCCGACTCGGTCAACGGCAAGAAGAACGAGGGCGCGGCCAAGGAGCACCTCAAGGTCGTCGACGTCGCCCAGCTGCTGCTGGAGTCGGTCAAGGCCGCCCCCGCCGCCGAGGCGGAGCCGGTCGAGGCCTGACACCCCCGCACCACCTGCCTCACCCGTACCACCCGCACCCCCGCACCACCCGGACCCCGGGCGCCCGTCGCGGCCCCGGGGTCCGGCCGCGTCCGGACCGGGCGCGGCACCGGGGCCCGGTCCGGGGAACGGCCCGCGACGCTTCCCGAGCCGGGCCCGGCCCCGGAGCGCCGATCCGCACGCACGATCGACCGGGGTGGTGGCACCCAGGCGATGTTCGAGCAAATAGAGTGTGCGACGGAACCGCGGGAAGGACCGGTTCCGTCGGAGGCCATGGCACGCCGCCCCGGCCAGTTCACCGAGCGAGCGCACCGGACCCTGTCGTGCCGGGCCGCCGGAATTCGACCACGGGAGACAGCACCATGACCCAGGCGATCATGCTGGTCGGAGGCAAGGGCACCCGCCTCCGTCCGTTGACCACCCACACGCCGAAACCGATGCTGCCCGTGGCGGGTGTCCCGTTCATCGCGCACCAGCTCGCCCGGGCCGCCGCCGCCGGCGTCACCCGCGTGGTGCTCGCCACCTCCTACCTCGCCGAGGTCTTCGTCGACCACTTCCAGGACGGCAGCCCCTACGGCATCGAACTGGTCTACCTCACCGAGGAGGAGCCGCTGGGCACCGGCGGCGCGATCCGCAACGCCGCCACCGGCCTCACCTGCGGCCCCGACGAGCCGGTGCTGGTCTTCAACGGCGACATCCTCTCCGGCCTGGACATCGCCGCCCTGCGCGACGGGCACAGCGCCTCCGGCGCCGACGTCACCCTGCACCTCACCCGGGTGGCCGATCCGCGCGCCTTCGGCCTCGTCCCGACCGATCCGGACGGCCGGGTGCTCGCCTTCCTGGAGAAGCCCGAGACCCCCGAGCAGATCGTCACCGACCAGATCAACGCGGGCTGCTACGTCTTCACCCGCTCGGTGATCGACCGCATCCCGACCGGCCGCGAGGTCTCGGTCGAGCGCGAGACCTTCCCCGAACTGCTCGCCACCGGCGCGCTGCTGCGCGGCGTCGTCGACACCTCCTACTGGCTGGACCTGGGCACCCCCGGCGCCTTCGTCCGCGGCTCGGCCGACCTGGTGCTCGGCAAGGTCGACTCCCCGGCCGTCCCCGGCCCCACCGGCGAGGCGCTGCTGCTGTCCGGCTCGCACGTCGACCCGGCCGCCGTGCTCAGCTCCGGCACCGTGGTCTCCGAGGGCGCCCGGGTCGCCGCCGGCGCCATCGTCGAGGGCAGCGTGGTGCTGCCCGGCGCCCGGATCGAGGCCGGCGCGTACGTCCGGGACTCCATCGTCGGCGCCTACGCCGAGGTCGGTGAGCGCTGCTCGCTGGACGGCGTGGTGATCGGCGACGGCGCCGTCCTGGAGGCCGAGAACGAGCTCCCGTCCGGCCTGCGGATCGCCTGCGGCACCCGGCTCCCGGTCGGCGCCGTCCGGCTCTCGGCGGGCCCCGGCGGCTGCGAGGCCGGCCTCAGCAACGCCGCCGCGGTGCACGCGCCCGGCGCCGGCGTCACCGGCTGAGCCCTCCCGCCCGGACTCCGCCGGAACCCGTCGGGCCGGACCCGGGCGCACCGTCACAGGACGGCTGCAATCCGGCCCCGCCGCCATGATCACCCGACGGTGGGTCAGCCGTTGCGGGTACCGTCGAGGCGTGGCTGGCAATCGACACGACGACGGACGGGGCGCCGACCCCCGGCAGCGCTGGACGGCACCCGCCCCTGGCACCCCCCAGGGCGACCCGTACCCCGGCGCGCCCACCGGCGCCCCCGAGTACTTCACCGCCCCGCACCCCGGGCCCACCGGCCCCGGCGACCGGCCCGGCCACACCAGGGCCTTCGCGCTCGGCGAGCAGCCCTACGGCGACCAGTCCCACGGCGAGCAGCCGTACCCGTACGACGACGGCTACGGCCAGGGCTACGACGGCCAGGGCTACGACGGCCACGGCTACGACGGCCAGGGCCACGACGACGGGTACGGCGGCCACCCGGGCCACCCGGCGGGGCAGGACGGCTACGGCTACGGCTACCACCCGGACGGCCCCGGGCCGGGCGGCTACGCCCCCGGGGCGGCGGACAACGTCGCCGTCTACCGGGCCGGCGGCCAGGCCGCGCCGCACGCGGGCGGGCCCCGGCTGCCCTGGCGGCAGCTGCTGGTCGGCATGTACCGCAGCCCCGGCGCCACCTTCGACCGGATGCGCGACCACCAGGTGTGGCTGCCCGCGCTGTGCGTGTCGCTGCTGTACGGCGTGCTCGCGGTGTTCGCCCTCGACTCCACCTACGACCAGGTGGTGCACTCCACCTTCGCGGTCGCGCTGTGGGCGATCGGCGGCGCCGCGGTCGCCTTCACGCTGGCCGGCGGGGTGCTCTCCGCGGTCACCTACGTCCTGGCCCGGCAGTCCGGCGGCGACGGCCCCTGGCAGTCCACGGTCGGCCTGGCCGCGCTGATCAGCTGGACCACCGACGCCCCGCGGCTGCTGCTCGCCCTCTTCCTGCCGGCCGGCAACCCGGTCGTGCAGGTGGTCGGCTGGGCGACCTGGGTGGGCTGCGCGGTCCTGCTGACCACCATGGTGCGGCGGATCCACGACCTGCCCTGGGGCAAGGCGGCCGGCGCGGCGGCGGTGCAGCTGCTGGCGCTGCTGGTGCTGATCAAGCTGCCGACCCTGGGCTGAGGCGCGGCGCCCGGGCCCGGCACCGGGGCTCCGGGCCCGGGCGGACGGCCCCCTCGGGCCGGGCGTCCGGCCCGGTCCGGCCGGGTTTGTAGGGTGAGGTGTTCGACCCACCCTCGCACCCCGTCCGGAGCCCGCGCATGAGCCTGCCCACCACCCACGTCAGCTTTCCGGCCGGGGAGGTGACCGGCGAGTCACCGGTCCTCGCCGTGCGCGCCCTGCCGGACGGCCGCACCGCGGTGGTCACCGCGGCGACCCCGTTCCACCCCGTCGACCACACCTGGCCCGACCAGCCCGCCGACCACGGCACCCTCACCGTCGACGGCACCGCCCACCCCGTCGTCGACTGCCTCACCGGCGCGGCCGGGCCCGCGGGCGAGTTCGCGGTCGGCGCCGACGTCCCGGTCCGGCGCGGCGACGAGGACTGGTCCTGGCTGGTGCTGCACGTGCTGCCCGCCGACGCGCTCGGGCCCGAGGCCGTCGGACGCACCGCCCACCTCGCCGTCGACGCCGGACGCCGCGCCGCGCTCTCCGCCGCGCACACCGGCTGCCACCTGCTCGCCCTCGCCCTGAACGCCGCCCTCGCCCCGCGCTGGCGCAAGGACCCCGGCCGCACCGACGCCCTCGGCCACCCCGACTTCGACAGCCTCGCCATGGACAGCTCGGTGATGGACACCACCGCCAGCACCGACACCTACCGGATCGGCAAGTCGCTGAAGAAGAAGGGCTTCACCGTCGACGCCACCGACGCCCTCCCGGCCCTCGCCGACGCCCTCCCCGCCCTCACCGCGGACGTCAACGCCCGGCTCGCCGCCTGGGTCGCCGCCGACGCCCCCGTCGGCATCGACACCCCCGGCCCCGAACTCACCGCCCGCCGCCGCTGGCACGCCGAACTCCCCGAGGGCCCCGCCGGCATCGCCTGCGGCGGCACCCACCTGCACCGCCTCGGCCAGCTCACCGGCCTGCGCACCGCACTCACCCTCACCGCGGACGGCACCGAACTCGTCGCCGTCACCACCCCCGTCCGCGCCTGACGACCGTCCCCGCACACGCCGAGGGCCGGCCCCGTCCGTCGGGGCCGGCCCTCGTCCGCACGTCCGTTCAGATCCGGGTGCGGTGGAAGTTCAGGTAGGAGCGGGACGGCGTCGGGCCGCGCTGCCCCTGGTACCGCGAGCCGTAGCGCTCCGAGCCGTACGGGTGCTCGGCCGGCGAAGAGAGCCGGAACAGGCACAGCTGCCCGATCTTCATCCCCGGGTACAGCTTGATCGGCAGCGTCGCCACGTTCGACAGCTCCAGCGTCACGTGCCCGCTGAACCCCGGGTCGATGAACCCCGCCGTCGAGTGCGTCAGCAGCCCCAGCCGCCCCAGGCTCGACTTCCCCTCCAACCGCGAGGCCACGTCGTCCGGCAGCGTGATCACCTCGAAGGTGGACGCCAGCACGAACTCGCCCGGGTGCAGGATGAACGCGTCGTCCCCGTCCGGCTCGACCAGCCGCGTCAGGTCCGGCTGTTCCTCCGAAGGGTCGATGTGCGGGTAGCGGTGGTTCTCGAAGACCCGGAAGAACCGGTCCAGTCGAACGTCGATGCTCGACGGCTGGACCATCGACGACTCGAACGGGTCGATCACGACCCGCCCCTTGTCGATCTCGGCACGGATGTCGTTGTCGGAGAGCAGCACGCCCCCGAGCGTACGTGCCACGGGGCGGGCGCCCCAAAAGCGCCCGCCCCGTGGACCACTCCGGCCACCCGCTACGACAGCGACTCCACCGCCACCAGCCGCAGCCCGCGCGCCAGTTCGTCCGCCGACAGCTCCGACACGTCCGCCGGCACCGAACTCCGCAACCGCCCGCACCCGGGACACCGCAACAACCGCCCCGGCCCCAACCGCCCCGCCTGCAGATGCTGCATCGGAAACGCCGCCGTACTGAACACGTGCCCCTCGACACAACGAACCACGGTGCGCTGCTCCATCGGTCCCCTTCCCACACTCTCCGCCGACAGCGTCACATTAGGGGATCTACCGGACACCGCTCACCTAGGCTCGCCGCCACCGGAACCCTGTGCTCACCGCCCCGCACCATGGGGTACAGTGGTCCTTGATCGGGCCGTCACTGACGGGCCGTCAGCTGCGGGTGTAGTTTAATGGTAGAACATGAGCTTCCCAAGCTTAGAGCGCGAGTTCGATTCTCGTCACCCGCTCCAGCAGAAAGCCCCAGGTCAATGGCCTGGGGCTTCTTCGTTCTCCTCGTCCGGCGTCGGCGGCGGCCCGGCCGCGCACGCGGCAGGTCCGAGAGCGCGGGGTAGAGCCCAGAACCCCGCCGGGGCCGGGGGCGGGCGGCCACCACCGCCGGATGGCTCGTCTGGGTGCCCGCTTCGGCAGGAGGCCCCGGGGCGGGGGCCCGGGGCCTCTTCGGTGGTCGGGTGGGGCGGCCGGGGGGTCAGTGCAGTGCGAGCAGCAGCTTGCCCTTTCCGGTGCCGGTTTCCAGGAGGCGGCGGGCCTTGGCGGCTTCCGCCAGGGGGAGGGTCTCCGTGATGCCGGGGTCGATCCGGCCGGTGGCGAGGAGGCGGAGGGCTTCGGTGAGGTGGTCGCCGATCCGGTGGGGGGAGCGGCGGGCCAGGTCGCCGATGTTGAAGCCGGCGACGGTGCGGTTGGACTTCCGGAGGTCCCGGACGGAGGTGGTCCAGCTCTCGTGGCGGCCGAGGTCTCCGTAGGCCACCAGGCGGCCGAAGGGGGCCAGCGCCGTCAGGCTCTGTTCGCGGACCGGGCCGCCGACGGGGTCGAGGACCAGGTCGATGCCCCGGCCTTCGGTGGCTCGGGTCAGGGGGCGGTGAAGTCGTCGCGGAGGAAGACGTCGTCGTAGCCGAGGCTGAGCGCGTACGGGATCTTCCCGGCCGAGCCGACCGTGCCGAACACCCGTCGGGCGCCCAGGGCCCGGGCCAGTTGGGCGGCGGAGTGGATCAGGACGTCCTCGTCGGGGCGGAGTCGGCCGGCGTCGTCGAGGATGCCGAAGGCGGTGGGGTAGACGCAGGGCAGGGCCGCCGCGTGGGCCGGGTCGACCTCGCCGGCGGCGGTCTGCAGTGACCTGGTGGACCGGGCGTCCGCGACGGCCAGTTCGGCGTAACCGCCGAAGGCCGGCAGGTACGCCGCGACCGGCTCGCCCACGGACAGGCCGGTCACGCCCGGGCCGAGGGCGCTGACCGCGCCGGCGACCTCCAGGCCCGGGACGTCCACCCCGTGCGGTCCGTCCGGTGCGCCGAACTCGCCCCGGCGGTGCTGGACTTCGGCGAAGTTGACGCCCGCGAAGGCGACCCGCACGGTGACCTGACCGGCGGCCGGTACCGGCTCGGGCACATCCAGCTCCTCCAGTACTTCGACGCCTCCGTTGACCCGGAATCCGACGGCTCGCACCCGGTGCCCCCTCGACCGCGGCCCTCCCCGATGCGGGCCGTGTGGGGACGGGAACCCCGTGGGGCAGCCCGGCATTCCCGGTGAAGGGGTTGCCGGGCATGAACTCAACTCGTCTGATCAGGAGCGGCGTCGGAGCGTCGGACCGGGCGGTCCGGGACGCGGGGGAGGGTGCGGATGGGACGGGTGAGGAGCAGGGCGAGGGGGGTGAGGACGGCGACGAGGGTGCCGGCGGCGAGGACGTGGGAGGTGCCGAAGGCGTGGGTGGCGGGGCCGACGAGGGCGGAGCCGAGGGGGTAGAGGCCGACGGAGCCGGCGACTTCGTAGGCGTGGACCCGGTTGAGGACCTCGCCGGGGACCTGGGTCTGGACAGCGGTGGACCACATGACGCCCCAGACGCCGATGCCGGTGCCGACCAGTACCTGGGCGGCGGCGAGCAGCCAGACCGGGGCGTGCAGCAGGATGACGAGGGGGTAGAGCGGGTAGGCGAACATGGCGACCGCGCCGGCGGCCAGGGGGCGGCGGGGCTTGTAGCGGATGGCGAGCAGGCCGCCGGCCACGGTGCCCGCGCCGAGGGCGCAGTTGATCAGGCCGAACGCGGTGGGGCCGTGGGCGGGGACCACGATGCCTGCGGCGAGCGAGAGTTGGGGGCCCCAGGCCAGGACGGCGTAGCACATCCAGATCAGGACGACGCCCCAGAGCCAGCTGCGGGAGCGGAACTCGTGCCAGCCGACGGCCAGGTTGCGCCAGAGCGAGCGGTCGGCGGGCGGGGCGGGGACGGGCCCCAGGCGGAGCGCGAACAGGCAGGCGGCGCTGGTGGCGTACGCGAGGGCGGAGACCGCCATCACCCACCCGGTGGAGCCGAAGCCGACCAGCACGCCGGCCAGTGCGGGGCCGCCCAGGCCGGTCGCGGCCTCGGAGGTGCGCAGGACGCCGTTGGCGCCCTGGACGTCGCGGGAGACCAGCGGGACGGTCGAGGAGGCGCCGGGCTGGAACAGGGCGTTGGCGGTGCCCGCCACCGCGAGCAGGGCGTACAGCTGCCACAGGTGGTCGATGCCGTGCCAGAAGAGCAGGGCGAGCAGGACGTGCGCGGCCAGGTTGGCCAGGTCGGCGAGGATCATCATCCGGCGGGCGGTGAACCGGTCGGCGAGGACGCCGCCGAACAGCACCAGGCCGGCGAACGGGGCGACCAGGAAGGCCATCGCGTAGCCCGCCGTGTCCAGGCCGTGGCCGGCGGAGAGCAGCCCGGCGGAGACGGCGACCGGGAGCATCGCCCAGCTGAGCAGGCCCGCGCTGCGGGCGGTGAAGTAGCGGCGGAAGTTGCGGGACCAGATGGCGGGTTCGGCGGAGGTCACGGCCGCGGGGCGGTCGGTCAGGCTGGCGGGCACGGCGGGGTCGGTCCTTCGGTCGGAGGGAGGGGAGGGAGGGAAGGGAAGGGAAGGGAAGGGAAGGGACGGGGGAGGGAGGAGGGGGGAGGAGCGAAAGGGGCGGAGGGTCAGGAGGCGGTGGCAGGGGCGGCGGTGTGGCGGGCGAGTTCGGCGCGCAGCAGGGCGTTCTCCCGTTCCAGCCGTTCCAGGCGGGTCAGGCGGTCGCGGACCGGCGCCAGGGCGTCGGCGAGTTCGTGCTCGGTGAAGCGCGGGGTGATGTGGTGGGCGCAGTTCCAGGCGTGCGCCTCGACCCAGATGGTGACGAGCTGTTCGATCCGGCCGTCGGTGCGCGGGGTGCTGAGACGTGCGGCGAGGGCGGGGTCGTGGTCGGCGGGGACGGCGGTGGCGCGGCCGAACACCTTGAGGCGGGCCTGCCGGGCGTGGTCGAGGAAGAACAGGGCGACCCGGCCGTCGCCGCCGCGCAGGTTGCCGGTGGTCAGGTACTGCCGGTTGCCGCGGACGTCCAGGTAGCCGAGGGTGTGCGGGTCCAGGACGTGGACGAAGCCGGGCGGGCCGCCGCGGAACTGGAGGTACGGCCAGCCGTTCTCGTTGACCGTCGCGAACAGGAAGCCGTCCATGCCGCGGACGAAGGAGGTCTCGGCGTCGGTGAGCGGCTCGGGTTCGTCGCCCGGTACGCGCAGGCGGCGGTCGGCCGCGGCGGCGCTGCCCATCTCCTGTTGGAGGCGGCGTACGGCGGGGGTGTACGCGAGTCGGTCGTAGCGGCTCAAGGTGTCACCTCGGGGTCCGGTCCGGTGCGGTGGGGTTTTCACCGTAAGGAGCCGGGCTGTCCGGGCGGCCGGAGCGGGACCAGAGGGCGGGACGGGGGAGGGCGGGGCGCTGAGCTGCGGTGATGTGCGGGGAGCGGAAGTTTCGCGGAACTTCCGGTTCAGCGGAGGGAAGTGCCGCCCGCCGCCCGGACGATCCGCAGCGCCTCCCGGCGGTGCCGGACCGCGTCGGCGGCACTGGCGTCGGTGTCGGCGGTGCCGGGGCCGGTGCTGAGCGCGGTGGCGGCCAGGGCGAGGGCGAGGCGGGCCCGGACCTCGCCGGGGCGGTGGCCGCTCGCGCGGTGCAGGGCGAGCGCGTCGGTGCCGAGGGCGAGGGCGGCCCGCGGGTCGCCGAGGCGGACCCGGACGCGGGCCAGGACGGTGAGGGCGTCGCCCTCGGGCACCCGGAACTCGGCTTCCCGGGCGAGGACGAGGGCGTGCTCGGCGGTGCGCAGCGCGGCGCGCGGGTCGGTGTCGAGCAGGGCGGCGGCGAGGCCGGCCAGGGCGACGGCCTGCGGGTGGCGGTCGCCCGCGGCCTCGGCCAGGCGCAGGGCCTCGCGGTGGCCGGCGGCCGCCTCGGCGGGACGGTGGGCGCGGGCGTGCGCGGCGGCGAGGGCGAGGTGGGCGTTGGCCTCCAGGGCCCGGTTGCGCACGGTGCGGGCGGTGGCGAGCGCGGTGTGGGCGAGCAACTGTCCGGTGGCGTGGTCGCCGAGGTCGGTGTGGGCGGAGGACAGGCAGGTCAGCGCGACGGCCTCGCTGAACCGGTTGCGGTGCCGCCGGTGCACCGGCAGGGTCTCGCCGATCACCCGGGTCGCCTCGCCGGGGCGCCCGAGCGCCCGCTGGACCACGGCCAGGTTGGTCCGGGCGATGGCCTCCCGGTCGGCCGGTCCGTCGAGGCCGGTGGCGGCCGGGCCGAGCAGGCGGGCGGCGTGCGCGAAGTGCTCGGCGGCCTCGGACAGGCGGCCGAGCTTCCAGCAGATCAGGCCCAGCACGGTGATGTCGTCGGGGTGCGGCCCGGCGGACGGGGACGGTGGCGAGGACAGGGACACCGCGACGGGTGGGAGCAGGCGTTCCGTCAACTGCCGTGCGGCGGTCAGCTGTCCGGCTTCGCAGGCCCGGACGGCGGCGGTGGCCAGCCGGGCGCGGTCGGCCGGCCGGGCGCGGTCGGCCGGTCGGGCGGGACCGGTCGGCTGATCGAGGTCGGCCGGGCCCGGAGGGTCGGGCAGCGGGTGGGCGTCAGCCAACTGGTCGACGTCGGACCCTCGTTCGGCCGGCAGCCCGGCGGCGTACGGGTGGAGCAGGCCGGGCAGCCGGTAGTGGCCGGGGGGTTCTTCCCGGACGAGGTGGGCGTCGGTGAGGCGGGCCAGCAGGGCGGCGGTCTCGGCGGGGGTGGTGGCGGCGAGGGCGGTGGCGGCCCGGGTGGTGAGGCCGGGGGCGGGGGCCCTGCCGAGGAGGCGGAAGAGGTGGCGGGCGGGGGCGGGGAGGGCGCGGTAGGAGCGGTCGAAGGCGGTGCGCAGGCCGGTGTGCGGGTCGTCCGCGAGGTCGAGGCGGGCGAGCAGGTCGGCGTCGGGACGGGCGGGGGCGTGGTCGGCGAGGGGGCTGTCGGGGACGGCGGCCAGGTGGGCGGCGGCGAGGCGGAGGGCGAGGGGGAGGCCGCCGCAGGCGTGGACGAGGCGGCGGGCGGCGGCCGGTTCGGCGGCGATCCGGGGGGTGCCGAGGACGGTGCCGAGCAGCCGGGTGCCCTCCGCCGGGTCGAGGGCGTCGAGGGTGAGGCGGTGGGCGCCGTTGCCGACCAGCAGGCCGGTGAGGCGGTTGCGGCTGGTGACCAGGACGGCGCAGCCGCGGGTACCGGGGAGCAGGGGGCGGACCTGGGCGGCGTCCCGGGCGTCGTCGAGGAGGATCAGCAGGCGGCGGTCGGCGAGCAGGGTGCGGTAGAGCGCGGCGGCCTCGTCCGGGTCGGCGGGCAGCCGGTCGGGCGGGGTGCCGAGGGCGCGCAGGAAGCGGGCGAGGAGGTCGGCGGGGCGTGCGGCGGGCCGGGTGGAGTGGCCGTGCAGGTCGGCGAAGAGCTGGCCGTCCGGGAAGCGGTCGCGGTGTTCGTGCGCCCAGTGGGTGGCGAGGGCGGTCTTGCCGATGCCGGGCGGGCCGACCACCGTGACGAGCGGGTACGGGGCGGCGGGCCCGGCAGGGGTGGCGGGGACGGCCGGGAGCAGGGCGTCGAGTTCGCGCAGGTACCGGTGGCGGCCGACGAACCGGCCCGGGCCGGACGGGAGTTGGGCGGGCGGCGGTGGGAGGGGTGCCGGGCCGGATGGGGGCCGGGCCGGTGGGGGAGTGGCCGGCCGGGCGGGCAACTGGCCGCGCAGGACGCGCAGCTGGGCGTCGTGGAGTTCGGGGCCGGGGGTGACGCCGAGCTCCTCGTCGAGGCGGGTGCGCAGGCGGGTGTAGGTGTCGAGGGCGGCGGCCTGGCGGCCGCTCGCGGCGAGGGTGAGGATCAGCCGGGCGTGCAGGCCCTCGTGGAGCGGTTCGAGGTGGGCCAGTTCCCGGAGCGGGTGGACGGCCTGGTCGGCGCGGTGCAGCAGCAGGGCGGTGTCGGCGTGCAGCAGGGCGGCGCGGATCCGCCGTTCGTTGGCGGCGACCGCGGCGGGGTGGCGGCGCAGGGCCGGGTCGGCGTCGGCGAGGACGGGGCCGCGCCACCACCGCAGGGCGCGGGTGAGGTCCCGGTGCGCGGTGTCCGGGTCGGGGGCGTTCCGCAGGGAGGTGGTGCGGGCCAGCAGGTCGTCGAACCGCCCGAGGTCGGTGCGGTGGCGGGGCAGGTCGAGCCGGTAGCCGGTGGGGGTGCGGACGATGCCGGGGCGGTCCGGGTAGTCCGGACGGTCGGGGTCGTCGGAGCTGCCGGAGCTGTCGGGGGTGCTCGGGGCGAGGAGGCGGCGCAGTCGGCCGATGTGGGTGTGGAGCAGGCTCTGCTGCGAGTCGGGCGGCCCGGACGGCCACAGGGTGTCGGTGATCTCCTGTCGGGTGGCGGCGCCGGGGTGGGTGAGGGCGAGCAGTCCGAGCAGGCGGCGCAGGGTGGGGCTGCCGATCGGGACGTTGGCGCGGCCGTGGCGCAGGACGAGCGGGCCGAGCAGCAGCAGCGTCGTCCGGCCGCCCTCGGCGGAGCCGGTGCCGAGGCCGAGGCCGGTGCCGGCGCCGGTTCCTGCACCCGCTCCTGTGCCGGTGCTCGCGCCCAGGGCGGTGGCGGCGGAGCGCAGTTCGGCGGCCTGCGGGGCGGTCAGGCCGAGGGCGTCGGCGAGTCGGTGCAGGGTGCGTTCGCGGGGCTGCCGGACCCGGCCGTGTTCGAGGTCGCGCAGGGCCCGGGTGCTGAGCCCGGCGCGGGCGGCGGCGGTCTGCTGGCTGAGCCCGGCCCGGGTGCGCAGCGCGTGCAGCAGCGGACCGAAGGCGGACCGGCCGGCCGACCCGTGCTCCGCCATGCCGCCCGCCCCCTCGTCTCCGGACGATCAGTGTGGAGGGGCCCCGCCGCTCCGGGCAAGGCGCACCCGGCGGAGCCGTCCCGGCGGTGCCGCACCCCCGGTGCCCGCGCCGCCCCCCGCAGCGCGCGTGGTGGGCCGGTGGCGGCCCCGGGGGCATTGTGTGCCCTGCTTATGCTGAAGGGTCAAGATTGTTTGGGGAGCGGCGAGTTATCGGCTGAGCGATTCCTGGAGGTCGCAGTGGGTGTCTGTGTGATCGGCGCGGGTCTGTCGGGGCTGGCGGCGGCGTACGCGTTGCGCGAGCGCGGGCTGGACTTCGTCTGCCTGGAGCGCTCCCCGGGGGTGGGCGGGATCTGGCGTCGGCCGTCGGCGGGCGAGCCGGGTCCGGCGTACCAGGCGCTGCACCTGAACAGTGCCAAGCAGTTGACCGGGTTCGCGGCCTTCCCGATGTCCGACGAGATGCCGCTGTACCCGCGGCACAGCGACGTGGCGGCGTACCTGCGGGAGTTCGCCGAGTGGGCGGGGCTGCTGCCGCACATCGAGTTCCGCACCGAGGTGCTGTCGGTACGTCAGGACGCCTACGGGGTGTGGACGGTGGTCAGCCGCGGTGCCGCGGGGGTGGAGACCCGGCGGACGTTCGACCAGGTGGTGGTGGCCTCGGGGCACCACAACGTGCCGACGATGCCGAACCCGCTGCCGCCGGGCGCGGAGTCCTTCACCGGGGCGATGCTGCACTCGATGGACTTCATGGACGGCCGGGACTTCACCGGCCAGCGGGTGGTCGTGGTGGGCATGGGCGCGTCCGGGGTGGACATCGCGGCCGACCTGTCCCGGCACGCGGCCCGGACGGTGCTCTCGGCGCGCCGCGGCCTGCACGTCATACCCAAGCAGCTGCACGGCATATCGGTGGACCTGATCGCCGAGGCGCCCTGGTTCACCGCCAAGTCGCTGGAGGAGCAGCGGGAGTTCGTGGAGCAGGCGCTGGAGGTGGCGCGCGGCCGGATGTCGGACTACGGCCTGCCCGAGCCGGACCACCGGATCTTCTCCTCGGCGGTGACCATCTCGGACGAGATCCTGAGCCGGATCCGGCACGGCGCGGTGCTGCCGAAGCCCGGCATCGCCTCGCTGGAGGGCTCCACCGTCCGTTTCACGGACGGGAGTTGGACGGAGGCGGACGCGATCGTGTTCTGCACCGGCTTCGACTGGCGGTTCCCGTTCCTGCCGGACGGGCACCCGGCCGGTGCGACCGGTCCGGTCCGGCTGTACCGCCGGGTGGTGGCGCCGGAGCTGCCGGGGCTGCTGTTCCTGGGCCTGATCCGCCCGGTGGGGTCGATCACCCGGCTGGTGGAGGCGCAGGCGCAGTGGGTGGCGCGGCTGCTGACGGGGGAGGCGGTGCTGCCCGCGGCGGACGTGATGCGGAAGGAGATCGACGGGCACCTGGCCGGGATCGAGCGCCGGTACGGCATGTCGACGGGGTCCTCGATCCAGGTGGACGTCGGCTCGTACCTCCGTGAGCTGCGCGAGGCGTAGGCCGCAGTGAGGGTGCGGAGTCGCTCGTGGGCGTGCGGTCCCACGGGCGGTTCCGCCTGCGGCCCCGCCCGGCGGTGGCAGGAACGGGAACGAAGAGCGGGAACGAAGAGCGGGAAGAGCAAGAGGAGCACGGGAAGAGCGAGGAGCGGCGCCGGGGAGGCGGGTACGGACGTGAACGTGGGCGTGAGCGTCGGAGCGGCCGCGGACGCGGTGCGGTGCGGCAGTCACAGGGGAGGGGACGGCCGCCGGGCGCCGGTTCGGGTCGGCCGCGTCAGCGCACGTTCGGTGGTCGGACCCGGTACGCCTCGGAGGAGAGGTACGCGGTGATCCGGGGCGCCCGGCCGTGCTGGTGGGCCAGGGCGAGGTAGGAGATCAGGCCGACGCCGTCCTCCAGCGGGCGGGGGGTGAGCGCGCCGAGGGCGTTGCGCAGTCCGGACGGGTCGATGCCGTAGCGGTCGAGCAGGACGACCGCGCGGTCGAGCACCTCGCCGTCGTGCCGGGCGTAGTCGCGGACGGGCACGTACGCGGTGAACGCGCTGGGCACGCCGGTGGTGTCGGTGTAGCCGTGGCAGGTCTGGACGGGGCGCAGGGTGAGCCGGGGGTTGGTGTCGGGGGTGGTGCCGGCGGCGGTGCGCAGGAAGGACTCGAGTTCGGCGGGGCCGGGGCCGCCGGGCATCCGGCCGAGGGTGCCGGCGGCGGCGGGGGTGAGTCCGTGGTGGGTGGTGTAGATCTTGAGCCGGGGTTCGGGCCAGTCGCCGAGGTCGAGGGCGAGGAAGAGCAGTTGGTCGCCTTCGGGCAGGTCGCTGTCGGCGTGGTGGTGGCCGAGTCGGCGCAGGGCCGCGCGGACGGTGTGTTCGGCGTGGGCGGCGCCGTTGGCGGCCGGGTTGAGGTAGGCCTTCATCCGGGGGGTGCCGCCGGGGAGCAGCTCCAGGGCGATCCACAGGGAGAACGCCCCCTGCGGCTCGTCCGGGAGGAACAGGTCGGTGACGGTGTCGAGCTGTTCGGTGGAGATGCCCCAGTGTCCGGCGAGGCCGTGCAGGGCGCGCAGGGCGAGGCGGCTGCTCTCGGCGGGGGTGCCGAAGCCGCTGGCGGGTTCGAAGAGGACCCGCAGGGTGGGGGCGCGGTCGGCGGAGAAGGAGAGCGAGAACTCGACCGGGGTGTGGTCGTCGGAGAGGAACGACGGCGTGCCGGGGGGGAGGTCGAGGGAGCGGTCGGCGACCGGCCCGAGGGCGGCGTTGACGGCCCGGGTGTAGGCGGCGGACTCCCGGCGGTCCAGTCCGGCGAGTTCGCACAGGGCGAGCAGCTGTCTGGCGGTGTGGGAGCCGATGGTGCGGGTGGCGGCTTTGGGCGGGGGCAGCAGTTCGTTCAGGCCGGTCACGCCGGCGGGGGGGCACGGAAGACGCCCGACGCCCCCCCGGCCGCCGGGTATCGGCGGGTGCGAGGGGGCGGTGTACGAAGCCCAGGCGTCCTTGGAGGCTCTCTCCACGACACCCTCCTGTTCTCGGTCAGCGGGCAACCGCATATGGCGGAGGCAATTGCGCTGCTGAATACCCGAGCCGATCAATATTCATGCGACGCACGTGACATGAGTACTGTTGTGAAGATCACTTGGAGAGCCAGTTGAGGAACTGGCTCCAACGTCCGGTCTTCTCGGGGGTCTTGGCGGCCACCGGCCGGGCGGGCGCGGCGGCGGGCACCGGACGGGCCGGCTCGACCGGGCTGAACCGGGTGGGGAGCGCGACCAGGCCGCGGTTGAACGGGCCCGGACGCCAGCTCAGGCTGGCTTCGGGGACGGCGAGTTCGATGTCCGGCAGCTTGTTGAACAGGTTCTCGATCGCGGTCATGGCGATCTGCCGCGCCGAGTCCTTGGAGGGGCAGGCGTGCGGGCCGGCGCTCCAGGCCAGGTGCGCCCGGCTGCCGACCTGGCGCTCGCCGGCCAGGATCGGGCTGCGGTTGGCGGCGGCGAACGAGACCAGCATCAGGTCGCCGGCCTTGAACTGCTCGCCGGCGAACTCGGTGTCCATCGCCGGGTAGTGCGGGGCGAGGTTCGCGAACGGCGGGTTCTCCCACAGCGTGTCGTCGATCGCCTCGTCGATCAGGCCGCCCTGGTGGGCGTACGCGTCGTGGGTGAGCAGCCGGTGCAGGGTGGAGCCGATGAAGTTGCCCTCCGGGTCGGTGCCGGCCAGCAGCAGGGCGAGCTGGTGCACGGCCTCCTGGTCGGTGAGCCGCGCCTGGTGCTGCATCAGCCAGGAGGCGACGTCCTCGCCGGGACGGCTGCGCTTGAGCGCGACGAGTTCGCCGACCGCGCCGTACAGGACCTCGGCGGCCTGCTCCGCGTTGATGCCGTCGAACATGCCGGTGATGCCGAACAGCACCCGGTCGCCGATGTCGGCGGGGCAGCCGAACAGCTCGTTGAAGACGAACAGCGGCAGCTGCCGGGCGTAGCCGCCGACCAGGTCGACCGAGCCCCGGTAGCCGAACTGGGCGATCAGGAAGTCGGAGACCTGCTGGGTGACCCGGGACAGCCGGCGGGAGTCGATCCGGGCCATGGTGTCGGTGATGGCCTGGCGCAGCCGCAGGTGCTCGGCGCCGTCGGCGAACATGGCGTTGGGCCGGTGCATGAGGATCGGGACCACCGGGCTGTCCATCGGGACGACGCCCTCGTTGAGCTCGCGCCACCGCCGCCCGTCCTTGCGGAAGGTCGCGGAGTCCTGCAGCAGCTGCAGGGCGGCCGAGTACTCGGTGACCAGGGTGGCGTTCACCCCGGGGGCCAGCTCGACCGGGGCGGTCGGGCCGTAGTGCCGCAGGTAGTCGTAGTACGACTGCGGGTTGGCGGCGAACTCGGCTCCGTACAGCGGCACTCGGCCGCCGTGGGCCGGGCACCCGGGCGGGGGTACCGGGGCGGAAGAGTGAGCGTCCATGGCTGCGTATTGCTCCTAGCTGGCGCGGTCCAGCAAATAGCGGACGAGAGTGGTGAGTGCGGCGGCCGACGACTTCTCGTTGCGCGCGTCGCAGGTGACGACCGGGGTTTCGTCGAGCAGGTCGAGGGCCTCCCGCAGCGCCTTCTCGGCGCGCTCCGGGTTGCCGTCGAAGTGGTTGACGGCGATGGCGTAGTCCAGCCCGTACTGCTCGATCAGGTCGATCACGGGGAAGGAGTCGGCGAGCCGTTCGGGGTCGACCAGGATCAGCGCGCCGAGGGCGCCGCGGGCCATGTCCTCCCACATCTGGACGAAGCGGGTCTGCCCGGGGGTGCCGAACAGGTAGAGCACCACGCGTTCGCTGAGGGTGAGGCGGCCGAAGTCCAGGGCGACCGTGGTGGTGGTCTTGCCCTTGACGCCCTTGAGGTCGTCGACGGCCTCGGCGGCCTGGGTCATGGTCTCTTCGGTGGAGAGCGGTTCGATCTCGGAGATCGAGCCGATGAAGGTGGTCTTGCCGACGGCGAAGTGCCCGACGACGAGGATCTTCACGGCGGTCTGGGTGGCACCTCCGGCGACGTAGTCGTCGGTGGTCAGCACGCCCCGGTCATCCGAACTTGCGGTGAAGCCCATTGAGCACCTCCTCCAGAAGGTCCTTGTCGGCGTTCCGGGCCCTCGGGACCGGCGGACGGGTCATCAGGTGGCCGCTCTCGGTGAGCGAGGCCAGGACGATGCGGACCACGCCCAGCGGCAGCCGGGTGTGGCCCGCCACCTCGGCGACCGAGAGGTAGCCGGCCGAGCAGATGTCCAGCAGCCGCTCCTCCTCCGGGGTGAGCCGGTTGGGGCGGCGGCCTTCCTCCGGGGTGGCGGTGACCAGGGTGATCAGGGACAGCTGCTGCTCGTCGGGCAGCTCCCGCCCCTTGGTGATGATGTAGGCGCGGACTAAATCCGCAGGCTCGAACTCGAAGTCCTCGCCGCCGCCCCTCACCTGCGGACCCCGATGTCCTCGCGGGGCGGCGCGGCGAGGAACTTGCCGAGCTGGCCCACGAGTTGCTGCATGCGGAAGGTGATGTCCTGCATGTCGACGTCCGGCAGCGCGGAGACGCCGAGGTAGGCGCCGTCACCGGCGGAGATCAGGAACACCCAGCCGCCGTCGAACTCGACCAGGGTCTGCTGCCAGCGCTGCGTCGGGTTGTCGCAGAAGAAGCCGAGCGAGCGGCTGAGCGACTGGACGCCGCTCATCGCGGCGGCCACCCGGTCGGCGTTGTCCTTGTCGATGTCCCTGGTGCGGGCCATCAGCAGGCCGTCGGCGGAGATCAGGACCGCGTGCAGGGCCCCGGGGATCTCCAGCGCGCTGTCGAGCATCCAAGACAGATCGTCGTTCACGAGAACTCATGCCCTTCACTGCTTGCACCGCGGGTGCTGGTCGTCTGGTTCGCGTCGTCCCGCTGGGTGGCGCGACCGGACCTGGTGCCGCGCTGGAAAGCCCCCAGCATCGCCGCGGTCTGCGCCCCGGAACGGGACGAGGGGGCGGCGGGCGCTGCGGGCGCGCCGTAGGGGGCGGATTCGTTCGTCGGGACGATCGCCATCGGCCGCTTGCGGCGGCGGATCGGCAGGCCGTCCTCGGTGGAGCCGAAGGATTCGGTCGCCGCGGGAGGGACCGCGGCGGGCAGCACGGCCGGCTGCGCTGCCGGTCGCGCCACGGGGACGGGCGCCGGGGCCGGGGCGGGTGCCTGGCTCTGGACGGCCGCCTGGACGACCGGGGCGGGCGGCTGGGCGCGCCGCTCCGGCATGTTGGTGAGCAGCTCGTGCGGCAGCAGCAGCACGGAGCGGACACCGCCGTAGGGGGAGGTGGAGTCCACCGAGACCTCGAAGCCGAAGCGCTCGGAGAGCACGCCGATCACAGCGAGGCCGAACTGCGGCGGGTTGCCGAGTCCGCTGACGCCGGTGACCCGCTCGGTGGTCAGCAGCCGTTCGGCGCGGGCCCGTTCCTCGTCGTTCATGCCGACGCCGGCGTCGTCCACCACGATCACCACGCCCTTGGGCACGGTGCGGATGTTGATCTCGACGACGGTGTCGGGGCTGGAGTACGAGGTCGCGTTGTCGAGCAGCTCGGCCAGCGCCAGGGCGACCGGCTCCACCGCGCGGCTGGAGATGCCGAAGTCCACCTGGGAGAGGATCTCCACCCGGCGGTAGTGGCGGATGCGGCCCTGGGCGGAGCGCACCACGTCGTACACCGAGGCGACGTCGCGGTGGCGGCCGAGCCAGCCGCCGCACAGGACGGCGATGGACTGGGCGCGGCGGCCGAACTGGGAGTTGGTGTGGTCGACCTCCAGCAGGTCCTGCAGCATGACGGACTCGCCGTACTTGTCCTGCAGCCGGGAGAGGATCAACTGCTGCTCCGCCGCGAGGCCCTGGAGCGTCCGCATGGCGGACTTCAATACCGTTTTGGTTGCCTCGTCCGCCTGCTCCTGAGCGGAGGCGACCGACTGCGTATAGTGGTGCTCCAGGTCGGTGTAGTGCTCCCGGAGCCCGTCGATCTCCTGTCGGAGTGCCGCTGCTGCCTTGCGCTGGCGGACCACGATGAGGACCGCGGCGGCCAGGACGAGGAAGAGAACCCAGAGCAACGGGTCCGCTGTGTATTTCGTCATAAGACTCTCTTCAGGCGACTGGCGGCCGACTGCTGAATCCCCGTCATCGCAGGGTGAACCCGCCGCTCCCCCAAGCGGGATGATCGTATCATCGGGCGAACAGGTGAACGGTCGTCCAGCCAGGCGTGAAGACCCGTCTGCTCCGGGGTGGACAAGGGCAGTTGGAACCCCGAGCCAGCACCCTGAACGATCGTCAGTACCCGGTCCGACCGGCCCCCCGCGACCGTTCCACCGCCTCCCACCGGGCCGTTTACCACAGGGTGGGTCTCCGGGGCGGGAGCAACGCGCGAGTTCCCGGGTTTTTCCGACGCCGCGTCAAGAAGCGCTTCATACTGCCCTCCGGTCGGCACCCGCACGAGACCGCCACGCCGCGCAACCTGCCGTTAAGGTGCGGACACACGATCCACTCCTCCTCCCGCGGGGTCAGCGCCGACCCCCGGTCCTTCCCGCGCCGCCGGACCGCCGGTCCGCGGCGCCGAGCACGAGGTCTCCATGGAACCCGTCACCTTTGTGCACCTCGCGGGCATCGGCAACTCCGGCCCCGGGCACTGGCAGCACCACTGGCACGCCGCCGACCGCCGCACCGTCTGGGTCGAGCACGACTCCTGGGACCACCCCGACCGCGACGCCTGGGTCGCCGACCTGGACGCCACCCTGCGCGGCACCCCCGGCCCCAAGCTGATCGTCGCCCACAGCCTCGGCTGCACCACCCTGATCGAATGGGCGGCCGACCACGCCGACCCGGACGTCACCGGCGCGCTGCTGGTCGCCGCCCCCGACCCGCACGGCCCCGCCTTCCCCGCCGAAGCCACCGGCTACCACCACCCGCGCCCGACCCCGCTCCCCTTCCGCACCCTCCTGGTGGCCAGCGGCGACGACCCCTACGCCACCCCCGCCCACGCCCGGGCCACCGCCACCGCCCTCGGCGCCGACCTCGTCGAAGCCGGCGACCTCGGCCACATCAACGCCGCCTCCCACCTCGGCGCCTGGCCCGAAGGCCGCCGCCTGCTCACCCGTCTGCTCCCGCCCACCGCCTGACGCCGCCCACCGCCTGACGCCGGACACCGCCTGACGCCGGACACCGGAACACCGGCGACGACGGTGCGGGCGGCGGTTCAGCCGTAGGTGAGGTCGGCGCACGCGTCCTGGTCGGCGGAGCGGGCCTGGCTGACACTGGTGGGCAGCGGGCCGGCGGGGGCCGGTGGGGCGGTGGTGGGGTCGGCGGTGTCCGCGTAGTCGGCGCCCAGGGTGAGGGTGATCCCGGCGCGGTCGCCGGGCTGGAGGGTGGCGCCGGGGAACAGGGCGGCGACCTTCTCGGCGGCGGCCTTCTCGCCGGACCCGTACTCGACCAGGGTGCCGCGGTGGGTGCGGGAGGCGGCGTCGGCCCGGCCGGTGACGGTGAAGCCGGAGTCCTCCAGGGCCCGGGCGGCCCGGGTGGCCAGCCCGGCGGTGTCGGTGCCGTTGTGGACCGCGACCCGGATGCCGGCGCCGTCGACCGCGGCGGGGCCGGCGGAGGCGGCGGAGACGGGTTCGGCGGAGGCGGGAGCGGAGGCTGAGGCTGAGGCGTCCTGCCCGTCCAGGGTGCGGTCGGAGCGCAGCGCGGCCCACAGCTGGTCGGCGTCGGGGTGCACCAGGGCGACCCGTTCGCCCTGGTAGCGCCAGGGGACGGTGAGGAACTTGACGTCGTGCAGGTCGACGTCCTTGAGCGACATCGCGAAGTCGACCAGCTTGCTCGCGGAGCCGAGTCCCTCGTCCACGGTGAGCGCCTTGGTGGCGGCGTCGGCCAGCGGCAGCAGCGTGGTGGGGTCCATGCCCTGCGCCTTGACCTGCCTGATCAGCGCGGCGAGGAAGGCCTGCTGGCGCTTGGTGCGGCCGATGTCGGAGCCGTCGCCGAGGCCGTGCCGGATCCGGACGTAGTCGAGCGCGGCCTGCCCGGAGACGGACTGGTGGCCCTGCTTGAACAGCTCCTTGCCGCGCTGCCCGAGGTGGGGGTCCAGGTCGCCCTCGTAGACGGCCCGGGGCAGGCAGACGTCGACGCCGCCGACCGCGGTGGTCATGTCGGCGAAGCCTTGGAAGTCGATCACCAGGGTGTGGTCGATCCGCAGGCCGGTGAGCTTCTCGACGGTGTTCTGGGTGCAGGCCGGGTTGCCCTGTTCGGTGTCGCCGACCGAGAAGGCGCTGTTGAACATCGCGCTGGGCCGGTCCGGGGTCCAGGTCTTGTCGGGCAGCAGGCAGGGCGGGATCTCGACCAGCGAGTCGCGCGGGAGGGAGACCCCGACGGCGTGCCGGTGGTCGGCGTAGACGTGCAGCAGGATCGCGGTGTCCGAGCGGGCGCCGCCGTCCTCCCCGCCGCCGAGGTCCTGGTTGCCGCCCGAGCGGGTGTCGGAGCCGATCAGCAGCAGGTTGACGGGGGTGCGGCCCTCGGCGTCGGCGCCGGCGGCGGGCGGCCGGTCCCGGCTGACGCCGTCGCCGCCGAAGGTGCTCAGATTGCCGTTGAGCCGGTAGTACAGCAGCCCGCCGGCCAGGACGGCCAGCGAGACGGTGCCGGCGGTGGCCCACAGGGCGATCCGCCGCCCCCGTCGGCCGAGGCCGCGTGCGCCGTCGTGGCCGGTTCTCTCGTTGCGTACGGACATGACGCCCCCTCACCCGTTGCCGCCGGCCGAACTTCTACAGGGCTGTAGAGGCCGAGCGAAGCATACAAACGCGGACGGGTGCCGTCACACCCCGCCCGCGCACTCCTCCCCGCTTGCCCGCAGCGGGCCGCGCCACCCGCTCGGAGCAACCCCGATCGTGGCGGACGCCAACCGTTCTCACACTCGGTGACGGGGGCGCCATCGACAGGAAGAGGGCATCATGCACACCGGTCTCCGTCGGATCGCCGTCGCGGCCACCGCGGCCACGCTCGCCGTGGGCCTGGCGGCCTGCGGCAGCGCCAAGCAGTCGTCCGGCTCCTCGGGCTCCTCCGGCAGCGCGAACCAGGCGGTGAAGATCGGCCTGCTGCTGCCGGAGTCCAAGACCACCCGGTACGAGCAGTTCGACCGCCCGCTGATCGAGGCGAAGATCAAGTCGCTGGCGCCCGACGCGCAGATCGACTACTACAACGCCAACCAGGACGCGACGCAGCAGCAGACCCAGGTGGACACCGCGCTGACCAAGGGCGACCAGGTGCTGATCCTGGACGCGGTGGACTCCAAGGCGATCCAGTCCTCGGTGCAGAAGGCGCACGACGCGGGCGTCAAGGTGATCGCCTACGACCGGCTCGCCCAGGGCCCGGTCGACGCCTACGTCTCCTTCGACAACCACAAGGTCGGCGAGCTCCAGGGCGAGGCGCTGGTCACGGCGGTCGGCGACAAGGCGGGCAGCGGCCAGATCATCATGATCAACGGTTCGCCGACCGACCCGAACGCCGCCGACTTCAAGGCCGGCGCGCACAGCGCGATCGACGGCAAGCTGAAGATCGGCAAGGAGTACGACACCCCGCAGTGGGACCCGAACACCGCCAACCAGGAGGCCGCCGCCGCGATCACCGCGATCGGCGCCCCGAACGTGGTGGGCGTCTACTCCGCCAACGACGGCATGGCGGCCGGCATCGCCACCGCCCTCAAGGCCGCCAACCTGAACGTCCCGCTGACCGGCCAGGACGCCCAACTCGACGCCGTGCAGCGGATCCTGGCGGGAACCCAGACGATGTCGATCTACAAGCCGTACAAGCCGGAGGCGGACGCGGCCGGCGAGATGGCGGTGCAGTTCGCCCAGGGCCAGAGCCTGGGGTCCTCGCTCAAGCCGACCACCTCGACCAACGGCAGCGGCACCAAGGTCGACTCGCTGCTGATCGCCCCGGTCGTGCTCACCAAGGACAACATCAAGTCCACCGTGATCGCCGACGGCCTGTACACCGCGCAGCAGATCTGCACCCCGGACTACGCCTCGGCCTGCCAGGCCGCCGGAATCCAGTAAGCCGCCCCCGACCGGAAGAGGAGGTGGTCGCGGTGGCGGGTGAGACCGTACTGGCACTGCGGGGGATCTCGAAGCGGTTCGGCGCCGTCCAGGCGCTCACCGGCATCGAACTGGAGGTCCGGGCCGGCGAGGTGCTCGCGCTGGTCGGCGACAACGGCGCCGGCAAGTCGACGCTGGTGAAGACCATCGCCGGGGTCAACCAGCCGGACGAGGGCGTGATCGAGTGGGAGGGGCGGCCGGTGGCCATCCACCGGCCGCAGGAAGCCCAGCAGTTGGGCATCGCCACCGTCTACCAGGACCTCGCGCTCTGCGACAACCTGGACGTGGTCGGCAACCTGTTCCTCGGCCGGGAGATCAAGCACTTCGGGCTGGTCCTGGACGAGGTCGCGATGGAGCAGCGCTCCCGGAAGCTGCTGGACTCGCTCTCGATCCGCATCCCCAGCGTGCGCATCCCGATCGCCTCGCTCTCCGGCGGCCAGCGCCAGGTGGTGGCGATCGCCCGGGCGCTGATCGGCTCGCCCAAGGTGGTGATCCTGGACGAACCGACCGCCGCGCTCGGCGTCGAGCAGACCGCGCAGGTCCTGGACCTGGTCGAGCGGCTGCGCGACCAGCGCCTCGGGGTGATCCTGATCAGCCACAACATGGCCGACGTGATGGCGGTCGCGGACACCGTCGCGGTGCTGCGGCTGGGCCGCAACAACGGGGTCTTCGACAAGCACTCCACCAACCAGGAGCAGATCATCTCGGCCATCACCGGTGCCACGGACAACGCCGTGACCCGCCGGCAGGCCCGCGGTGAGGGAGGCGAGCGATGAGCGGGGACACCCCGGAGCCCGAACACCACCGGCTGCCCGAGGACGCCATGCCGACCGGCGGCGTCAACGCGCCCGTCCCGGTGGCCGCGGAGGCCACCCCGGCCGTCGACCCGCGGCTGATCGTCCGGCAGGAGGGCCTCAAGGGCTACCTGATCGAGTTCAGGCGGCGGCTGACCAGCGGCGAGCTGGGCTCGGCCCCGGTGGTGGTCGCGCTGATCGTCATCTGGGCCGTGTTCGGCTCGCTGAACAGCAGTTTCCTGTCGGCGCAGAACCTGTCCAACCTCTCCCAGCAGATCGTCGGCACCGGCATGATCGCGCTGGGCGTGGTGTTCGTGCTGCTGCTCGGCGAGATCGACCTGTCGGTCGGCTCGGTCAGCGGCCTGTGCGCGGCGATCTTCGCGGTCATGAACGTCACGCACGGCGTCAACCAGTGGCTGGCGCTGCTGTCCGCGATCGTCGGCGGCGCGGTGGTCGGCCTGGTGCAGGGCCTGTTCTTCGCCAAGGTCGGCGTCCCGGCGTTCGTCGTGACGCTGGCCGGCAACCTCGGCTGGAACGGCCTGATGCTCCAGGTCCTGGGCGCCAGCGGCACCGTCAACCTGTCCGGCAAGGACATCGTCTCGCGGCTGTACTCCACCATCTACGGGCAGCAGATCGCCGCCTACGGACTGGCGGCGGCCGGCGTGGTGCTGTTCCTCGGCTCTTCGCTGCTGGACGCCCGGCGGCGGCGGGCGGCCGGCGTCCCCTACCGGGCGCTCACCGACATCCTGGTGCGCAGCGCGGCGCTGGCCGTGGTCGGGTTCCTGGTGGCCTGGACGCTCAACCGGTACAAGGGGCTGCCGCTGGCGCTGCTGGTCTTCGTGGTCTTCGTGGTGGTGCTGGAGTTCGTGCTGCGCCGCACCCCGTACGGGCGGAAGGTGTTCGCGCTGGGCGGGAACATCGAGGGCGCCCGGCGGGCCGGCATCAACGTGTCCCTGGTGCGGATCACCGTCTTCATGATCTGTTCCACCATGGCGGCGATCGGCGGCCTGTTCCTGGCCGCGCAGATCCAGTCGGCCTCGCAGACCTCCGGCGGCGGCAACCTGCTGATGAACGCCATCGCGGCGGCCGTGATCGGCGGCACCAGCCTGTTCGGCGGGCGCGGGTCGACCTGGTCGGCGCTGCTCGGTGCGCTGGTGATCGGCTCGATCCAGTCCGGGATGAACATCCAGGGGCTGAGCAACGCGATCCAGTTCATGATCACCGGTGCGGTGCTGCTGGCCGCGGTGGTGATCGACTCGCTGGCGCGGCGGACCCAGAAGTCGGCCGGGCGGGCCTGAGGCGCGACGGCGGATCCCCCGGCGGCCGGCGGGCCGTCGGGGGATCAGTGCGTGCGGAGCAGTCCCAGGTGGACCACGGTGACCTGGGCCAGGTCCAGGTCGGCGTCGCGCCGGTGTCTGCGGGCCTCGGCCGATTCGGCGCGTTCGATCGCCTCCTGGCGGGCGTCCTCCTCGGCGGCGGCGTCCACGATGAACAGGTGGCGGCCGGAGCGGATCTCGTTGGCGTGCGGTATCTCGACGCACCAGCGATGACGGCTCTGGATGGCGTTCATCGGCCTTCCTCTCCCGGCGCGTCCCACGTACCGGCACATGAGGTGTTGCTACTGCCCTAGACCATAGGTATAGGCCAATTCGTCCGTCAAGAGGACGAGCAGACTGTCAAATAATCCGTTCAGCGGTGAAATTGAGGGGGGAGTCCGCTACCGTTCCGTGCATGACAGCCCCCGCCGCCCCGGCCCCCTCGGCCCGCCGCCTGCGCACCCGGGCCACCCTGCTCGCCGTCCTCGGCGAGCACGGCACGCTCAGCCGCGCCGAGATCAGCCGGCTCACCGGGCTCTCCCGCTCCGCCGTCAGCAGCGCCGTCACCGACCTGCTCGACGAGGGGCTCGTCAGCGAGGACGCCACCACCGCCGGCCCGCCCGCCGCCGGACGCGGACGCCGTGCCGCCGCCGTCAGCCTGCGCCGCGCGCACGCCCTGGTGCTCGCCTTCGACTTCGGCCACACCCACCTCACCGCCGCCGTCGCCGACACCTCCGGCACCGTCCTCGGCGAGGCCACCGCCCACCTCGACGTCGACAACCACCCGCGCGAAGTCCTCCAGGCCGCCGAGACGCTCGCCGGACAGGCCCTCGACGCCGCCGGACACCGCCTCGACGGGATCACCGCGATCGCCGCCGGCATCCCCGGCGCCCTCGACACCCGCACCAACGTGGTCCGCGCCCCCTCCACCCTCTCCCAGTGGATCGGCATGGACCCCGCCGCCGAACTCGGCCGGGTCTTCGGCCGCCCCGTCACCGTCGGCAACGACGCCGAGATGGGCGCCCGCGGCGAACGCGCCCACGGCGCCGGCGGCACCGTCAACGACCTGATCTACGTCAAGGCGTCCACCGGCATCGGCGCCGGACTCCTGCTCGACGGGCGCCTCTACCGCGGCGCCAGCGGCATCTCCGGCGAGATCGGCCACATCCAGCTCCCCGACACCGGCACCTGGTGCCGCTGCGGCAACCGCGGCTGCCTGGAGTCCGTCGTCTCCATCACCGAGGTCCGCCGCCGGCTGGCCCACGTCCTCGCCCCCGGCGCCCGCCCCGGCGAACACGTCGACCTCCCGCCGCTCGACCGGCTCGCCGACATCCCCGCCGCCGCCCGCGTGATCGGCGAAGCCGGCCGCACCATCGGCCGCGTCCTCGCGGACCTGGTCAACTGCCTCAACCCCGCCGCCATCGTCATCGGCGGCGAACTCGGCCAGGCCGGCGCCCCCCTCGTCCACGGCATCCGCGAATCCGTCGACCGCTACGCCCAGCCCGCCGTGGCCGAGGCCGTCGACATCCGGACCAGCCGACTCGGCCTGCGTTCCGAGCTCTACGGCGCGATCGACGCGGCGGTCGCCGTCGCGGTCGGCGGCTGAGCGGCCCGGCCGAGCGGCAGGCCGCGGGGACGCCCCGGCGGGGCGCTCAGGAGAGGGCGCCGGCGCGTTCGCTGAGGTGGCGGCGTTCCGGGAGGGTGGGCGCCAGGGCGGCGGCGCGGCGGAAGGCGGTGGCGGCTGCGGCGGGGTCGCCGGTGCGGGCGAGGAGTTCGGCGCGGACCGCGTGGTAGCGGTGGTGGCGGTCCAACTCGCTTGCCAGGGAGTCGAGTTCCTTGAGCGCGAGATCCGGGCCGTGCACCTCGGCCAGGGCCACGGCCCGGTTCAGTGCGGGCACCGGGCCGGGGGCGACCCGGAGCAGCAGGTCGTACAGGGCCAGGATCTGCGGCCAGTCGGTGGCCGCCACGTCCGGCGCCTCGTCGTGCAGGGCCGCGATCGCCGCCTGCAACTGGTACGGGCCCACCCGGCCGGCCGGGAGGGCCCGTTCGACCAGGGCGGTGCCCTCCGCGATCGCCGCCGCGTCCCACCGGCCGCGGTCCTGCTCGGCCAGCGGCACCAGCTCGCCGCCCGGGCCGGTCCGGGCCGGGCGGCGGGCGTCGGTCAGCAGCATCAGCGCCAGCAGGCCCATCACCTCCGCGTCCTGCGGCAGCAGCCGGTGCAGCAGCCGGGTCAGCCGGATCGCCTCCTCGGACAGCCGGGGGGAGGTCAGGTCGCGGCCCGCGGTGGCGGTGTAGCCCTCGTTGAAGACCAGGTAGAGCACCTGGAGCACCTCGCGCAGCCGCCCGTCCGCCTCGGCCGGGGCCGGGAGCGCGAACGGCAGCCCGGAGGCGCGGATGGTCTGCTTGGCGCGGCTGATCCGCTGGGCCATCGTCGCCTCCGGCACCAGGAACGCCGCCGCGATCTGCGCGGTGCTCAGGCCGCCGACCGCGCGCAGCGTCAGCGCGATCCGGCTCGGCGCGGTCAGCGCGGGGTGGCAGCACAGGAACAGCAGGGCCAGCGAGTCGTCCCGGTCGGCGTCGGGGTCGGCGTCCGCCGGGCGGCCCAGCAGCTCGGACTGCGGGGTCGCCAGGAACAGCCGCTCCTCCCGCTCCCGGCGGGCCCGGTCGGCCCGGACCAGGTCCACCAGCCGGCGCGCGGCCACCGTCACCAGCCAGCCGCGCGGGTTGGCCGGGCGGCCCTCCCGCGGCCACTGCTCGGCCGCCGCGAGCAGCGCCTCCTGCACCGCGTCCTCGCAGGCGTCGAAGGCGCCGGCGTGGCGGTGCAGCAGCGCCGCCAGGACCTGCGGCGCGAGCGCGCGCAGCAGGTCCTGGTCGGCCGGAGCGGTCGGACTCACTTGGCCTCGTGCAGGATCGGCCACAGCTCCACCGGCTCCCGGTCGGCCCACGGCATGTCGGCGGCGATCTCCAGCGCCCGCTCGTCGCTGTCGACGTCGAGCAGGTAGAAGCTCGCCATGTACTCCTTGGTCTCCAGGTAGGGACCGTCGCTGACCACCGGCAGCCCGTCCTTCCGCCCCACCATCCGGCAGGTCGCGGCGTCGTTCAGCCCGTACGCGCCGATCAGCTCGCCGCTCTCCTGGTAGCGCTTGTTGAACGCGTCCTGCTGGGCGATCGCCTCGGTCCAGCCCTCGGCCGGCAGCGAGTCCCACTTCTCCTGGTTTCCGTACGTCATCAGCAGGTACTTCACGGGGACCACTTCCTCGGTTCGTTCGTGCGGTGTCGTGCTTGCGTCCAGTGGTCGGAGCGGGGAGCGGGTTCTCTACATGCTGCCGGAACTTCTCCGCGGAAATCTTCCCGGACCGGTCACCGGGCCGCCGGGCCGCCGCGCGCGGTGCCCCCGCTGCCGCGCGCCGGGTGGGTGGGTGACGGGTGGGCGGGTGGCGGGGTCAGGCGGCAGGGTCAGGCGGCGGGCGGGGTCCAGACGTACGGGGTGGTGGTCGTGACGGGGTGCATGCCCAGGCGGCGCAGGATGGGCGTGCTGTCGGGGGAGGCGTCCACCTGGAGGTAGCGGATGCCGTGGTCGAGGGCCCAGCGGGCGCGGTGGGCGACCAGGGAGCGGTAGATGCCGCGGCCGCGCCAGGCGGCCAGGGTGGAGCCGCCCCACAGGCCGCCGAACCCGGTGCCGGGGGTGCGGGTGAGCCAGGCGGCCGAGACCAGCTCGGGGCGGGGCGCGTCGGTCTCGGCGACCAGCACGAGGAAGCCCTCGGCGTCGCCCGCGCGGGCGGTGAGGTCGTCGGCCAGCCAGGACCAGTCCTCGCCCCAGACCTCGCTCTCCATCGCGGCGATCCGCCGCATGTCCGCGGCGGCGGTGACCGGGCGCAGGGTGACGCCCTCGGGCGCGGGGGTGGGGGTGGCGAGTTCGGCGGCGAGGCCGATCAGGACGGTCTCCGGTTCCTCGGCGACGAATCCGGCGGCGGCCAGCCGGTCCGGGAGGTCGGCGGGGAGGTCGTGGCCGCGGGTCTTCCACTCGACCGCCTCGCCGCGGGCGGCGAAGAACTCGCGCTGGCGGGCGATGAGTCGGTCGAGTTCGCCGCCGCGCAGGCCGAGGTCGGGACGGGGCGAGGTGACGAAGCCGCGGAAGCCGCCGTACTTGCGCAGCAGCGGGCCGTCGCTCTCGTGGGTCTCGCCCTCGGCGCGGGCGCCGAGGCCGCGCATGTGCTCGTCGTAGGCCGCGAGCAGGGCCGTGGTCGGTTCGGTCACCGGGCGAGCGTAACGATCACCGCGGGGCGGCCGACAGGGGAAGGGGCTGGCGTTGACGCCGGGGTGAAGGTCTAGCGTCGTGGCATGCGGATCGGCGAGCTGGCACGGCGGGCGGGGACCACCACCCGGGCGCTGCGTTACTACGAGTCGCGGGGGCTGCTGCCCGCGCGGCGCGGCGGGAACGGGTACCGGGCGTACGACGAGGAGGATCTGCGGCTGCTGCGGCAGATCCGGGTGCTCCAGGACTTCGGGTTCGAGCTGGAGGAGACCCGGCCGTTCGTGGAGTGCCTGCGGGCGGGTCATCCGGCGGGTGACTCGTGCCCGGCCTCGCTGGAGGTGTACCGGGCGAAGCTGGCCGAACTGGACGCCGTGGTGGCCCGGTTGAGCGAGGTCCGGGAGGTGCTGGCGGGGCAGCTGGCGCAGGCCGAGGCGGCCCGCGACGCGCTGGCCGGGCAGGCCGACGGGCAGCCGCGCTGCGAGCTGGTCCGCACCGAGGAGTGACGACGACGGACAGGAGGACGCGATGGGTGGCGTGCGCAGTGTGACGGACCGGGACTTCGCCGAGCGGGTGCTGGCGGCCCGGGGGCCGGTGCTGGTGGAGTTCACCGCCGAGTGGTGCCCGCCGTGCCGGCAGCTGGCGCCGGTGCTGGCGGAGCTGGCGGTGGAACAGGAGGGCCGGCTGGCGGTGGTGGCGCTGGACGTGGACGCGAACCCGGAGACCCGGAACGCGTACGGGGTGCTGTCGATGCCGACGCTGATGGTGTTCCGGGACGGCGAGCCGGTGCGGTCGCTGGTGGGGGCGCGGGCGAAGAGCCGGCTGCTGCGGGAGCTCGACGACCTGCTGTGAGGCTCGACGACCGGCCGTGAGGCCCCGCGCCGGGGGGTGAGGAGGGCTCCGCGCCGGGGGTGAGGTGGGGCACAGGGCGGGGCGGGGAATGGATGCCAAGCACGCGTGCGTTGTAAAGTGCAACCAAATACTAGTTGTACTTGCCAACCATGGAGCTGTGATGTCCTCGCTGTCAGCGGTGCCCCGCCCCGCCCTGCGGCACGTCCTCACCCACCTGGTCACACCGCTGCTGATGTGCCTGGGCATGGGGATCGCGTACCTCTCCGCCTTCCACGCCCCCGCCCCGCACCAGCTGCCGGTCGCGGTGGTCGGGCAGGGCCCACAGGCCCAGGTGCTGGCGCAGACCCTGAAGGACGCGGCCGGCGACGGACTGGACGTCACCACCGTGGCCGACACCGACGCCGCCCGGCACCGGCTGCTCGACCGCGACCTGGCCGCCGCGTACGTGCCGGACGCCGACGCGCCCACCCTGCTGGTGGCCACCGCCGGCTCGGAGACCTCGGCGACCGCCGCCGAGAAGGTGTTCACCCAGGTCGCCGCCCACCAGGGCAGGCCGCTGACCGTCCGGGAACTGACCCCGCTGCCGGCCGGCGACCCGACCGGGCAGGGCCTGTTCTTCCTGCTGGTGGCGCTCAGCATCGGCTCCTACGGCTCGGTCGCGGTGCTCGGCGCGGCCGGCGCGGTGCTGGCGATGCGGCTGCGGGCGCTGCTCGGCCTCGGCGTGGCGCTGGTGGTCAGCCTGCTCGGCACGGCGCTGGCCGGGCCGGTCTTCCACCTGGTGGACCACGGGCTGCTCGGCGTCTGGGCGATGAGCTGGCTGTACTCGGCGGGCATCGTCGCGATCAGCACCGCCCTGCACACCTTCCTCGGCCGGTGGACCACGCTGACCATGATGGCGCTGTTCGTGATGCTCAACTTCACCAGCTCCGGCGGCATCTTCCAGCCCGAGCTGCAGAACGGCTTCTACGGCGCCCTGCACTCCTTCTGGAACGGCGCGGGCTTCCTGGAGGGCGTCCGCGACCACGTCTACTTCGGCGGCCGGGCCGGGCTCGGCGGCCACGTCGCCACCCTGTTCGCCTGGCTCGCGGCCGGCGCGGCGCTGCTCGTCCTGGCCGCCCGCACCGAGCGCCGGCGGGACCTGGCACCCGTGCGGCCGGCCGGGCGGCAGCCTGCTGCGGAGCCCACAGCGAAGTCCGCTGACGAGTCCGCCGAGGAGTCCGCCGAGGACCCGGCCGAGGAGGAGATGGAGGAGGCGGTCGGCGTCTGAGCACGGCTGCCCCTACCGTGGTCGGCAACACCGCACGACGAAGGAGCCACGCCATGCCCGACCGCGACGCCGCGCTGGAGACCATCCAGCGCGAGCTCACCGCGTTCGCCCGCCGGGCCCGCCACAAGGCAGCCCAGCTGCACCCCGAGCTCTCGCTGGTCACCTACAGCATGCTCGACCTGGTCAAGGAGCGGGGCTCCTGCCGGGCCGCCGACCTGGCGTCGCACTTCATGCTCGACAAGTCCACCGTCAGCCGCCAGGTCGGCGCGCTGGAGCGGCTCGGGCTGCTGGGCCGCCAGGCCGACCCGGACGACCAGCGCGGCCAGCTGCTGCACCTGACGGCGGCCGGCGAACAGCTGCTGGCGGAGGCGTACGAGCAGCGGCGGCGGGCCTTCACCGAGCGCTTCACCTCCTGGGGCGACGAGGACCTGGACCGGTTCGCCGCCTACCTGGTCCGCTACGGCGAGTCCGAGTAGGCGGCCCCGGGGGGAGTTGCGAGGATGGCGGACATGCCCACCATGACCGAGCCCGAGTGGCGCGCCTTCCTCGCCCACGGCACCCGCACCGGCAAACTCGCCACCACCCGGGCCGACGGCCGCCCGCACCTCGCCCCGATCTGGTTCCTGCTCGACGGGGACGACCTGGTCTTCAACACCGGCCGGGACACCGTCAAGGGCCGCACCCTGCTCCGCGACGGCCGGGCCGCGCTGTGCGTGGACGACGACCGCCCGCCGTTCGCGTTCGTCCTGGTCGAGGGCGTGGCGACGGTCAGCGAGGAACTGGACCAGGTCCGGCACTGGGCGGGCCGGATCGCCGCCCGCTACATGGGCGAGCAGTGCGCCGAGGAGTACGCCGCCCGCAACGGCGTCCCGGGCGAACTGCTGGTCCGGCTGCGGATCGGCAAGGTCGTCGCGCAGAGCGGCATCGCCGACTGAACCGGCCGTCCGGCCGCCCGGTGGCGCGCCGCCCGCGCTTGACCCTCACGTCGCGTCAGGCCGCAGGCTGGTCGCACGAGCGGCGGGAAGGAGGGAACGCGATGGACGAGGGCTACTCGGTCGGCCGGCTGGCGGCGGTCGCCAAGGTCACGGTGCGCACCCTGCACCACTACGACCGGATCGGCCTGCTGGTGCCCGGCGGCCGCACCCCGGCCGGCTACCGGTGCTACGGCGAGGCCGAGCTGGACCGGCTGCAGCAGATCCTGTTCTACCGCGAACTCGGCTTCCCGCTGGAGGAGATCGCGGCGATCCTGGACGACCGGACGGTCGGCCCGAGCGAGCACCTGCGCCGGCAGCGCGAGCTGATCGGCGACCGGATCCGCAAGCTGGAGGAACTCGCCGCGGCGGTCGAACGAGCGATGGAGGCGAGGACCTTGGGGATCCAGTTGACCCCGGAGGAGAAGTTCGAGGTGTTCGGCGCGGACTACCAGGAGGACTGGGAGGACGAGGCCGAGCGGCGCTGGGGCGCCACCGACGCCTGGAAGCAGTCCCAGCGGCGCACCGCCCGCTACACCAAGGCGGACTGGGAGCGGATCAAGGCCGAGGCCGACGGCGTCAACGACGCCCTGGTGGCGGCGTTCACCGCCGGCGCGGCCCCGGACGGCGAGCAGGCGACCGCCGTCGCCGAGCAGCACCGGCGGCACATCGGCCGGCACTTCTACGACTGCGGCCCGCAGACGCACCGCTGCCTCGGCGACATGTACCTCGCCGACCCGCGGTTCACCGAGACGTACGAGAGGCTCGCCCCGGGCCTCGCCCGGTGGCTGCGGGACGCGATCCACGCCAACGCGGACCGGCTGGAGCGGGAGGGCTGAGCCGGACCGGGAGGACAAGGGCCGGGAGGGCCGGGCCGGAAGAGCCGGAAGAGCCGGAAGAGCCGGAAGGGCTGACGCGGCGTCAGGCGGCCCGGCCGAAGGTGCGCCGGTAGGCGGTCGGCGAGGTGCGCATGGTGCGGCCGAAGTGGTGGCGGAAGGTCGCCGCCGACTCGAAGCCCACCGCCGCGGCGATCTCCTCCACGCTGCCCTCCGGCGACTCCAGCAGCGGCAGGCTGGCCGCGATCCGCTGGATCGCCACCCACCGCATCGGGCTGACCCCGTTGCGGGCGGTGAAGTGCCGCAGGTACGAGCGGTCGGACATGCCGGCCGCCCGGGCCAGCAGCGGCACGGTCAGCGGCCGGGCGAGGTGGTCCAGCGCCCAGCGCATCGAGCGGGCCACCCCGTCCTCCGGCTCGTCCACCGGCCGCACCGCCGCCTCGATGAACTGCGCCTGCCCGCCGTCCCGGTGCGGCGGGACGACGAAGCGGCGGGCGACGGCGTTGGCGACCTTCGCGCCGTGGTCCCGGCGCACCAGGTGCAGGCACAGGTCGATGCCCGCGGCGCTGCCCGCGCTGGTCAGCACCCGGCCGTTGTCGACGTACAGCACGTCCGGGTCGACCCGGACGGCCGGGTAGCGGCGGCGCAGTTCCGGCGCGTACCGCCAGTGGGTGGTGGCGGGCAGGCCGTCCAGCAGCCCGGCGGCGGCCAGCGCGAAGGCGCCGGAGCAGATCGAGACCACCCGGGCGCCGCGGGCGTGCGCGGTGCGCAGCGCGGCGACCACGGCGGGCGGGACGTCGCCGAGCGGATCGGGCACCCCGACCACCACGACGGTGTCGGCGGCGGCGAGTTCCTCCAGCCCGTGCCGGGGCGTCAGCGAGAACCCGCCGACCGCCTCCAGCGGGTGGCCCGGCCGCTCGGCGCACACCCGCACGTCGTACCAGGGGGCGGCCAGCAGCCCGGCCAGCTCGGGCCGGGCCAGGGCGAACACCTCGACCACCACGCCGAGTTCGAACGGGGCCATGCCCGCGAAGGCGTACACCGCGACGGTGTGCACCGGCGCCGGGCGCCTTCCGATCGTGATTGGTACGGGCTCGGCCATCTGGTGCTCCCGGGGCGGCCGTCGGCGGACTCGCGCCGAGTGTAGCCGTCCGCCCGGCCGGGGCGCCGGGAGCGGCGGCGGGGTGGGCGGGTGCGCACGGACGGTGACGGAGGCCGATCGGACGGGGGCGGGCGGCGGCGGAAAACCTTTGGAATCGGGAGACAACCTCCCGGGAGGATGAGGAGTCATCACATCGGGGCCCGGTGCGGCCGTTCCCCGTCCTCTTCCACCACCACGTCCGGAGAGCGTCAGATGTCCATGTCCTCCTTCGCCCGTTATGAGAAGAAACTCCTGATCCGCGCCGCCCGCTCCGGCTGGGGCCGGCGCCACTGAGCACGACGGAGCCCCCGCCGGACGGACCGGCCGGGGGCTTCGCCGTGGACGCGCCGCGGGCGGTGCGGTCGTCCCGGCGGCGGTGAAAAAACTTCGCGTCCGTCCGCAACCTCCCGCCCGGATGGGCGTCCATCAGGGTGAGGGGTGAGGAGGGCGCGCTCGGGGGAGAGGCGCCTCCCGTCCCGGCTCACCGTCACCGTCACCGCCCCGGGGGGAACCGCGATGAACACGTCCACCGACATCCGTTTTGCGAAGAATGCCCGGCTGCACTCCGGCTGGGGCCGCAAGCACCGCCGGTGGACCGCCGTCCCGCTCACCCTGCTGACCGCCGCCGGACTGACCGCCTGCGGCCCCGCCCGGCACGACGGCGCCGCGCCCGCCGCGGCCCGCGCCGCCGCCTCCGCCCCGGCCGCGGGCACCGCGCCCGACACCGCGCCGGTCCCGGCCGCCACCGCCACCCCCACCGCCCCGGCCGCCACCGACGCGACGGAACCGGCGACCCTGGCGGACCCGGCGGACCCGGAGTCGGACCCGGGGACGGACGGCGACTCCGCGTGGGCCGACGGCACCGGCATCCTGGCCGCGGCGGAGAAGAAGGGCGACGGGAAGCTGACGATCTCCTTCGACGGCCTCGCGGGCCACCGCGTCCAGGCCGGCGGCGAGGCGCTCACCTTCACCGTCACCTGGCGCAACGGCACCGACCGCAGCTACCAGGACCTCCAGCCGGTGGTCGCCACCCGGTTCTACCCGGGCGCCCGGTGCGCCGTCATCGCCCCGACGGCCGAGGGCACCCTGCAGCGCCAGGACCCGTCCGGCTGGACCGACCTGCCGCTCTCCCAGGGCACCGGCACCGACTACGCCACCACCGGCAAGGACGCCCGGTTCACCCTGGACCCCGGCGCCAGCCGCACCCTCACCTACCGGATGCGGCTGGACGCGGGCGACGGTCCCGGCACCCTGCCGGTCGAGGCCGACGCCGTCCACGGCGACACCGCCCTGGTCGCCCGGGCCCTGCAGGACGTCGAGGTCACCGACCCGCGCCGCCCCGCCGCCGCCTTCGACACCGCCCCCGCCGACCTGCCCGCGCCCGCCCCCGGCCAGTTCCACGTCACCGTCAAGCTCACCGGCTCCGCCCTCCCGGCCGCCCGGGCCCTCGCCGGGCTGGCCCTGTTCAACGCCGCCGGGGACGGCCCGCAACCGTCCGCCGCCGACCTGAAGGTCGAGTGGCTGCACGGCGGCGCGTGGGCACCGGTCGAACTGGTCGACGCGTGCATCGGCGAGCGGCTCGGCGTCGGCCTCGCCCCCGACTACTTCCCGGCCGCACTGGGCGCCGGCGAGAGCCGCTCGACGACCTTCCGGGTCACCGTCGCCCCGGGCGCCGACCCGCGGCTCACCCGCCTGCTGGTGGTCGCCGACGGCACCGCCGACGGCCACTACGCCACCACCGAGCAGCACGAGACCGAGCTCCGTCGGCGGGGCTGAACCGAACCCGCCGCCGCAGCGTCACCAGGACCGAACCGGCGGCGGGGCACCCCGCCCCGCCGCCTCCGAGGGGGGAACGGAACACCACGATGTCGATCGCGATCCTGCCGCCGATCGGCCGCCCGACGCGCGGCCTGCTGGGCACCCTGCTGCGCGCCCTGCCCGGCACCGCGCTGCCCGGGAACGCCTTGCCCGGCACCGCGCTGCCCGGTAAGACCCTGACCGGCACCGCGCTGTTCGGCGTCCGCGAGCCCGCCGCGGAACCGCCCGCCGGGAGCGCCGGGAGCGCCGGGACCGCCGGGACCGCTGCGGAGCCCACCGCCCAGCCGCCCGCCGGGACCGCTGCCGAAGCCGCCGCCGGCCCGGCGGCCGAGCCGCCCGCGCTCCGCGCGCTGCCCGGCGGCCGGAGCGGCGCCGACCGCGAACGGCCCACCCTCACCGAGCTCTACCACGTCCAGCGGCTCCCCCTGGTCCGGCTGGCGGTCCTGCTGGTCGACCACCAGGACGTCGCCGAGGACGTCGTCCAGGACGCCTTCACCGAGCTGTACCGCAAGTACGGCGAGCGGATGGACGACCTCGACAACGCCCTCGGCTACCTGCGGACCTCGGTGGTCAACGGCGCCCGCTCGGTGCTCCGCCGCCGCCGCACCGCCCGCGCCTACGTCCCGCCGCACGAGGCGGACGAGCCGTCCGCCGAGGACCGCGCGGTGCTCAACGACGAGCACCGCCGGGTGCTCGCCGCGCTCCGCGAACTCACCGCCCGGCAGCGCGAGGTGCTGGTGCTGCGCTACTGGTCGGACCTGTCCGAGACGCAGATCGCCGAAACCCTCGGGCTGGCCCGGGGCACCGTGAAGTCCACCGCCAGCCGGGCCCTGGACGCCCTGGAGCGACACCTGGAGAAAGCCGGATGAGCACCAGCGACAAGGACCGCACCCCCGAACGGCCGGTCGAGCAGCTGCTGCGCGCCGCGCTCGCGGCCCGGGCCGCCCAGGTCACCCCCCAGGGCCTGCGCCCCGCCGAGCCGCCCCGCCGCAGACCCCGCCACCTGCGGCCGGTGCTGATGGTCGCCCTCCCGCTGGCCCTGGCCGCCGCGCTGACCGGCTGGCTGAGCCTGCGCACCGACCGGCCGGTGGCCCGCCCCGCCCCCGCCCCGGCGGCCGGGGTCAGCGCCTCCCCGGAACCGTCCCCCGCACCCAGCGCCCCGGCCGCGCCGTCCGCCGGCACCGTCGACCAGGGGGCCGCCCCGCCGGCCGGCCGGCACCGGGTCTTCCACGGCGTCGGCTTCACCCTCCCGGCGGGCTGGACCGTCCCCGACCAGGACCCGGCCGACGGCCTCTGCCTGCTCAGCCCGGGTAGCCCCACCCAGCAGCCCGGCGACTGTCTGCCGTACGGGGTGCGGCTGGTCTCCGCGGGCGGCGGCCGGGACGGCACCGCCTGGCCCACCGAGTACGGGCTCGACGCGGAGGACGGTTGGAAGGGCCTGGGGCGCTGCCCGGTCTGGGGCCACCCCGGCGAGCTGACGGGGGCCGCCGGGCCGCAACGGGCCGCCGACCGGAAGGTGGTGACGCTCGGCGGCCGGGTCGCCCGGCAGGTCACCTGGCACGTCGACTGCGGCAACGGCAGCGCCTTCGACGCCACCGTGTGGGGCTTCCACGCGGAACAGGTCTACCTGGTCGCGGCCGGGCTGGCGGACGACTACCGGGACGCCCTGACCGAGCTGGCGCAGAGCCTCGACATCGGCGCGCTCACCCCGGACGCCGGCCGGCCGCACCCCAACGACGTCAAGGTCGACGTCTCGCTGCCGCAGGTGCTCGACACCCGGCGGCAGCCCGGCTTCCAGCAGCCCTTCACCATCACCTACACCGACTTCGGCGCCGTCCCCTACACCGTGCAGCCGGAGCTGCGGCTGACCGCCGACCCCGGGCTGTACCACGGCGCCGCCGCGGACCTGGTCGCCGAGCGGCTCGACGGGGAGCGCTGGACGAAGCTGCCGGGCCTCGCCGCGGACGCGTCCGGCTCCGGGGCCGCCGCGGCCTTCACGCTGGCCCCGGGCGAGAGCCGCACCGTCCGCTACCGGCTGACCTTCGCCGGCGAGGACGACTCCGGCCCGCTGTCGGTGACCGGGGCGGCCGTCGCCGCCGGGCCGGGCGACGTGGGGACGCAGAGCTTCGACGTGCTGCTGCCCTGACCGGCTGCTGCCCTGACCGGGCCGGGAACGACGGTGCCCCGCCGGGGAGTTCCGGCGGGGCACCGTCGCAGGGCGGCGGGGCGTCAGGAGGTCAGCGAGGCCATCCAGGACTCGACCTCGTCGGCCTGCCGGGGCAGGCCGGCGGAGAGGTTCTCGTTGCCGTCGGCGGTGACCAGGATGTCGTCCTCGATCCGGACGCCGATGCCGCGGTACTCCTCGGGGACGGTCAGGTCGTCGGCCTGGAAGTACAGGCCGGGCTCGACGGTCAGCACCACGCCCGGCTCCAGCACCGCGTCCACGTAGTCCTCCCGGCGGGCGTGCGCGCAGTCGTGCACGTCCAGGCCGAGCATGTGGCCGGTGCCGTGCAGCGTCCAGCGGCGCTGCAGGCCGAGTTCCAGGACCTTCTCCAGGTCGTACACCGAGGCGTCGATCAGGCCCCACTCCAGCAGGCGGGCGGCGAGCACCCGCTGCGCGGCGTCGTGGAAGTCGCGGAACCGCCCGCCCGGCTTCACCGCGGCGATGCCGGCCTCCTGGGCCTCGTACACCGCGTCGTAGATCTTCCGCTGGAGCGGGCCGAACCGGCCGTTGACCGGCAGGGTGCGGGTGACGTCGGCGGTGTAGAGGGTGTGGGTCTCCACGCCCGCGTCCAGCAGCAGCAGCTCGCCGGGGCGCACGTCGCCGTCGTTGCGCACCCAGTGCAGGGTGGTGGCGTGCGGGCCGGCCGCGGCGATCGTGCCGTAGCCGACGTCGTTGCCCTCGACCCGGGCGCGGCGCCAGAAGGTGCCCTCGATCCAGCGCTCGGAGGTGGCCACGGCCCGGTCCAGCTCGCGCACCACGTCGGTGAAGCCCCTGACGGTGGCGTCGCAGGCGGCGCGCAGCTCGCCGATCTCCCACGCGTCCTTGACCAGGCGCAGCCCGGACAGGAAGACCTTCAGCTCGTCGTCCTTCGCCTCGTCGAGCTGCTCGGCGAGGGCGGCCTCCAGGGCCGCGTCGTAGCCGCGCACGATCCGGGTCGGCACGGTGACGGCGGCCAGCTCCTCGGCGGCCGTGCGGACGTCCCGCACCGGCAGGCCGTACAGCTGCTCGGACTCGGCCAGCGAGTGGCGGCGGCCGACCCACAGCTCGCCCTGGCCGCTCAGCCAGAACTCGCCGTTCTCCCGGTCGGAGCGCGGCAGCAGGTACAGCGCGAACGCGTGGCCGCCCTCGACCGGCTCGCCGACCAGGACGGCGTCCTCGGTCCGGTTGCCGGTCAGGTGCACGTACTCGCTGGCGGCGCGGAAGGCGTACTCGGTGTCGTTGGCGCGGGTGCGCAGGTTGCCCGCCGGGACGACCAGGCGCTCGCCCGGGAAGGCGGCGGAGAGCTTGGCGCGGCGCTCGGCCGCGTACGGGGCCTGGACGTCCGGCTCCAGCCCGCGCAGCTCGGTGTCCGCCCAGCCGGTGCGCATGGACGCGGCCAGTTCGTCGGAGATCCCGTCGTACAGGCCGTTCTTGCGGCTCTTGACCGGCTCCTCCTCGCCCTCTGCGGACCCCTCGGGGTTCTCGGCCACCGCCGGGCTGTGGTCCTCGGTCACTACGTCGCCTCCTCGCGCGCGCTACCGCCCGCCCGTCCCCGGGTCGCGGGGCGTGCGGGCGGATGTCGCCCCCATCGTACGTAGGGCCGTTCGAACGGAGGAAGGGCGTCCGCTCCGCGGTTCCCGCCGGTAGGTCCGGGTGCCAGGGTCCGGCCCGGTCGGGCGGGCTACTCGAAGCGGGCCGCCAGCAGCACCAGGTCGTCGCCGCCGGGCTCCCCGCCGCCGGCCTGCTCCAGCAGGTGGGCGCAGAGCCGGTCCGGGTCGAGCCGGACGTCGCGCGGGGCGTCGGCGGCGGCCCGGCGCAGCGCGCTCTGCCCGGCGTGCAGGTTCGGGGCGAAGCGGCGGGCCAGGCCCTCGGTGTACAGCACCAGCACGTCGCCGCGCTCCGCGGTGAGCTCCACCCCGGGGGCCTCCCAGCAGCTGAGCATGCCCAGCGGAGCGGAGAGCGAGGTCTCCACGAAGTTCGCGCCGTACCGGGTGAGCAGCACCGGCGGACAGTTGGCGGCCCCGGCCAGCGCGATCCGGCGCTCGGCCGGGTCGACGCAGGCGTAGACGGCGGTGGCGGAGCGGGTCGGCTCGGTGGTCTTCAGCAGCAGTTCCAGGTCGCCGAGCACCGAGACCGGGTCCTCGCCCTCCAGCACCGCGTAGGCGCGCAGCGCGGACCGCACCCGGCCCATCGCGGCGGCCGCGTCGGCACCCGCCCCCGGGCCGGCGCCCGGGCCGCCGCCGAGCACGCTGCCCACGGTCAGGCCGACGGTGTCGTCGGGCAGCGCGACCGCGTCGTACCAGTCGCTGTTCGCGGCCCGCTCCAGCGCGGCGGGCACGCAGCGGGCCGCCACCTTCAGACCGGCGAGGGTCGGCAGGTGGCCGGGCAGCAGCGAGCGGCGCAGCGTCTCGGCGGCGCGCACCGCCCGGTCCGCCTCCAGCTGGCGGGCCAGCAGCGGGGCGGCGAACTCGCAGTAGCGGCGCGCCAGGTGCTCGCGGCGCTCGTCGGGGCTGCCCGGCTCGTCGTAGAACCAGGCGGCGGCGCCGAGCGCGCCCGCCGGGCCGGTGGCCAGCGGCAGCGCGTAGCAGGCGCCGAGGCCGAGCTGCTCGGCGACCTCGCGGAAGCGGGGGCCGACCGCGGGGTCGGCGGCCAGGTCGGCGATCAGCAGCCGGCCGTCCGGGCCGGGGTGGCCGAGCAGCCCGGCGAACGGGCCGTGCTCGACCGGGACGGTCTCCAGCGCGCCGAGCATCGCCCGGTCCAGGCCGAGCCCGACCGGTCGGGCCGGCTGGCGGTCCGCGCCGGGCGGCAGCGTCACCACCAGGCCGCGGCGGGCGCCGAGCAGGGCCGCGCCGGAGTCCAGCAGCGCGTCGAGGGTGCCGGTGAGGCCGTCGGCCCGGGCCAGCAGTTCCAGGTGCTCCTGGAGGCTGGTGAAATCGGACAGCCATCCGGCCAAACGGTCCTGCAGGTCGGCGGAGGGCACCTCGCCGAACTCCGGCAGCAGCGCCTGGTCGACGGCGTCCGCCGGGGCGGCCGCCTGCCGTGGACCGGCGGCGCGCGCCTGGTCGACGGCCTGCACCGGGCCGACCGCCGGTGCCCCCGGGGCCGCCGGAGCGGTCGGGGCGGGCGGCAGTGCGGTGGCGGCGGGCGCCGGGGACGTCAACGGGTGGACGTCGGTCATGTCGCAACTCCCCACAATCCGGAACGTGTCACGCAGGACCACCGAGACCGACCGAAATGATGTCTTTACTCACTACTCGGCATGTTTCCCCCACTTGTACACAGGCCGATCGGGGCATGTCCAGGAGTGCGGGGCCGAACGTGCCAGGGATCGTATGCGCAGGCCGCCGGGGTGCCACCCGGGGCCGCGCGCACTCACTCGTACGGTGGAACCGGGGCCCGCCCGGCCGCGTCCATCCGGACGTATGGGGGATTCTCGTTCCAGCAGCGGGTAGCCGAGACGCACACGTACCGGCACGCGTACCGCCCGCACCCCGACCACGCCGATCCGAACGATCAGAAGATCGCACCGACCGTGCCGTGCGCCCCGATGGACGCGGAAAGGAACGAGCCGCCATGCGCCCACCCCGCCGAGAGCTGCTGCCGGAGCGCGTCGGCCGGTGGTGGCCGGGCCGCCGGAGCCGTTCACTGGCGCTCGCCGCCGCCCTGCGGGCCGCCGAGGGGTGCGGCTGGCCCGTGCTGCCGGGCGCCCGGGCGCTGCGCGGGGCGCCGGGCCCGTGCTCGTGCGCCGACCGGTCCTGCGTGGTGCCCGGCGGCCACCCGGACGACCCGCCGCTGGAGGCGGCCACCACCGATCCGCGGATGGTGCGCTGGTGGTGGGAGCGCCGGGCGCCGGGCGCCCCGGTGCTGGCGGCGACCGGGCGGGCGCTGGGCGCGGTGAGCCTGCCGCGGCCGGCCGGGCCGTGGCTGCTGCGGCACCTGGACGAGATCGGCGTCCCGTACGGGCCGGTGCTCGGCACGCCGGACCGGTTCGTGCTGCTGACCGCGCCGTACACGCTGCCGGAACTGGGCGGGCTGCTGGCCGAACGGCCCTGGGTGCCGGGCGCGCTGCGCTACCACGGGCCGGGCGGCTACCTGGTGCTGCCGCCGTCCCGGACGGGGGCGGGCCCGGTGCACTGGGTGCGCCGGCCGGGGCCGGGGCGGCCCTGGCTGCCGGAGGTCGGGACGCTGCTGGGCGGGATGATCACGGCCAGCGCGGTGGCGCTGCCGCAGCCCTGACCGGCTTTTTTGATGATGTCCCGTCAGTTAGGCTGTGCGGTACGGCCCGGAACGAGAAATGTCCGACCGCTGGCGACGGGGGATGCACCAGCGGTCGGACTGTTCAAACAGTAACAAAGATCCGGCTCCGCGCCAATTTGTCCACGCGGAAAGGACTTTGACGGCGGCGGAAATGTGACCCGGGTCACTTCCGGGTCACTTCCGGGGCACGTCCAGGTCGCTCCGGGGGCCGCTGCCTGGGCGCTTCCGGTCAGTTCAGGGTGATCTGACGGCTCACCAGGTTGGCCCGGGCCCGGCGCTCCTCCGCGGTCAGCGGCGCGGGCGCGGCCAGCACCGCGGCCAGCTTCCCGGCGAACTCCACGGACGGCTTCTCCACGTCGGACGCGGTCATCTCCAGCGGCAGGTCCCACACCGGGACGGTCAGGCCGTGCGCCCGGAACGACCCCACCAGCTTGGTGCCCTCGCCCAGCGAGCTGTCGCCGGCCGCCGACAGCCGGGCCAGCGCGTCCAGCAGCTGCTCCTCGGGGACGTCCATCACCCAGCGCAGGTGGTTCTTGTCCGGGGTGCCGCACCAGTACGCGGAGTCCACCCCGGCCAGCTTCTCGGTCGGGATCGCGGAGGCGTTGGCCCGCTCCAGCGAGGCCGCCACCTCGCCGGTCGCCGCCTCGGCGTCCTCCAGCCAGAACTCGAAGCCGGTGTGCACCTCGGGGACGAACGCCGCCGTGGTGTCCAGCAGTTCCTGGAGGCGGCGGCCGCCCGGGGTGGTCCGGCGGGCCGGCACCGGGGTGCCCGGCTCGGTGGCCAGCGCCAGCTCCAGGGCGTCCGCCAGGTCGCGGCTCAGGTCACCGGAGGAGGACTGGGTCTGCAGGCCCAGCAGGATCGACCCGTCCGGACGGCGCAGCGCCGGCCAGGCCAGCGGCAGCACCGTCGCCAGCGTCACCGACGGGACCTCGCCGACGGCCTCCTGCGCCACCCCGGCGGCCAGCGTCAGCGGCACCGTGGCGGCCGGGACCAGCTCGCGCAGGGCCACCCAGTCGGCCTCGCCCGGCAGGCCCTCGAACGGGCGGTGCACCAACTCCTGCACCGCGTGCGCCGCCTGGCGGCCGTGGCAGGCCTTGTACCGGCGGCCCGAGCCGCACGGGCACGCCTCGCGCGCCCCGACGACCGGGACCTCGCCCTCGACGGCGGTGGACTGGCTGGGCTGCTTCTTCGCGGCCTTCTTGGCCATGGTGCGGCTCTCCCGGAGACGTCGGACGTTGCACCGGGCAGCCTACTTCGCCGGGAACCGACCGCCCGGGCCGCTCAGGCGCTCCGCCGCCGCCCGCCGCCCGCGACCTGCCCGAACGCCGACAGCTGGGCCCACACCGTCACCTGACCGGGTGCGTGCCGCACCCCCCAGTCCTGCGCCAGCTCGCCCACGATGCTCAGGCCCCGGCCGCCGCGTGCCGTCACCGAGGGCCGGGCCGGGATCGGCCGGGTGCTCGCCCCGCCGTCCGTCACCTCCAGGGTCAGCAGGCCGTCGCCGCGCATCTGCCAACTCACCAGCACCGTACCGCTCTCCGCGGCCTCCCCGGCGGCCTCCCCGGCGGCGGCGCCGGTGCCCCCGGCGGTGCCTCCGGTGGTGCCCCCGACGGCGCCATCGGCGGTGTCCGGGACCGGTTCCAGCGGTCTCGCGTGCCGACAGGAATTGCTGAGCAGTTCGGAGAGGATCAACACCGCGTCGTCAATCACCGCTTCCGGTAGCGACCGGTCGCCGAGATCGCCGCGCAGCCTGCGCCGCGCGGCCGAAACGCTGGCCGGACCGTGCGGAACCGCCATGGCCGATGAGGTCGACCCGGCCTGAACTGGCACAGCTCGCGCCACCATCAACGCCACCCCCGGACCTCCTTCAGCTTCTGCCGAGGGATGGATGCCCGCAGGTAATGCGTCGGAAACGGGCGTTCGACGATCCGATGCCGGTATTAACGACATCCGCACGGACAGTGGGCAAAAGGTGAGGTGGGCCTCACGTTCCGTTGTGACGATCTGTGGGAAACACGTCCGGAAATACCCCGTTCGGTATTTCTGTCACGCGATTGGCGGCGGGGTGCCACCTGCCCGGGGCCTGGGCCTGGGCCGGGGGTGGCTCAGCGGCCGAGTTGGGCGAGCACCTCGGCCGGGCGGTTGGTGATCAGCGCCTCCACGCCCAGTTCCAGGCAGAGTTCGACGTCCTCCGGCCGGTCCACCGTCCACACGTGCACCCGGTGCCCGGCCCGGCGCAGCGCCGTCACCAGACCCGGGTCGCGCCGGACCAGCTCGATGCCCGGGCCGGCGATCGCCGCGCCGCCCGGCAGCGACCTGGTCCGGCCCAGCACCGGCAGCCGGCGCTCCCACAGGTACACCCGGGGCACCGCCGGGGCGGCCCGCCGGAGCCGGTGCAGGGCCAGCTCGGAGAAGCTCATCACCCGCACCGCGGACTCGACCGGGCCTGTCGGGCCTGCCGGGCCGGTCGCGCCTGCCGCGCCTGCCGCGCCTGTCGGGCCTGCCGGGGCGGCCGGGTTGGCCGGGAGCAGCCCGAACCGGCCCAGCATCCGCAGCAGTTCGGCCTCCACCCGGCCCGCGTACCGCACCGGGTGCTTGGTCTCGATCGCCAGCTCCACCCGCCGCCCGGCGTCCGCGACCAGCTCCAGCAGCCGCTCCAGGGTGAGCACCGGGCTGGGCTCCGGCCGCTCCGGGTGCTTCCACGAGCCGAAGTCCAGCGCGGACAGCTGAGCCAGCGTCATCGCCGACACCACGCCCTGCCCGTCCGAGGTCCGGCCCACCGTGCGGTCGTGCACGCACACCAACTGCCCGTCGGCGGTGACCCGGACGTCGCACTCCAGCCCGTCCGCACCCTCCTCCAGCGCCCGTCGGTAGGCCGCCTCGGTGTGCTCCGGCAGGGCTGCGGAGGAGCCCCGGTGGGCGATCACCTTCACGGCGGTGCGGTCGATCGGAACGGCGGGCGAACCGGCCGTGCTGTGCTGGGTGTCCACGTGAACCACCGTACGCGGCACCGGATGGCGGCCCTCCTCCGGCACGGCGACGGGCGGGTGAACAACCGGCCGCCGACGGGTGGTGCGGTGCGGGGCGGGGGCGTGCGGGGCGGTGCAGGGGCGGGGGCGTGCGGGGCCGGGTGGGTCAGCGCGGTCCGGCGAGGGACTCCGCCTCGGCGGTGTAGAGCAGCTCGGCGTCGAGCTCCATGCCGGTGAAGTGCCCGGCCAGCTCCAGCGAGAGCACGCCGTGCAGCCTGGTCCAGAACGCCAGCGCCCGGCGCAGCGCGTGGGACGGGGCCGGGTGGTCGCCGGCCCAGGCGTGGTGGTGCGCCAGGTGCGTGTAGAGGCGGGCGTCGGCCTGGCTCGGGTCGACCGCCGGGGTCTGGTGCCGGACGGCGGCGTCCAGCAGCGCGGTCATGATCGAGGAGGCGATGGCGGTGGTCTCCGACGGCGCGTGGTAGCCGGGGACGGGGGTGCCGTACAGCAGGAAGTAGCGCTGCGGGTCGGCCAGCGCCCACCGCCGCAGGGCGCCCGCCAGCTCAGGCAGGTCGGCGCCCGCCTCGGCCGGCCCGCGCAGGGACTGTTCGAGGCTGCGGTAGGCGTCGATGATCAGCTCGGTGATCAGCTCGTCGCGGTTGGCGAAGTAGCGGTAGAGCGCCGGTCCGCTCATGCCCATCCGCTTGGCGATCGCGTTCAGCGAGAGCGCGGAGGCACCGGCCTCGGCGATCTGCTCGCGGGCGTGCCGCTTGACCTCCTCGCGGACCTGGGCGCGGTAGCGCTCCCGGGGGGTGCCGGTCTCCATGGGGTTCCTCTCGTTCGGTGGGTGGTGGGTGGTGGGCGGTGGCCGGGGCGTACGTTCCGCGACCCTCGTTCGGCGCTCCGGGCTCCGTGCTCCGTGCACCGTGCCCGTGTTCTGCGGCCGGGTTTCACCCTGTCCGTTTGGTTAGACCCTATCGCGTTTGCTGTTGACTCTCGCGGAAGCGTGGTGCTACAACGTTTCTTGTTAGAGGTTATAACTCAAGTAACTACCACTATCGAAAGTGAGAGCACCATGCGAAGCGAGCAGCTCGTCGAGATCGTCCTGCCCGGCGTCGTCGAGCCGGAGGGCCTGGAGGTCCGCCGCTCCGCGCTGCCGGAGCCCGGCCCCGGGCAGGTGCTGGTCGCGGTCGAAGCCACCGGCGTGTCCTTCGCCGAGCAGCAGATGCGTCGCGGCCGCTACTACGACCAGCCGCCGTTCCCGTTCGTCCCGGGCTACGACCTGGTCGGCACGGTGTCGGCCACCGGTCCCGGCACCGACCCGGGGCTGGTCGGCCGCCGGGTCGCGGCCCTGGTCAAGACCGGCGGCTGGGCCAGCCACGTCCTGCTCGACCCGGCCGACACCGTCGACGTCCCGGCCGGCCTGGAGCCCGCCGCGGCCGAGACCGCGGTCGTCAACGGCATCACCGCCTGGCAGCTGCTGCACCGCCACGCCCGGGTCCGTTCCGGGCAGACCGTCCTGGTGCACGGCGCGGGCGGCGGCGTCGGCCAGCTGCTGGCCCAACTCGCGCTGGCCGCCGGGGCCCGGGTGATCGGCACCGCCTCCGCCCGGCACCACGACGCGCTGCGCGCCCTGGGCGTCACCCCCGTCGACTACCGCACCGGCGACGTCCCGGCCCAGGTCCGCCGCCTCGCCCCCGGCGGGGTCGACGCCGTCTTCGACCACGTCGGCGGCCGCAGCGTCCTCGACTCCTGGCGGCTGCTCGCCCCCGGCGGCACCCTGGTGGCCTACGGCAGCGCCGCCACCCGCGACGACACCGGTTCCAAGCAGTGGCCGGTGCTCAAGGTCCTCGCCCGCACCTGGTGGTGGAACGCTTTGCCGAACGGCCGCCGCGCGCACTTCTACAACATCTGGGCCGGCCGCTCCCTGCGCCCCGCCCGCTTCCGGGCCCGGCTGCGCGCCGACCTCACCGCCGTCCTGGACGCCCTGCGGCGCGGCGACCTCACCGCGCCGCTCGCCGCCCGCCTCCCGCTCACCGCCGCCGCCGAGGCCCTGCGCCTGGCCGAGTCCGGCACCGTCACCGGCAAGGTGGTGCTGGTCCCCTGACCGCTCCCGGACGCACCACGCCGCCCCGGCCCCGGCAGATCCGGTCCGACCCCGGCAGGTCCGGCCCCGGCAGGTCCGGCCCGGGCGTCAGCCCCGCGGCTCCGCCGCCGCCCGCGGGCGCTCCAGCGCGGTCACCGCGAGGGTGGCCAGTGCCGCCACCAGGAAGGAGAACAGCGAGGCCGAGGACCACGCCGCCGGGGTGAAGTGCACCAGCTGCTGGAGGTCCTCCCACCGGCCGGTCCACCAGCCGCCGATCTTCGACGGGGCCAGGAACTGGTACACCGCGAAGCCCACCACCCACGGCAGCAGCATCACCCAGCGCGCCGGGGCGTCCTGCGCCGTGTTCCAGCCGCGCCGGCCCGCGCCCAGGAAGTAGTCCACCGCCAGCACCGCGAACAGCGGCACGAACACCGAGCCGATCAGGCCCAGGAACCCGTAGTACGAGTCGGTGAACTCCTTGATCCGCAGCGCCAGCACCGTCACCAGCACGCCGATCCCGCCGGTCAGCACCCGGCGGTCCACCCGCGGCCACAGGTTGTGGATCGACATCGCCGTCGAGTACACGTTCGCGAACGACTGGTCGGTCTCCCGCAGCACCAGCACCAGCAGGAACGCCCAGCCCGCCGCCACGCCGGTGAACGACTCGAAGATCCGGTTCGCGTCGCCGCCGGACTGCAGCAGCGCCACCACGCCCAGCACGTAGCACCAGACCTGGGCCACCGTGTAGCCGGAGAACGTCCCCCAGAACGCCTTCGCCGAGCTGCGCGCGTGCCGGGTGTAGTCCGCGGCCAGCGGCACGAAGGAGATCGACACCGCGATCACCGCGTCCGTCGCGCCCAGGAAGCCGTCCCAGTTGCCCGCGCCCGGGTCCGGGAAGCCCGTCCGGGCGAACTGCACCGTGAAGTAGACCATCGCCACGCCCACCGCGACCGCCACGTACTTGCGCAGCACCGCGATCGCGCCCAGCGGCCAGATCGTCAGCACCGTGGTCAGCACGCCCGCCAGCAGCACGAACAGCCAGCGCCAGCCCTCGGTGCCGGAGACGGTCTGCGCGCCCCAGGCGATCACCGTCAGCTCGTACACGCCCCAGCCGACGCACTGCACGATGTTCAGCACCGTCGGCACGTACGACAGCCGGGTGCCGAACAGTCCGCGCAGCACCGCCATCGCCGGGGCACCCGTTCGGGCGCCCACCAGGGCGGCCACCGCCAGCATCGCGGTGCCGATCGCGGTGCCCGCGAGGATCGCCGTCACCGCGGCGGTGAACCCCAGCTCGTGGCCCGGCTCGCCGAGCACGGTCGCGGCGCTGGTGAAGCCGATCAGGCTGACCCCGAGGTTGGCCCACAGCGCGAACAGCGCCCGGAAGTCCAGGGTGCGCGGCGGGGCGGTGTCGAGGGTGAGCGGGGCCTCGGACCGCGCCTCGGCGGCACGGTCGGACATCTGGGCAGACGGAACAGCCGTCATGGCCGATACTCCCTACGCCGGCATTACCCGGACAGGTTCCGGCGGTCAGCGCCCCCTCGCCCGTGGTGGCGTCACCGCCATGCCCTACGGTCGAACCGGCGCACTCTCAGCCTGGCTGGTCCAAGCTCCCGCGACGTTCTTCGGTTTACAGGAGCGACAGGCTAGCCTCCGGGCGGGGGAACGCCAAGACCGGGGGGACGGGCGTCCGCACCGCGGGACCATTGATGTGCATGTCAGAGCCGCCTAAGGCTTCTCATCATTTCTTCAGGGGCCCGCTTACGGTGTCCGAATCCGGTATAGGAAAAACTGTGCACCGAGGTTGCGAGCCGTGCCCCCAGCGCCGCGGTTCGCGACCGAAGGTTCTGTTCAGCGATGGAGGTCGTCCGTGAGCACCGAGCACGCGAGTGGTACCACCCCGCCGGAGAAGGCCGCCGAGCCCGCCGGCACCGAGGCGGTGGCCGCCGGCTCCGGTACGCCCGCCCCCGCACCCGCCCCCGCCTACCTGGACGCCCCGCCGCCGGTGCTGCCCCAGGCCCCGGGCCAGGCCCCGGCTCCCGCCCCGGTCGAGCAGACCATCCAGCTCGGCAAGGTGCCCGACGCGCCGCAGGCCGCCGCCCCGGCCGTCCCGGCCGCGCCCGCCGTCCCGGTGGACGCGCCGCCGCCGTTCCAGAACCCGTACGGGACGGTCGCCGAGCCGGTCAGCCCGTACGGCCGGCCGGACGAGGCGCAGACCGCGGTCAACCCGGCCGTCGCCCCCGTGCCGCTGCTCCAGGAGGCGCCGGGTGCCCCGGGCGCTCCGGGTGGCCCGGGTGCGCCCGGCGACCCCGGTGCGCCGCAGCACTCGCAGCACCCGTTCGGCGCCGGCCACCCGGTCGGCGGCTGGGGGCACCCGTCCGGCGGCGACACCGCGGGCGGCGCGGGCGGGCCCGGCGCGCCGTGGGGGGCGCCGCAGCCCGGCGCCGGCGGCCCCGGCAAGCGCAAGCGCGGCTCGCTGATCGCCCTGGTCGCGGCCGTCGCCCTGGTGGCGGGCCTGGCGGGCGGTGCGATCGGCGCGTCCGTCGCCGACAACGGCAAGAACGGCGGCGGCTCCAGCGCCAGCCGCAACAGCACCACCGTGGCGGTCGGCAACACCCACCAGAACCTCGACCGGGCCCCCGACTCGGTCGCCGGGATCGCCGCGAAGGCGCTGCCGTCCACCGTCACCATCAAGGCCGAGGGCTCCAGCGAGTCCGGCACCGGCACCGGTTTCGTCTTCGACACCGAGGGCCACATCCTGACCAACAACCACGTGGTCGCCCCCGCCGCCAACGGCGGCAAGCTCACCGTCAAGTTCTCCGACGGCTCCTCGTACAGCGCCTCGGTGGTCGGCCGCGCCGAGGGCTACGACGTCGCGGTGGTCCGGCTCGACAACCCGCCGACCGACAAGCTCACCCCGCTGCCGCTCGGCGACTCCGACAAGGTCGCCATCGGCGACGCCACCATCGCCATCGGCGCCCCCTACGGCCTGGAGGGCACCGTCACCACCGGCATCATCTCGGCCAAGGACCGCCCGGTGGCCTCCGGCGACGAGACCGGCGCCCAGGCGTCCTACATGAATGCCCTGCAGACCGACGCCTCGATCAACCCGGGCAACTCCGGCGGCCCGCTGCTCGACGCCTCCGGCTCGGTGATCGGCATCAACTCGGCGATCCAGTCCAACACCAGCGGCAACGGCCGGGCCGGCTCCATCGGCCTCGGCTTCGCCATCCCGATCAACCAGGCCAAGTGGGTCGCCCAGACCCTGATCAAGGACGGCACCCCCGTCTACGCGATCCTCGGCGTCCTGCGCAACGACTCCTACACCGGCGACGGCGCCCAGATCGCCACCGCCGCCGTCCAGGGCACCCCCGCCGTCACCCCCGGCGGCCCCGCCGACCAGGCCGGCCTCAAGGCGGGCGACGTCATCACCAAGCTCGGCGGCATCGCCATCGACAGCGGCCCGACCCTGGTCAGCGAAATCTGGACGCACAAGCCCGGCGAGAAGGTCGACGTCGAGTACAAGCGCGACGGCAAGGCCGCCAAGACCACCGTCACCCTCGGCGAACGCAAGGGCGACAACTGACCCCCGCCCCCGAAACGGTGTGCACCCCAAAACGGTGTGCACCCCACCGGCCCCGACCCGTTAGGCTGGCCTCCGCCGAGGAGGGTTGCCCGAGCGGCCTAAGGGACCAGTCTTGAAAACTGTCGTGGCTTCGCGCCACCGTGGGTTCAAATCCCACACCCTCCGCGCAGGTGGGTGAAACCCCAGCTCAGGGCGGGTACCGGAACTTCTCCGGTACCCGCCCTGAGTCGTTCTGTGCCGGGCTGTCCCACCGCTGTGCCGCCTCCGGTCAGTGTTCGTGGGCCAGCCGTGGGCCGGATTCGAGCCCGTACTCCGTGCTCAGGAACTTCTCGATCAGCTCGTTGGCCTGCTCCCGCCGGCCGTTGAGCACCTTGGCGTAGAAGTGGAACAGCACCGCCACGCTGTGGCCGGCCCGGTACGCCACCTCGGCCGGGTCGACGCCCGAGACGATCCAGCCGGACACGCAGGTCGCCCGTAGCTTGCCTGCGGTCTCGGCCAACGGGGTGTCCACCTGCTGCGGCGTCAGGACCAGCTCCCGGGCCTCCTTCCACACGTCCGAGTACTCCTTAGTGGACACCAGCCCGCCGGTCGCCGACTGGAACAGCCGCCCGTCCAGCCCGAGCCCGAACTCCTCGATGTGCCCGCGCAGCCGCTGCACGTAGATCGGCGGGATCGGCACCGTCCGGGTGGAGTTCCGGGCACGGTGCTTCAACCCGCGCTCTTCGTAGGTCTTGCCGTCGTCCGTCCACCGCGACCCGACCCGTGGCGAGGTCTTCGCCAGCACGGCCGACCCCCAGCCCTCGGCCGGCAGGTGGCAGTCCTCCTTCCGCAGGTTCACCGCCTCGGACGGGCGGGTGGCGATCCAGTTGGTCGCACCGTACAGCGTCGCCATGTGCCGGCCGCGGACGCCGAGCGTCGCCGTGGCGTCGACCAGCTCCCGCGCCTGGCGGGGGCCCGGGACGTAGCGCCAGTCGATCTCGGAGTCGGTCTCCGGCGGCGACCAGTCGATGAAGGTCAGCGGGTTTGCGGGGAAGAACCGCCGCTCCACCGCGTAGCGCAGGGCGCCGCTGAAGGTGGAGTACTTCCGGCGGATCGTGTTGTCCGCCGCCCGGGTGCCGTCCAGCTTCAACGTGATGGCGGTGAGCGCCTCCCGGATCACGTCCGACTCGTCCAACCGGGAGATAGGCAGCGACCGCTCGGCGATCCACTCCAGCGCCGCGGCGATGTCGGGCGGCGGTTCGCCCTTCTGCGGCGAGAGGTTGAACGCCCAGCAGCTCAGCGCCCGCCGCAGCACCCGGGCTGGCGGGCCGCCGCGGGGGTCCGTGACCAGCGCGGGCGTGAGCGTCGCCAGGCCGTCGGCCCGGGCTGAGCGCTCCTTGGCGGAGTCGTCCGGCCACTTCATCGAGACGTGCTTCACCGCGTGACCGAACCAGGTCTCCTCCGGCGGCGCGTCCTTCGCTCGCAGAGCCTCCAGCTCGGAGACCGGGAGGCCGGTCTCCTCGTCGAACTGCTCGCCGTTCTTCATCGCCGTCTTCAGCTCGGACAACCGGCCGATGGCCAGCGTCTTCGTGACGTAGCTCTTCGAGTGCCCCTCGGACCCGACCTTCCAACGGAGTTCGAACGGGCGCCGACGCCCCTCACGCTTGCGGATCGTGTAGAGGCGGACGTCGTAGGTCAGCAACAGGTACTCCTGAGCGGGGCCCCGGCACTCCGGGGCCCCGCGAGTCGAGGGATGGTCAGACGGCGGTGCTCTGCTCCTGGGCACGCCACCAGGCGTCGAGGTCGGAGCGGCGCACCCGGAGCTGGCCGTTCGGCAGCTTCAGGGTTCGCGGGCCCTTGCCGCGGGCCACCATGCGGTAGAAGGCTGAGCGCGACATGTCGAGCTCTTCGAGGACGGCGGCGAGCTTGAGTTTCTCGTCCCGGTTGACGGGCATGTGCGGCTCCTCAGTTGGGAATCCTGGGCTTTCGCCTTCGCGTTCTGAGGTCCGCTACCGCCGCTACATCCGCTACCTCCCTGGTCAGAGGCTTCGAGCGGGTAGCGCTTCGCGTAGCGGTAGCGGATCGGTGCCGCTCCCGGACGGGCGCTGGGAGCAGCGAGTGATCGCTACCGGACGGCGCTCTGCTCGGCGGCGGAATCCGAGACGGCATCCGCTACCGCTACCTGTTCCGCTACCGGGAACAGGGCTCTGACCTGCGCGGTAGCGGCGGTAGCGGCAGTAGCGGACAACTCGGCCGTGGGCTGGCAGTAACGCGTCCAGGCGTCGGCGAGGTCGGCGGCGTAGTAGCCCTTGGCGACGGACTTCGAACCGGTCTTGATGTTGGGGGGCTTGATCGGGTCGCCGTCGGCGGTGACGTAGTCGCCGAGCATCCGGGCCAGCGCGCGGGCGACGATGGGCTTGCCGTCGAGGTCGGCCCACGGGGCGTCGTCCAGCTCGGCGAGCCTGTTCAGCAGCTCGGAGGTGAGCATCCGTTCGGCGGGCCCGAAGATGTCGCGCAGGTCGGTGAGCAGGCGGATGCCGACGGAGCCCTTGTCGTTGGCACGGGCGGCGGTGACGAGCTGCACGCAGGCGGCGTGGGCCCGGGCGGGCCAGTGGCCGCCGGCGGCGTCGGCGACGGCGAGCAGGGGCTCCCAGATGTCCGCTGGGCGGTCGCTGATGCCCTCGGGCAGTTCGTGCCAGACGTCCTGCATGCTGTCGCGAACGCTGTCGGCCCAGGCCGCGAGGCGCTTGCGCAGGGCGTGGCCCTGGGCGGCGTGGACGCGCTCGCGGAAGGGCTCGACCTTCTCGTTCGGGGCGCGGCGACGCATCCGGATGATGACGGAGCGGCTCATGATCGTGTCCGGGAGGTCGCCGAGTCCGCCCATGGCGAGGGCGGCGTAGACGGGGAAGCGCTGGACGGTCTGGATGTTGCCGTCGCCGACGCAGCGCAGGACGACGCCGGAGCGGCGGTGGCCGGAGTTGATGAGCTCGCGCAGGTCCTCGTTGCCCGCGGCCTTGGGCCCGAAGGTGGTGTCGACCTCGTCGAACAGCACGGTCGGTCGGGCGTCGGGGTCGGAGACGGAGCGGAACAGCGCCGCCGGGCTGACGTCGGTGGTGAGCATCGGACGCGGGGTGAGCGTCTCGATGATCTCCAGCGCGCGGGTCTTGCCGAAGCCGGGCTCGGGGGAGAGGAACGCGATGCGCGGGGTCGACTCGAACGCGTCGAGGAGGTGGGTGTGGGCGACCTACAGCACCACGGCGACGAACGCGGCCTCGCTCGGGAAGACGTTGAAGCGGCGGTGGTGCTTCTCCACGTCGTCCAAGAGGGCGGCGCCGTCCTCGGGCCCGTCGGGGGCGGTGTGGGACGGGGTGTGTTCGGTCATCGGGGGTGGTCTCCTGGTTGTTCGCGGGCGGGCCGTCGGGCCTAACGAGCGCTGTTGGTGAAGGAGTTGGCGGATTCGAAGCCCCTGGTGACGGCGCGGGCGGCGTAGTCGTCGGGGACGCCGACCGAGACGGCGGCGGCGATAAGGTGGGCGGCGATGGTCTCCAGGCCGCAGGGCCCGGGGCACTGGGAGTGCTGGGCAGCGAGGAACTTCGCGGCACCGAAGGTCTGGGATCCGGCGCCGGACTCGGACAGCGCCCGGATCTTGGCGAGGCCGCGGTTCAGGCCGTCGGTGACGTAGCGCTCGGTGTGGCGGCAGCCGGTGGCGACGTTCCGCGACCACGGTGCGAGGGTGGAAGAGACCAACCGCCCTCCGATCGGCGGCGGGTTGGCCTCTTCACCCCTGACCACCAACGCGCGGACGGCGGCGGTGAGTCGGGTCATGGTGCTGGCACCCGGTCCGAGCCAACGGGTGTACTGCATCAGCGACTTGACGTCCGCGCCGGGCCGGACGGCGTTGGAGGACGGAATGGCGCCGAGGTAGATCCAGTGCTCCCCGCGGGTGGTCGCCACCGTGCGGGTGGCCGGCATGTGCGCGCGGGCCCAGGCGACGGCGTCCGCATTGTCGAGGTCGAGGACGGTCAGGCCCGCGCCGCCCGGGTGGTAGCCGACGGCGCGGCCTCGCGCCAGGTGTCCAGCCACGGGCGGGAGAGGATCACCTCCCGGTCGCTTCCGAGACGGTCGGGGTGGGCAGCAGTGCCACGACGTTCGGCAGTCCGTCCTCGAAGCCGCGGCCACGGCAGTCGCGGGCCCTGGGGGTGGGAAGGCCAGACGAGGAGGAAGACGCGTTCGCGCTGGTGGGCGGCGCCGACATCGGACGCTCGGACACTAACCCATTCCGCATCGAACCCGAGGCCGGCCAGGTCCGCGAGTACGGTTCCCAGTGCTCGCACAGCACGTTGGTCTTGATCGTCAGCAACAACGCCGGCGCGGCCATTGAGACGTACTTGGCCGAGCAGGGCCTGACCAGTCTCGTAGCGGGCGTCTTCGGTCGGGTTCCGGGTGATCCTTCATCCATGAAGCCGAACCCGCGCCTCTTGGCCGCGGCCATGGCAGCGGCGGGAATGGGGCCGGAGGGCACCATGTTCATCGGCGACGCGGCCCGGGACGTCGAGGCCGGCAACGCTGCTGGCGTGCCGACGATCGGCTACGCCAACAAGCCAGGGAAGGGCGCGAAGCTCTCTGTTGCCGGGGCCGTGGCGATCGTTGAGTCCATGCAGACCGTTGCGGACGCCTTGGCGTGATCCTCCGCAGGGCAACATGCGTGGAACGGCAGCCGCAGGGCTGTAGTCAGACGCTGGCCGGAGCCCAGGTCAGGTCCCAGAAGTGACTTGGTCACCTGCGTGTTCGTCGACTCGTCGCATGACATCGCCGCCACGTCGCGACGGCATTGCCGAGAGACCTGATGGCGACCCTCAATCGGCAGGGCCCGCCGGGCGATCCCAGCAGGCCCCGTCAACTGCACATTCCATTCGCTGGCGCGGTTGAAAACCATCCGCTATTAAATGATAGGACGATGCCAGCTTGGCATCAACTATTCAAGAACGCTGTCCGAACTGGCTTGGGGGGCTTGGAGGATACGCCGAACCCGGCTGGCCATACCGCGAACTGGGAGATATATCCGATTCCCTCCCGACTTGGCGGTGGTGACGAGGCCAGCCGATGTGAGCCTCTGCAGAGCCGTCGGAACGAGTTCGCGATGCTTGGCATCCAGGCCGCGGAATAGCGCGGAATCCTTACGCCCTGTGCCTCTCTGGGCATAGACCTTCTTCAATATCGTAAGCAGGACCTTGTTCATCGGCGTCGTCCTCAGGGCAAGGATGCCCTTGGCTGTCGCCAGTTGCACATCGAATTGAACCACCTCGCAATCGGCGAAGTTGCTGGCTTGGAGAGCCGACCAGCCGGCGACGCCCGACATCTTCCCAATGAGGCAGCTATGGAAGTGCGGAAGCGGGTATCCGTCGTGGTCGGTCAGATCCAATTCCTGAATTACGCAGTCGTGGAAACTGAGCCAGTCATAGCCCCCGGCATCCGCAGTGAGCGAAAGGCTGCGAAGCTCAATGCCGTGGAGGGGTATCGATGTGGGGGACGTGTCGCCGGGCCAGCGCGGGCCCGCGACACGGATGATGTCCGCGATGACGGCGTCCGAGACCCCGCGCCGCTGGAGAACATTAGCTGACGAGTATGCCCGGCCCGAGCTAGCGGCGCTCTCCGCCTCTAGCCGGGAAGCGGCGACGTCGATGCCAACCTCATCCAGACATGCAACGGTGCCGGTCATCTCCATCAGCGGATTCGCGCTGTTGGGGTCCAGGAGGCACGCCACAAGGTCCCCCGCACGGGCGGCATCGGCGAGGGATTCATCGACGAAATGCCGGGAGCCGTCAGCGCTGTCCATGGCCCCGAGACCGGGGAGCCGCTGCAGGAGCTGGTAAGAGCCTTCGTCGGGCGTGTATCCGCATACGGATTGAAACACAGACGTCAGCTCGTCCTTCGAGATGGGGCCCAGCCCGTCTGTAGAGCGGCGAGCGTGGGTGGCCAGCCTCTCCAGAACCCTGCGGATGGTGAATCCGTCAACGCCCATTTCCATGCTGGCCTCGCGTTCAGATATGCGATCCAGCATCATGTTCCAGCCCTCACCGACTGAGCGCCCGAACGTCCCCTCAATGGATTCCTGCAGGACACTCGACGAGCCCAAGTAGCTCAGGAGGAGGGGACGCGAAGGTAGCCACTCTGGGAGTGATTCGTGCCATCCGTATGCGTCAAGTATCTTCTTCGCCTGCTCTTCAGTCGGCTCACCCGCCATCAAGAAGAGGGAGTCGTCCTGCGGACCCAGGGCGGTGCGCATCTCGCTCTCGCTATCGAAGAAATGCGCCCGCCCTGCCAGGACGACCGAAGTGGAAGCCCGGGAGTCACGACAGAATCGGCGCACGAGTTCCACGGATCGACGACGGATATCGCGCATGGTCTGCATCTTTCCCATCCATCCAGGAGTCGCGATCTCATCGAAGCCATCAAGGATGAGCGTCACATCGCCCGAGCGCCAAGCACGGACCAACTGAGATGGGGCGGGGAACCCAATAGAGCGAGCGTGGCGCTCTAGCGCCTCGACGGGATGGACCTGCCCCTGATGGTCTCGCAGGTTGAGGAGGAGTGGGAAAGGACTGAATGGATTTTTGCGGTGGGCGGTAGCGAGGCGCCGGTACAGCTCTCGCAGGAACATGCTCTTGCCAGCGCCATAGTCGCCATACAGAAGAACAGACCTGCCGTCCTTCACTGCGTCAGCCACTCGGGCAACCGAGAACGGCTCACCGGTATCGCTCTCCACCGGGTCGACTGCGACGTACGGCTTGAGGTCCCCATGGTCACCGCTGCTCGGCTCGCGAGCCGAACCAAAGGGGTACATGCCGCGCAACTCAAGGTACTTCAGGGAGTCGATGAGCTGTCCTCGCAACTGCGCGTAGCTGCAAGCGACCAGGGGTGAGGCAAAAGACTTGATGACCATGCGCTGGTCGGCAGTGGGCTCCTCGCGCGTGACGAAGAAGCCCTTGACGGACTTGAAGGGGTACTCACGGGCCTTGGCGACGCACGCCTCGTGGAGCTTCTTGCCGTCCTTCTCTGCCTTGTCCTTGCGCCGGGAGACTGTGCACTCGACGATCACTACCGAGTCCGGTCCGACGAAGACACCGTCTCGTTCGGCTGTGCCGATGTAGGTGGAACCCTGGAACTCGTTCTCGGGGGCGAAGAGAGCGCGGGATATCCGCAAGACCTCCGCCTCGAACTCTGACTCTTCTTGCTGCTTCTCGTCCGCTGGCATGAGCAGATCCCCTCCTCGCCGATGTGTCCCCCGTCACACATCCTACGCGCCGCTCTCTTGGGAGAGACTTGGGGGAAGATCTTGAGACTGGGGCAGTTCGAACGCTGGTGAGGCCAACGTAGACCGACGACCGGACCTATGTGTTTAGCGATCGCAGTAGGCCACTCCGGTGCCCGGACCTCGTTCGGGATGAAGAGGACGCAGACACAGGCTGGAGACTATGCCTTGGCGAACCAGATTCGGGGTGCTGGAACATACGTGGAACCCGTGGTGGCTTCCTCGCACCCCAGCGACGCTCTTCTGCTGCTCAGAAGGGTGCGACGCAACGCTGTCCGGACGTTCTTGAAAACTGTCGTGGCTTCGCGCCACCGCGGGTTCAAATCCCACACCCTCCGCTGCGGTGGATGACACACCGGCCCGGGGCGGGTACCGACGGACAGTCGGTACCCGCCCCGGCGTGTTTCCCGGGCGCGACCTGACCGGGCCCGACCCGGCCGGTACGCGCAGGCGGGGGTCAGTCGCGGGGGGACGCGTAGAGGCGGCGTTCCAGGAAGATCTCGACGAACACGGCGACCTTGGCGCGCAGGGCCCAGGGGTCGAAGGGCTTCACGATGAAGTCGACGGCGCCGGCCGCGTAGCCGCGCATCGAGTACTCGGGGTCGTTGCCGACGGCGGTGAGGAAGATGATCGGGATGTCGCGGGTGCGGGCGCGGCGCTTGATGTGGGCGGCGGTCTCGTAGCCGTCCATGCCGGGCATCTGGACGTCGAGGATGATCACCGCGAAGTCCGAGACGTCGGTCTCCAGCAGGGCCTTGAGGGCCTCGGGGCCGGAGGAGACGGAGACCACCTGGTGCCCGGAGGTGCCGAGGACGGCTTCCAGGGCGAGCAGGTTGGGGCGTTTGTCGTCGACCAGCAGGACCTTCGGGGGCGGGGCGGCGGTGCCGGGTAGCGGCGGGGCGGTGTGCGGTTCGACCAGGGTGACCAGTTCGGGGCCGGGCAGGGCGGCCCCGCGCTGGGTGTCGACCACGGCGAGTTGGCGCTCCAGCAGGTCGCAGCGCATCTCGGCGAACGCGACCTGGGCCCGGGCCTCCTCCAACTGGCTGATCAGGTCGGCTACTTGGGCGACGAGAAGGTCGCGCTCGGCCAGCAGGTCGCGTGCGGTGACCAGGCCGTGCTCGGTCAGCAGGCCGTGTTCGGCCAGGACGTCGCGCTCGGCCGGGAGGTCCCGTTCGGCGGGGAGCGCGGCCGGGCCGCCGTCCGCGCGGTGGTCGGCCTCCAGGCGTTTCAGGCGCCGGTCCAGGTCGGCGAGCAGGCCGCGCTGGTCGTCCAGCGCGCTGTCCAGCCGTTCGCGGCGGGCGGAGGTGGAGCGGGCCCGGGCGTCGGCGGCCTTCAGCTGGTCCTCCAGTTGGTGCACGGCCTGGCTGATCGAGTCGGTGGTCCGGACGGCGGCCCGGCGCAGCAGGCGCAGCCGTTCGAGGGCCGCCGGTTCGATCCGGGTGCCGTGCTCCCGCTCGATCTCGCGGACCAGGTCGTCGATGAAGTCCTGCGGGGCGATCCGGGTGCCCGACAGGTAGCGCGAGAGCGTGCCGGGGCTGACGCAGCAGCGCACGGCGCAGCGGCGCAGCGAGATCGAGAGCTGGGCGAACAGTTCGCGCAGCGCCTCCGCGAACTCCCGGCACTGCTTGTTGAGCTTGTCGTCCAGGGGCTGTAGATCGCCCATGTCCTCATTCCTCCGCACGGCCCGGGCCCGGTCGGTGCCGGGCCTGCCGTGTTCTCCGACGTGCTCGTACCTGCTCTGCTCGGACGTACTGCGACGCGCCCGGACGCGCTCGGACGTACTGCGACGCGCCCGGACGCGCTCGGACGTACTGCGACGCGCCCGGACGCGCTCGGACGTGCTGTGCTGTGCCGGGCTGCGACGCGCTGCTCCTGCGGCGGCGCCCCGGTCAGTCCGGCCGGGGCGAGCCGACGAGCGGGGCCGTCCCGTCCGCGGCGGCGAGGGTGCCCAGGCGGGTCGCGGGCGCCGGCCCCCTGGGGTGCGGGAAGCGGGCGTCCCGCGGCTCCGGGTGGATCACGGCCGAACTGCGCGGGGTGTAGGCCCGGCTCCAGGCGCCGGCCCAGTGCACGGCGTCCGCCGCCGGGACGCCGCAGGCCCGGACGAAGGCGTCCAGCAGCACCGGGGACGGGGGCATCTCCCGGCGGAGCACCAGGTTGAGCGTGCTGCGCGGGAGCTGGCCGAGCCCGCCGGCCCGCTTCTCCAGCTGGCGCAGGGACGGGCGTCCGATCCGGCGGTGCAGGTGCACCATCGCGGCCCACAACTCGCTCGGGGTGTCGACCAGTCTGATGTCGCGGGGCCGGTCCACCGGCGGCGGCGCCTCGGCCTGGCGGGCGGCCCGCCAGCGGGTCCGGACCGCCGCCAGCTCCTTCTTGTCGGCGCCGCACCCGCGGACGTACGCCTCCACCACCTCCAGCGGCGGCACCGCTTCGCCGCTCGCGGCCCGGGAGAGCCGGGAGGCGGTCAGCCCGGTGGCCGCGCCCAGCTGGGAGTAGGTGAGGCCCGCGCGCCGGCGCAGTTGGCGCAGGTGCTGCGCCAGCGCCGCGGACTCCTTCGTACGTTCGGTGACGGGCCGCTCGGGGCGTCCCACCGGATCAGCCCTCCAACGCGACCAGACGCGGGCGCCGACCGGCCCGCACCGAGACGATGACGCCCGTCGAGACGGTGCCGATGCCGCCGAGCAGGGCCAGCACGCTCTCGGCGGCGGCACCGGAGCGGACGAGGACGACGACGGCCACGGCCAGCACGATGACGATCACCGCCTCGACCCCGGAGATCCCGGAGCCGCCGAGGGAACCTGAGCCACGGAAACCACCGGAGCCACGGAAACCACCGGGGCCGCCGAACGAACCGGCTCTGCCGGAACCGCCGGGACTTCCGAAACCGGCGACGGGCCGGACGCCGGTCCCCACGCAGGCGGTGACGGCGGGAATGCGCTGGTGCAAGGGGTTCTCTCCTAGCCGAAAGGGGCGGACTCCACCGGGACCTCGCGGTCCGGGCCGCAATCGATCGACCGGGAGTTTGCCGACTCCCGATTCGGCGGCGGATGAATCATCCCACCCCGTCCGGTGGTCGCCCGGACGGCCGATGGTTGTCAACTCGCTTTTGTTGCAAGGCCGTCCAGTCGGCAGGCGGCCCGAGGATCGGGTTTCGACCGGATCGCCGGTGCGCAAACGCCGGGTGCCGCCGGGGTGCCACCCCGGGCGGAAAGGGCGGCATGTTCATTCACTGAATGCCCTGACCAGGCGCGATTCGCGTCCCGGCTGTACACCCGGGCCCGAAGGGGGAGGAACATTAGCATTTTGAACCATCAGATACACACCGCCCGCCGGTTGATGCGGACTTGTCCAGATCCCGATTGCAGGGGGCCAGCGTCGCATGTGAGTCTTCCCCCGCACGGTGTTGCCATTGCGCAACACTGGACATTCCCTAGGCGTACGCGGACTCCACCGACACCTCCGGGGACTGCGAGCGGACGGCGTTGCCGCGCCCCCGCTCGCCGCAGGTGGTGTGCCGCCAGGCGCGCCACCTGCCGCCTTTTCCGGCCGACCACGCGGCCCCTCCCGAACCGCCCCGCCCGGACGCCCGCCGGTACGGCAGGTGACCGGCCCGGCCCGGTGTTCCCGGGAACGCCCCACGGCAACACGACCCGTCCGCTCCCTCCGCAGCACGACCCGCCCGCCGCCCGGGGTCAGAACAGCGTCGGCGGCTCGTCCGGGACGGGGAGGCCGGGGAGCGCGTCCTGCCACCGGGTGGCCTCGCTGAGCGGGAGCTGGCGCATGCTGCCGGTGCAGAGGCTGAGCGAGCGGCGGTCGCGCTTGTGGTCGTGGATGACGCCGTAGCCGGTACGGCGGGTGGGCATCAGGGCGACCGGTCGGTCGCAGTCGGGGCACTGGATCCGTGGTGCGCGCATGGGTACCAGGGTGCCGGAGCCGACCGACAGCGCGACAGGGGGCGGCGGGGGCGGTTGTCCGGCCGGAGCCGGGGGAGTGGGATGGGCGTGTGGACGAGGCGAGTGGAGGTCTTTGCCGTGGGTGAGTTGGTCGAACGGCTGCGCGCGGGGCTGCCCGACGGTGCGGTGGCGGTGGATCCGGACGTGACGGCCGCGTACGCGCGGGACATGGCCGGGTTCTGCGCCGCGGGCGAACCGGCGGTGCTGGTGTTCCCGGAGACGGTCGAGCAGGTGCGGTTCGTGCTGCGGACGGCGACCGAGCTGCGGGTCCCGGTGGTGCCGCAGGGCGCCCGGACGGGACTGTCGGGCGGGGCGAACGCGGTGGACGGCTGCATCCTGCTGTCGCTGACCAGGATGAACCGGATCCTGCACCTCGACGCGGTCGACCGGATCGCCGTGGTGCAGCCGGGCGTGGTCAACGCCGAGCTGTCCCGCGCCGCCGAGGCCCTGGGCCTGTCCTACCCGCCGGACCCGTCGAGCTGGGAGTCCTGCACCATCGGCGGCAACATCGGCACCGGCGCCGGCGGCCTGTGCTGCGTGAAGTACGGGGTGACCAGCGAGTACGTGCTCGGCCTGGACGTGGTGCTGGCGGACGGGCGGCTGCTGCGGACGGGACGGCGCACCGCCAAGGGCGTCGCCGGGTACGACCTGACCCGGCTGCTGGTCGGCTCGGAGGGCACCCTGGGCGTGGTGGTCGAGGCGGTGCTGGCGCTGCGCCCCGCGCCGGGGCCTCAGCTGGTGCTGGCCGCGGAGTTCGACTCGGTGGACGCCGCCGGGCGGGCGGTGTGCGAGGTGATGGCGGCCGGGCACGCGCCCTCGCTGATGGAGCTGATGGACGCCACCACCGTCCGGGCGGTCAACGAGATGGCGCGGATGGGCCTGCCGGAGTCGACCCGGGCCCTGCTGCTGGTCGCCTTCGACGGCCCGGACCAGCGCGAGCGGCTGGCCGAGGTCGAGTCGCTGTGCACCGCCGCCGGGGCCACCGGGGTGGTGCCGGCCGAGGACCGGGCGGAGTCCGAACTGCTGCTCCAGGCGCGGCGGTTGTCGCTGCCCGCGCTGGAGCGGATGGGCACCACGATGATCGACGACGTGGCGGTGCCGCGGAGCGCGCTGGCCGCGATGCTGAACGGCGTCGCCGAGATCGCCGACCGGCACCGGCTGACCATCGGCGTGGTCTCGCACGCGGGCGACGGCAACACCCACCCGGTGGTGATCTTCGACGCCAAGGACGAGGAGCAGACGGCCCGGGCCCGGAGCTCCTTCGACGAGATCATGGCGCTCGGCCTGGAACTGGGCGGGACGGTGACCGGCGAGCACGGCATCGGCCTGCTGAAGCGCGAGTGGCTGGCCCGGGAGCTGGGCCCGGTCGGGCTGGAGCTGCAGCGCCAGATCAAGGCGGCGTTCGACCCGCTGGGCATCCTCAACCCGGGCAAGATGCTCTGACCCGCTCGCTCGGCCGTCCGCTCGCTCGGCCGTCCGCTCGGTCTGCTGTCCGGCCGGTCGGGTTCCTGCTTCGATCCCCCGACCCCCAGCCGCAGAGAAAATTTCCCGATCATCACAAGATGACGGTCGGGAAATTCGCCTGCCATTTACCCGACCATCATAGTGTGGCATCCGGATGGTATGAGGAATTTCGGCAGTGGCTGAATATCGACTTTGTGCGGTCATGCGACCCCGGCGGGGCGCGGCCGGACCGTTCGTGCGCCCCGGGGCTTGCGCGACTCGCCGGAAACCGGTCGCCGCGCCCCCGCCCGGACGGCGGTACGGCTCCCGCCGTCCGGGCGAATCGCCAGCTCGCAGACGGTGTGTCTGTCGACGAACCGATCGGGCCGGGATTATGCGCCAGTGCCGCCGCGTCACGCTAATGGGGGAAAAGGCTCAGCGGTGCTGGTGCTTTGTCGATTTGTTGCGGAAGTCTGTCCCTCGGCGTCGCAGCCCCCGGAGCCTCGTCTGGCCGCGAACTCCGGAACACCTTTTTTCCAGCTCGCAATAACCGGCAAGAACCAACCAAGAACCAACGGAGGGAATCCCATGGCGCGCTTCCGCACCACACGCCTGGCCGCGCTGGTCGCGTCCGTCCCGCTCGCAGCGGGTCTGCTGCTGGCCGGGGCGGGTGCCGCGGCGGCCGACAACGGTGCGGCTGCCGGCCACGGCTCGAACAGCAGCGTGGTCTCGGACTTCGGCAGCGGCAACATCTTCGGACCGGTCGACGGCAACTACAACTCCACCCAGCAGACGGCGACCGGTGCCGGTGCGTCGAACCAGAACAACACCCTCGGGGTGAAGGGGAACACCGGGGTCGTCTACGCCGACCAGTCCAACAAGAACTTCAACCTCGTCTTCGCGCCGGTCTACTCGTACTGACCTCCCGGCGGGAGGTGCGCACGGACCGGCGGGGGCGCCGGACCGGACGGAGCACGGACCGCCGGAGCACCCGGGAGTGGAAAGGGTCACCGCCTCGGGGCGTACAACGGACGACGATCGGAACCCCTCGGGGGCGCGGCACCGCCACACGACGGCTGCCGCGCCCCCGAGGCGCGTCCCGGTCCGGTCCGGCCGGGGCCGGTCCACCCGGCGGCCCGGCGGCCCAGCGCCACCCGGCGGCCCAACAGCCCAGCGCCCCCGGCGGCCCGGCGCGGCTCAGCGGCGCGCGGTCAGCGTCGCCCCCACGCTCGCGGCGACCACGCAGCAGATGCCCAGCACCTGCGGCAGCCCCAGCACCTGGCCGAGCACCAGCAGGCCGACCAGGGCGCTGACCGCCGGGTCCAGGCTGACGATCACGCTGAACACCCGCTGCGACATCCGGCGCAGTGCGGTCATCTCCAGCGCGTACGGCAGCACCGGGAAGAGCAGCGCGACCCCCGCGACGGCGAGCAGCAGCAGCCCGGGGGAGTCGGAACCGGACAGGCCGTGCACCGCCTCGGCGGCGCCGAACGGGGCGAGCACGACGGTGCCGATGGTGAACGACACCGCCAGGCCCTCGAAGCCCTTGAAGGCCGCGCCGACCTTGTCGGTGAACAGGATGTAGCCCGCGTAGCAGGCGGCCGCGCCGAACGCGCAGGCCAGGCCGACCGGGTCCAGGCCGCCCGGGCCGGAGCCGCCCTCGCCGCCCAGCAGGGTGAGCAGGGCGACCCCGGCGGCGGCCAGCGCCGCCCACAGCACGTGCCCGGCGCGGCGGGCGAAGACCAGGGCGACGGCCAGCGGGCCGAGGAACTCGATGGTGGCCGCGGTGCCCATCGGCAGCCGGTCGACGGCGCCCGCGAACAGCAGGGTCATCCCGGCGGAGGCGACGCCGAGCAGTCCGGCCATCGCCAGGTCCCGCCGACTGCGGCCGCGCAGCCGGGGCCGGGTGACGGCGAGCAGCACGACGGCGGCGAAGGAGATCCGCAGGAAGGTCGCACCCGCCACCCCCAGCACCCCGAACAGCGGCTTGGACGCCGCCACCCCGAGCTGCACCGCCAGCATCGACACCAGGCAGAGCACCGGAGCCGGGACGCGCCCCAGCCGCTGCCGGACACCGTGCACCCGTCGCACGTCCGGTCGTCGCACGCCGGGGCGGCGCAGGCCGCCCGCCCGTGCCCGGCCGGAACCGGAGTCGGCCTTCGAAACGGAGGTGACGACTGGGAGCTCGCTTGTGCTTTCAACGGTGAGGGACGTGCCTGGCATGTGATCGAGTCTGGCGTAAGGAGTGGAAATGGTCAAAGACGGTTACCGGTGAGCGTCGCCACAGAGCCACCCGGGTGACCGGGCGACGGCGACGGCGTGTCCTGCCGGGCAGGCTGACGGCCCGTCAGTAGTTCTGGAGGGTGCGCTACCTCGGCCCCGCGGCCCTGACGGCCGCGTCACTCGTCCTGCTGCTCGCCACCGACCAGGGGGCCGTCGGAATGCCGACGACCGGCCCGACCGCCGCCATCGCCCCCGCCCCCGTCCCCGCTTCCACCTCCACCTCCACTTCCGTCTCCGCCTCCGCACCCCGGCAGCCCCAGCCGCTCGTCCCCGAACTCGCCGCCCAGCAGCCGCCGGCCCGGCAGCTGCCCGCGGTGGCACACCAGGCCGCCGCGCTGACCGAGGCCCGGACCGAGGCGCGGACCGCCGCCGCGGCACCGCCCGTCCGGTTGCGTCGGACGCTGCTGGCCGACCCGTTGAGCGCGCGCCGGGAACCGCTGCCCGCCGAGGTGTTCACCGGCGCCGGGTTCGACGCCTGCTCCGCGCCGCCTGTGGAGACCATGCGCGCCTGGTGGGGCACCTCCCCGTACGGCGCGGTCGGGATCTACACCAGCGGACGGCAGCGGGCCTGCGGCCAGTCCCGGCTGACGGCGGCCTGGGTGAGCGAGGTCCGCGAGATGGGCTGGCAGCTGATCCCCACCCACGTCGGACGGCAGGCCCCGTGCATGGCGCCGAGCAACAAGGCGCAGCGGATCGACCCGGCGAAGGCGGTCCAGCAGGGCAAGGAGGAGGCGGCCGAGGCGGTGCGCGCGGTGAAGAACCTCGGGCTGCGCACCGGCACCCCCGTCTACCTGGACATCGAGGCGTACCCGAGCGGCAACCGGGCGTGCAGCCAGGCGGTGATGGACTTCACCGTCGCCTGGACGCAGGCGCTGCACCGGGCGGGCTTCCGCTCCGGCTTCTACTCCTCCACCAACTCGGGGGTGGCCGACCTGGCCGCCGCCGCCCGGGCCGGCAGCGGTCCGCTCCCGGACGCGGTCTGGTACGCCAACTGGGACGACCGGGCCACCACCACCGACGGCGCGGGCCGACTCGGCGACGACCTGTGGGTCGGCCACTCCCGGATCCACCAGCACCACGGCAACGCCCAGGAGAGCTACGGCGGCGCCGCACTGGCCATCGACCGCAACCAGGTGGACGCCCCGGTCGCCCGCTGAGCAGCGCTGAGGAGCCGGGGGCGGCCGGAAGCACGCACGGCCACCCGGCCCCCACGCCCCGCGACCTGCGGGGAGCGGGGTCGGTCTCATCTCGGTTGCGACTACTGACAGCGGGGGTGTGCCGGGGAAACAATCGGAGAAATCGCTTGCTACCTGCGGGTAGCAACGTGCCGGCCGGTCAAGGAGGACCCGCGTGTACAGCACGATGCAGGACGTTCCGCTCACGGTTGCCCGGATTCTGCAGCACGGCTCCACCATCCATGGCCGGTCGACCGTCACCACCTGGACCGAGGACGGCCCGGTGGTGCGGACCTTCGCCGAGATCGGTGCCCGGGCCGGACAGCTCGCCCACGCCCTCCGCGACGAGCTCGGGGTGACGGACGGGAGCGTCGTGGCGACGCTGATGTGGAACAACACCGAGCACCAGGAGGCGTACCTGGCCATACCGTCCATGGGCGCGGTGCTGCACACCCTGAACCTGCGGCTGCCCGCGCACCAGCTGGTCTACATCGTCAAGCACGCCGCTGACCGGGTGATCATCGTCAACGGCACGGTGCTCCCGCTGCTGGCCGCCGTGCTGCCGCAGCTGGCCGGGACGGTCGAGCACATCGTGGTGTCCGGGGCGTACGACCCGGCGCTGCTGGCCGGGTTCGACGGGACGGTACACGAGTACGAGGCACTGATCGCGGGCCGGCCGACCGACTACCCGTGGCAGACCGACATCGACGAGAAGCAGGCCGCCGCGCTCTGCTACACCTCCGGCACCACCGGCGACCCCAAGGGCGTGGTCTACAGCCACCGCTCGATCTACCTGCACTCGATGCAGATCATCGCCGCCTCCAGCTTCGGCCTGACCGCCCGCGACACCGTGCTGCCGGTCGTGCCGATGTTCCACGTCAACGCCTGGGGCATCCCGCACGCGGCGTTCATGACCGGTTCGAGCCTGCTGATGCCGGACCGCTTCCTGCAGCCCAAGCCGCTCGCCGAGATGATCGACCGGGTCAAGCCGACCTTCGGCGCGGCCGTCCCGACCATCTGGACCGGCCTGCTGGACGAGCTGGACGCCGGCGACTACGACACCTCCACCCTGGAGACCGTCGTCATCGGCGGCTCGGCCTGTCCGCCCGCGCTGATGCGGGCCTTCCAGGAGCGACACGGCATCCGGGTGATCCACGCCTGGGGCATGACCGAGACCTCCCCGCTGGGCACCGTCGCGCACCCGCCCGCCGGCGTCACCGGCGAGGACGAGTGGGCGTACCGGGTCACCCAGGGCGTCTTCCCGGCCTCCGTGCAGGCGCGGCTGATCGGCCCCGGCGGCGAGCCGGTGCCGCACGACGGCACCGCCGAGGGCGAGCTGGAGGTGCGCGGGCCGTGGATCGCCGCGGCGTACTTCGGCGGCGCGGGGAACGAGGCCGAGTCCCCCGAGGACAAGTTCAGCCCGGACGGCTGGCTGCGCACCGGCGACGTCGGCACCATCACCGCCGACGGCTACCTGACCCTCACCGACCGGGCCAAGGACGTGATCAAGTCCGGTGGCGAGTGGATCAGTTCGGTCGCGCTGGAGAACCACCTGATGGCGCACCCCGAGGTCGCCGAGGCCGCGGTGGTGGCCGTCCCGGACGAGAAGTGGGGCGAGCGCCCGCTGGCCACCGTGGTGCTGCGGCCCGGCGCCACGGCCGGTCTGCCCGAGCTGCGGGCCTTCCTGGCCGAACGGGTCGCCTCCTGGCAGCTGCCGGAGCGCTGGTCGCTGATCGAGTCGGTGCCGAAGACCTCGGTCGGCAAGTTCGACAAGAAGGTGATCCGGGCGGATTACGCGGCGGAGCGCCTCGACGTGACGGTGCTCGGCAAGTCCGACAAGAGCTGACGCCGGACGGCCCTCCTCGGGAAGCTCCGGGGACCGGTTGGGAATACCCCATGGGGGTATGTGGTTCTTCGTGGTCGGAGGAACCCGCACCGGTTCGGACGAGGAGGGCCGTCATGGAGCACAGCACGCACCAGGGGCACGCGCAGCACGCCCCGCACCCGCACCCCGGGCACGGCGGCGGTGGCGGCAGCGGCTGGCGCACCGCCGCGCAGGCGACCCTGCACTGCCTCACCGGCTGCGCCATCGGCGAGGTGCTCGGCCAGGTGATCGGCGTCGGCCTCGGCCTGCACAACGGCGCGACCGTGGTGCTGTCGACCGCGCTCGCCTTCGTGTTCGGCTACGCGTTGACCATGCGGGGCGTGCGGAGGGCCGGTCTGCCCTTCCGGGCCGCGCTGAAGGTCGCGCTGGCCGCCGACACCGTGTCGATCATCGTCATGGAGCTGATCGACAACGGCGTCATGGTGACCGTTCCCGGGGCGATGGACGCGGGTCTCGGCCAGGCGCTGTTCTGGGCGTCGCTGGCCGGCTCCCTGGTGCTGGCCTTCCTGGTCACCGTCCCGGTCAACCGCTGGCTGATCGGCCGCGGCCGGGGCCACGCGGTGGTCCACGCCTACCACTGACCCCGGCCACCACCCCGGCTGCTCGGCGTCCGGCGGCGACGGTGTTGGTTGCCGGTGACCGACCCGTCGGCGCCGTCGACCGCCACCAGGTGCCGGACGCCGTCCGGCCCGAGCACCTCCACCGACCAGGAACCGCCGCCGAACCGGTCGCCACCCGACTCCTGGACCTGGACCTGCGGGTCACCGGAGTACCGGCCGACCGGGCTGCCGACCGCGTCCCGATCCGAGCCGAACTCGCCTTCGTGGCAAGGGTGTTGGGCAACCTCATCCGGCTGACCGGGCTGCTCGCCGGCCTGGTCGACAACGCCCGGCGCTACGCCGCGGGCCGGGTGGAGGCCGAGCTGTCCGTCGAGGAGCACGAGGGGGTGCTGGAGGTGCGCGACGACGGCCCGGGCATCCCGGAGCCGGGCCGGCAGCGGGTGTTCGAGTGCTTCACCCGGCTCGACGACGACCGCAGCCGCGAACTCGGCGGCGCCGGGCTGGGGTTGGCCATCGCCCGCGACCTGGCCGAGCGCGACGGCGGCACCCTGCGCGCCGCCGGATCGCCGCACGGTGCCCGCCTGGTGGCCCGCCTCCCGTCGGCCGGTCCTCCCGGAGAAGGCGATTGACGACCCGTCAGAAGGAGGTGCTGCTACCCGCCCCCGCGAACTGGCCCAACGCGCCGATCCTGGCCAGCAGTTCGACGATCCGGCCCTGCACGTCCTCGGTGGTGGAGCGTTCGGCGAGGAACAGCACGTTCTCGCCGGTGCGCAGTCCGGCCCGGGCCTGCGGGTCCAGGTCGGCCGAGGTGTAGACGACCAGCGGGGTGCGGTGCAGGCGGTCGTTGGCGCGCAGCCAGTCGAGCAGCCCGAGGTTGCGGCGCTCGATCCGCTGGAGGTCCAGCACCACCAGGTTCGGCTGGAGGCTGCTGGCCCGGGCCACCGCCTCGTTCTCGTCGGCGGCGTGCTCGACGTGCATGCCGCGCCGCTCCAGGCTGGCCACCAGCGCCGCCGCGACCTCCGGGTCGGACTCCACCAGCAGCACCCGGGCCGCGTGGTTCTCGCCGTCCCGGGGCGCGAGCGCCCGCAGCAGCACCGCCGGATCGGCGCCGTACGCGGCGTCCCGGGTGGCCTGGCCGAGGCCGGCGGCCAGCAGCACCGGCACCCGCCCGGCCAGCGCGGCGGTGCGCAGCGACTGCAGCGCGGTACGGGTGATCGGGCCGGTCAGCGGGTCGACGAACAGCGCGGCGGGGGCCTGCGGCACCTGCGCGTCCACCTCCTCGCGGGAGGCGACGACGACCGGCCGGAAGCCCCGGGTCTCCAGCGCGCCCCGGGTGGACGGGTCGGGCTCGGGCCACACCAGCAGCGGGCGCGGGCCGTCCTGCGGGAGGTCCCTGGCCCGGGCGAGTTCGGCCATCGGCCGGGGCGGAGTGCGCCCCTCGACGGGTGCGCCGCCCGGTCCGCCGGGCAGCGCCAGGGCCGCCCCGGGGCCGCCGCCCTCGCCGGGCCCGCCCTGCGGGGCCGTCCCACCCAGGCGCTGGCCGTTCAGCAGGACGGGGTCGACCGCGGACGGGCCGCTCCCGCCGACGGGCAGCGCGTTCTGGGCGGGTGCCTGGCCCGGCACCGGAGCGCCGGGGAACGCGGCCGGGAAACCGCCCATCGGCCGCGGCGGCAGCAACTCGCCCAGTCCGCTGCCGACCGGCTCGGGGGCCTGCGGGGCGGCGTCCGCCCCGGCGGGCAGCGCCGCGGCGGCGGGGCGGGCGACCTCCAGCGCGCCGTTCGACGGCCCGGCGTCCGGGGCACCAGCGCCCGGTGCCGGTGCGCCCGGCGCGGCCGGCGGGGCCGGGTCGGCGGCGGGAACGGGCGGCAGGACCGCCGTGACCTCCTCCGCGCTCTGGGCGGTGTCGGCGGGCAGCGCGAGCCGCCGCCGGCGTCCGGTGGGCTGGGCGGTCGGGGTGACCGGCTCCGGGGTGGCGGCCGCCAGCGCGCTCTCCAGGCCCGGGTAGACGGGCGTCCCGGGGTCGGGGACGCCGGGGATGCGCAGTGCCCCGGAGCTGTCGCCGGGCGCGGCCTGCGCGGCGGCCCGGCGGGCCCGCCGCCCGGAGCGGGCGCCGCCCTCGGGGCCCTCGGCCGGTCCGAGGGCGATCGCGCCGCCGCCGGAGGTGTCGTCCGCGGCCGGCCCGGCGCCGAGCGCGATCGGCCCGCGCGGGGCCTGCTGCTCCGGCGCGTCCCGGCCCTCGCGCGCCTCGGCGGCCCGGGCCCGACGGCGGCCGGAGCCCTGGGTGTCGTCGGCGCGCGCCCCGGTGCCCGAGGCCGCCGGGGTGCCCGCAGCCGCCGGGTCGCCCGACGCCCCGCCCTCGGCCGGACGCGGTCCGGCCGGAGCGTCCGGACCCGCCGGACCGGCCTGCCCGGGCAGGTCCGGGATCATCGCGGTGTCGGAGTCCTTGGGGACGTGCTGCTGCTTGTCCGGCCCGCCGGACGCGTCGCTGTCGGGGTCGAGCGGCAGTTCCACCACGTAGGTGGCGCCGCCCCCGTCGGGCAGGTCGTGGCGCTGGAGCACGCCGCCGTGCCGCTGGACGGCGGCCCGGGCGATCGGCAGGTGCACGGCGCTGGAGCTGCGGGCGGGGCCGCGCACCTCGATCCGGGCGACGTCGCCGCGCCGGGCGGCGGCCAGCACCACCATCGGGGGCTGTTCGCCGGCCGGCGCGGGCCCGGCGAACGAGGCCCCGGCGGGGCCCTCGCCCTCGGTCCGGGCCGGCCCGGGGACGGGCGTGACGCCGCTGACGTCGGCCACCAGGTGGGCGAGCGCCCGGGCGAGCCGCTCGCGGTCGGCGAGCACCTTCACGGCGGCGGCGTGCACCGAGTAGCGGACCCGGCCGGGCCCGACGAGTTCCCCGGCCCGGTCGACGGCGAGCTGCACGACCTCGTCCAGGCCGACCCGCTCGCGGTCGAGGGACGCCTTGCCGCGGTCGGCGGCGGACTCGAAGCGCTGGTGCTCCAGCACGCCGTCGATCAGCTTCCCGAACCGGCGGCACTCGTCGGCGAGCCGGCGCAGCGTCCAGTTGGCCTCGGGCCAGAGCTGCCCGGCGGGGTCGGCGGCCAGCGCGTCGATCCGGCCGTGCAGCGCGGTGAGCGCCCCGCCGAGTTCGCTCTCCAGGACGGCGGTGAGGTGCTCGTTGCGGGCGGCGAGGGCGAGTTCGCGGGTGCGGTCGGTGAAGGTCATCACCGCGCCGACCAGCTGTTCGCCGTCCCGGACGGGGGCGGTGGTCAGGTCGACGGTGACCGGTCGGCCGTCCTTGCGCCACAGCACGGTGTCGCGGATCCGGTGCTTGCGGCCGGAGTGCAGGGTGTCCATCAGCGCGGAGCTCTCGGCGGCGAGCGGGCTGCCGTCGGGCTGCGAGTGCTGGATCAGCGGGTGCAGCTCGCGGCCGCCGAGCTCGCTGGCCCGGAAGTCCAGGATGTGCGCGGCGGCCGGGTTGACCAGCACCACGCGGCCCTCCAGGTCGACGCCGAGGACGCCCTCGGCAGCGGCGCGCAGGATCATCTCGGTCTGCTTGTGCTGGCGGCGCAGCTCGGACTCCACGCCGAGCCGGGCCGACATGTCGCGGACCAGGAGCAGCAGCAGGCCCTGGTCGTTGGTGTTGAAGGACAGGAAGCCGTGCGCCTCCCCGCCGCCCTCGTCGGTGAAGTCGTTCCCGGACACCTCGACGGTGAAGGCGGTGCCGTCGGTGCGCCGTGCGGTCATTCGGACCGGTCGGTCCAGGCTCTCGGTCTCGCTCGCGGGGGGCCGCATGGAACCGGGGATCCGACTGGGGTCGAACTCCGGCAGCAGGTCCAGCACGCCCATGCCGACCAGCGAGGTGCCGGGTGCCTGCAGGCTCTCCACGGCGGCCTTGTTGACGTCGACCACGGTGCCGTTGCTGTTCACCAGCAGCAGCGGTTCGGGCAGTGCATCGAGTATCGCGGCGAGGCGAGCAGCGCCTCGGGTCGGCCTGCTGCTCACGTCGACAGGTCTCCTCACGGCTTCGTGCCGCCGCTGCGACGGGCGGCTCTGGCTCTCCTCGGAGAGGGAAGTATCTCATTCTTCTTTGCGCCGTGGACGACCCGGCCAGTATCGTTGTGGTGGTTGGTGCCGGGGCCGTCGGCTGTGGCATCATCGCAGTCGCACGGAACGCGCCGGAGTGCCGGTCGTGGTCCGGCTGTTGGAGGCGTCGCCTAGTCCGGTCTATGGCGCCGCACTGCTAATGCGGTTTGGGCTTTACCGTCCATCGAGGGTTCAAATCCCTCCGCCTCCGCTCACCGGGAGCCCCGTCGGTCACTGACCGGCGGGGCTCCTGCGTCGTCCGGGTCCGGCGCGGTCCGGGCCCGCGCCGCCGGGTCGCCGGGCCGTCGGCAATCGATTTCGCCCCAGGTCGACGGTCATGTAATGTTGTCCCCGCACCGCCCAGGAGGCCAGTCCGCCGGGGCGAGCGCTCATAGCTCAACGGATAGAGCACTTGACTACGGATCAAGAGGTTGCAGGTTCGAATCCTGCTGAGCGCACCAAACTCCGCTCGCGGCTCCGCAAGGGGCCGTCCGAGCGCTCATAGCTCAACGGATAGAGCACTTGACTACGGATCAAGAGGTTGCAGGTTCGAATCCTGCTGAGCGCACCAGCCGAAGGCCCCGGGTTCCCGCCCGGGGCCTTCGTCGTGCTCCCGGGAGGTGCCGCCGGTCCCGCCGCCCCCCGCTGTGGTGTCCGGGGGGCGGCGGGAGCGGCGTCAGCCGAGTTCGGTCCGGTTGATCCAGGGCACGTCGCGCTCTTCGAGGAACCACTCCGCGGGGGTGAGCGGGCGGCTGCGGTTGAAGGTGGGCGTGACGGGGTCGTGCCGGAGGAGGCCGGGTTCGGCGCCCTGCTCCAGGAGTTGGGCGCCGACGGCGGGGACGAGGTCGGGCGGGCCGGACAGGTGGATGTCGTGGCCGGAGCAGTCCCCGTACTCGCGCAGGCCCTCGCGCAGCAGCCGGGCGGCCTCGTGGCGGGAGGCGCCGGGGCCGGGCGCCGCGAGCACGGCGTGCAGCCAGGCGTGTTCCCCGACCATCTCGTGCACGGCGTCCAGGTCGTACTGGTCCTGGTCGCCGCGGGCGGCGACGAAGACCGTGGCGGGCCGTCCGCCGTCCCGGGCGAGTTGTTCCAGCAGGGCCTTGACCGGGGCCCAGCCGGTGCCGGCGGCGACCATCAGCAGCGGCCGGTCGGAGCCGGGGGCGAGCACGGCGTCGCCCAGCGGCGGGCCGATCCGCAGGCGCTCGCCGAGCCGGGCCTCGTCGACCAGCGCGGTGGACACCGCCCCGTCGGGGACCCGGCGGACGTGCAGTTCCAGGGTGTTGTCGGGACGGGGGGCACAGGCGACGGAGTAGGGCCGCCAGACCTGGGGGCGGCGGTCGGAGCAGACCGTCAGGTACTGGCCCGCGGTGTACGGGTACGGCCGGTCGGGCCGCAGGGTGAGCACCGCGAGGTCGGGGGCGGCGCGGCGGTGGCCGGTGGTCTCGGCGTTCCACCAGCGCGGGGTGGACTCCGGGACGGCCGCGGCGGCGTCGATCATGGCCTGGGAGATGGCCGTGTAGGCCTCGATCCAGGACTTCTCGATCTCGGGGGTCCAGTAGTGGCCGGAGAAGTGCTTGAGCGCGGCGATCAGGCTGGCCCCGACGGCGGGGTAGTGCTCGGGGGCGGCCTGGAACTTCCGGTGGTCGCGTCCGAGCGCCCCCAGGTAGTCGGTGAGTTTCTCCGGGTCCTCCAGCCGCAGCACGAGTTGGGTGAGCGCGGCGAAGAGGCGGTCGCGCTGTTCGGCGAGCCGCGCCGGGAAGAGCTCTTCGACACCGGGGTTGTTGGTGAACAGGTGGGCGTAGAAGAACTTGGTCAGCTGATCGGCGCGGCGCTCGACGACGGCGAAGCTGGCGCGGATGACCGCGGGGTCGAAGGCCACCGGGGGGCTCTCAGCCCGTGGCTTCTTCGGTCAGCGCCGCGCTCATGACCTCGGTGATGACGCCGTAGAGCGCCGTCCACGCGGCTTCGACCTCCGGGGTCCAGGCGTCGCCGGCGAAGTGCGCGAGCGCGGCGAGCAGGCTGCCGCCGACGGCCGGGAAGTGCTCGGGGAGGGCGCCGTAGCCGGCGTGCCGGCGGCCCAGGCCCTGGAGCACGTTGACCACGGTGTCGGTGTCCTCCAGCCGGTCGACCAGGGTGGCTATCGCGGCCCAGAGGCGGTCCTGCTGCTCGTTCATGTGCTCGGCGAAGAGCTTGCGGACGTCCGGGTTGTGCTCGAACAGGTGCGTGTAGAAGTAGGCGGTGACCTCGCTGCCGTGGGGCTCGACGACGGCGAAGCTGCTCTTGACGAGAGTGGGATCGATTGTCACGCCCGCCGACTCTACTGATAAACCCACCAATTCGAACAGGGATGGCTGACGGGAAGTCAACCAGTGGGCGGTAGTGCCCGATTGGTTCCTGTTCGCGGGAGTTGACGGTGAGTCGGGCGGGTATCCAGACACTGCTGACCGAGTGGCCGCCAATCGGGTGGTGTCGGCGGAAATGAGCAGGTGTCGCGGTATGACCGAAACCAGATCGTGATTACCTTTTGTCGGATCGTCATGACCATTCGGGTGCAGGGCGATCGGACCGCGATTCCGGGGGGCGACGACACCGAGAGGAGAGCCGGATGTGCCGACAGTTCCCGCACCGGGCCCCGGCCCCCGACGTCCGCCCGGCCGACCGTGACCGGGCCCGCCCCCGCATCGGCCGACGCACCGCCGCCCTGATCGCCACCGGGCTGCTCACCGGCCTGGGCGTCCCGCCGACGGCCGCCCAGCAGACCCCGGACGCCTGGTCCGCCGAACGGCGCGCCGTCCTGCCCTCCGGCCTCACCGTCCAGTTCGACTACGCGGCCGTCCCCGGGGTGAGCGTCGACACCGCCCCCGGCCGGCTCGCCGACCGCCCCGGCGGCAGCGACAGCCCCTACACCGACGGCATCCGCCCCGGCGACCCGGCCGAGACCTTCCGGGCCGCCGAGCGCCGCCCCGGCGCCGACGGCTCCTGGCACACCCTCGGCACCCTCCAGCTCTCCTTCTCCCGCCCGGTCCGCAACCCCCGACTGCACGTCAGCGGCCTGTCCGGGAGGGCCACTTCGAAGGACGGCAGCACCGGCACCAGCACCCGGCTGACCGTCACCGGCGGCAGCCCCGCCGCCCCCGCCCTGGTCGGCCGCACCGGCTGGCGCGGCTGGACGGTCGGCTCCGGCGAGCTCGCCCCCGCCCCCGACGCCGGGCCGGACGGCAGCGCCGACGGCACCGGCACCCTCGAACTCGTCGGCACCGTCTCGACCGTGTCGCTGCGGGTCGAGCAGCGCTCCACCGCCGAGAACGGCTCCACCACCCCGCCCGCCCCGCTCCGCCAGGCGTACACCGTCACCCTCGACGAGGGCCTCGGCAGCGCCCCGCAGGACTACGGGAACGTCTCCCACCTGGTCTCCGACCTGTTCCTCGGCCAGGACGCCGCGACCACCGCCACCCGGGCCCGCCCCGGCCTGGCCCAGACCGTCGAGCGGCCGCTCCGGCCCGGCCCGCCCGCGAGCCCGCCCCCGCCGGCGCCCGACGCCGGGCCGGTCGCCCCCAGCGTGGAGATCGACGGCGGGGAGAGCCGCCGCAGCCCCTGGGCCAGCCCGCCCCCGCCGCTGCTCCAGCCCGGCCGCGCCGAGTACCAGGGCGCCGATCCCACGCTGAGCTTCCCCGCCGAGACCGCCGTCGGCCGCTACTACCACCTGGACGTGCCGGTCAACGCGGGCAGCGGCCCCGCCGTCCTGGCCGGCTGGATCGACTTCGACCACAACGGCCGCTTCGACCCGCTGGAGCGGGTGCAGACCGAGGTCCCCGCCGGGGCGGACCGCACCGCCCTGGAGTGGCAGGTCCCGGCCGGGGCCACCGGCGGCGACACCTGGGTCCGGCTGCGGCTGGCCCGCAGCGGCGCCCAGGTCGTCACCCCCGGCGGCTTCGCCGACTCCGGGCAGGTCGTCGACCAGAAGGTCGGCATCGCGATCGGCGCCGCCAAGCCCCAGGTCGGCCTGCCCATCCCCGGCAGCACCACCCGGGAGCCCCGCCCCGAGTTCCGCGGCGACGGCGCGGTCGCCGGGGCGAGCATCGCCGTCCAGGAGAACGGCGCCACCCTGTGCACCGCCAAGGCCGGAAACGACGGCTCCTGGAACTGCCGCCCCGACCAGCCGCTCACCGAGGGCACCCACGCCCTGGTGCCGGTGGAGACCACCCGCAGCGGCATGGTGCTGCGCGGCGACGAGTTCCGGCTGACCGTCCGGACCACGCCGCCCACCGCCCCCGTCCTCACCCTGCCCGCCTACACCAACGACCCCGGCCTGCTGCTCACCGGCCTCGGCGAACCCGGCTCCACCGTCACCGTCACCGCGGGCACCCCCGGCCGGGACGGCGGCGAACTCTGCTCCACCGCCGTCGCCGCCGACGGCACCTGGTCCTGCCTGCCGGTCGAGAACCTCGCCGACGGCCGCTACCAGCTCACCCCGCGGGCCGCCGACGGCGCCGGCAACCGCTCCGACGGCAAGGCGGTCGCCCTCACCGTCGACACCGCCGCCCCCGACCGCCCGCAGCTCACCGCCCCCGGCAGCGGCGAACTCCTGCACACCGCCCGCCCCCGGATCACCGGCCGCGCCGAGCCCGGCACCACCGTCACCGTCACCGCCGCCACCGGCCACGGCGACGAACGCACCACCGTCTGCAGCGCCGTCACCGCCGCCGACGGCACCTGGTCCTGCACCCCCGCCCGCGACCTCGCCCCCGGCGACCTCACCCTCCTCGCCACCGCCACCGACCCCGCGGGCAACGGCACCCCGGGCGATCCGGTCCCGGTGCACCTCGCCGGGACGGCGGGCGGGGGCGCGAGCGCGAGCCCGAGTGCGGAGCCGAGTGCGAGCACGAGTGCGTCGCCGGCGGCGGCGGACGTGCCGAGTGCGTCGGCGTCGGCGTCCGTGTCGGCGTCCGACCTGCCGTCGAGCGCCGCGCCTTCCCCGGCGGCGTCGGACGCGTCGGTGCCGATCGTGATCCCGCCGACGGGCGCCCAGGCCGGTGCGGACGCGAGCCCGACGCCCACGTCCGCCCCGTCGCCGAGCGCGTCGGCCTCCGTCTCCGCCTCCGCGTCCGGCGCGCCGTCGAGCGTCGTGCCCTCCGGCTCGCCCGCGGTGCCGTCCTCCCCGGCGGCGCCGGACGCGCCGGTGCCGGACGCGCCGGTGCCGCCCGAGGTGCTGCCGATCGTGGTCCCGCCGACGGGCGCCCAGGCCGGTGCGGACGCGAGCCCGACGCCCACGTCCGCCCCGTCGCCGAGCGCGTCGGCCTCCGCCTCCGCGTCCGCGTCCGCCTCCGCGCCGGGGGCGGACAAGGCGGTCGAGCCCGAGCTGACGCTGCCGGTGCCGTCCGACCTGGTGCCGATCGTCGTGCCGACCCCGGACACGTCGACCGCTCCCGCCCCGCCCTCGCCGGGCGTCCTCCCGGACGCGCCGAGCGCACCCGGCGTCCCGGGCGCGCCCTCGCCGTCCGAGGCGCACGCTGTCGCGGTGCCGCCGACCGCCGACCCGACGGGTGGTCAGGTCGCCCCGGCGCCCGTGCCGCCCGGGGCGCCTGCCCGGCCGGTGCAGCCCGCGACGGCCACGCCGAGCCGGGTCGCCCCGCCCGTGACGACTGCGCCGCCGGTCGCGACGCCCCCGGTCGGCACGCCGTTGCCGCCGGTGGCGCCGAGCGCGACCCGGCGGGCTTCGGCGGACGTGACGGTGCTGTCCGCCCCGCCGTCCCCGGCCCCGTCCGGGCCCGCTCCCGCCTCCGCGCCGCCCTCGCTCTCGGCGTCCCCGTCCGCCCAGGCACCGGCCCCGCCGTCCGACGCCCCGTCAGCCCTCGCTCCCGATACCACTCACGCTCCCGATCCGGGTTCGGGGCCGGAGGCCGACGGCGACTCGGCCCCGGACGATCCGGCGGACGAGGCGGTGCAGGCACAGCCGCAGTCGCGGACGCCGGCCGCGCCGCCGCCGGACGTGGTGGCGGCGGCGCACCGGGCGGCGGCCACCGGGTGGCGCGGGCTGGCCTGCGGGGCGCTGCTGGTCGCGGCGGGCGTGGGGTTGCTGACTCGCCGGGTGTTCGGCCGGGGGAGTGGTACCCGGCGTCGCTGACGGGCCGTCCGGTCCGGTTCCGATCTCCGGTCGGTCCGCTCGTTCCCGCAGTTCAGGGCGGGCGGGCCGACGCGCATCCGCATAGCGGACAGACCGACACACTGCCTGCTAAATGTCGCATTTGATGACTTATCAACCTAGCCTGAGTCTGGCACTGCCCGTCAGATCCGGGCCGCCCGTTGCGCGACACACTGACCCTTAGGACACGTGCATGGACGTCACCCGCGACTCGTCGCCGCGACCCAACTCCTGGCCCCCCGCCGCACCCCAGCCCCCGGTCGGTGCGACCCAACTGACCAAGGCGGTCGCCAAGGCCGTCGCCAAACCGCTGATCACGGCCGCCCCGCCGGTCGAGGACGACCTCGACCGGGGCGCGGCCACCCAGCCGCTCCCGGTGGTGAACCCGGCCGTCGACCCGGCCCGCCTGGTGCCGGTCGGCGCGGACGAGCCGTCCGTGCTCCCGCCCGCGCCCCGCCCCGCCGCCGAACCGACCGCCGCCGAACCCGCGGCCGCGGCCACCGGTCCGCGCGGCGCGGTCTCCGGCGGGCTCCGCCGGCTCAGCGCGGCCACCGCGAAGCAGCCGCCGGCGCCCCCGGCGGCGGAGGCCGCGACCCACCGCCGGCCGCCGCGCGCGGACCAGTCCCTGCGCGAGCGGCGCGCCTTCGTCCTGCCGGGCTGGCTGCCGCTGCTGGTGCTGCTGGCCGGGGCGGCCGGGGTGCTGCTGGTGCTGGCCCGGGCCGGGGCGCTCCCGCGACTGGCCGGGGTGCCCGACCTGCGCGGCCCGGCCGCGCTGGACAGCGGGCGGGCCGCGGTCGACGACGGCACGGTCGCCGCGGTCAGCGCGATCGGGCTGGTGATGCTGGCCGCGCTCGGCGGGATGCTGTCCAACCCGGGCGGCGAGACCCGGGTGCTGACCCGGTGGGGCCGCTACCGGGGCACCGTCCGCCGCACCGGCCTGCTCTGGGTGAACCCGCTGCTGCGCCGCCGCCGGGTGGACGTCCGGCTGCGGCACTGGCGCAGCGAGCCGGTGCACGTCACCGACCGGGCCGGGACGCCGCTGGTGGTGCGGCTGCTGATCGTGTGGCGGGTCAAGGACACCGCCCGGGTGACGCTGGGCATCGCCGAACACGAAACGTATCTGCGCGAGCAGGTGCAGGCCGTTCTCACCCGAACCGCCTCCCTCCTGCCGTGCGACTCCAACTCCGCGCCGGGCCCCGCGCTGCGCGACGGCCAGTGGTTCGCCGACGAGCTGACCCGGGCGCTGGCCGCCGAGACCGCCCCGGCCGGGGTCGAGGTCTACTCGGTGCAGCCGCTGGCCCTGGACTACGCGCCGGAGGTCGCCGAGTCGATGCGCCGCCGCCGGCTCGCCGACCTGGACGCCGGGCTGCGGACCGTCCTGGTGGACGACGCGGTGGAGGCCGCGGCGCTCGCGGTGCGACGCCTGGAGCACGCCACCGCCCACGAGTTGGACGACAGCGCGCGCAGCGCCCTGATGGAGCAGCTGCTGGTCGCGTTCGTCGCCCCGGCCGGGGTCACCGCCTCGGTGCCCGCCCCGGCCGCCCGCCCGAACCGCAAGGAAGGGAAACCCGCGTGACCACCGCGCTCGCCTCGATATCCACCGACCCCACCGACCTTCCGGACTTCTCCGGGGCCCCGCTGCTGGGCTTCGCCGAATCCGACGGTGCCCCGACCTGCCGCTGTGCCCCGTGCGCCCGGCCGGCGGCCCGCACCGGCGGGTCCGGCGCGGCCGAGCGGGCGGGCCGAATACACCGGGCCGTGCGTTCGACCCTGCTGGCCGGCACCGTGCTGGCGGGCGCCGGAGCGGCCGGTCTCGGCCTCGACGCGACCGCCGCGCAGGCCGTGCCCGCACCGTCCGGCCCCGGCTGGGACGGCAAGGTCTACTGGTTCAAGAACGCGGCCGGCGAGTGGCGCTACACCAAGTGGTACGACGTCTACCTCGACCGCACCGGCGGCGCCAAGAGCGGGCAGCCGCAGTCCCCGCCGTCGAAGACCGCCCCGGCGCAGTCCTCCGGAGGAATCCGGCAGGGCTGGGACGGCAAGGTCTACTGGTTCAGGAACGCGGCCGGCGAGTGGCGCTACACCAGCCACTACGACGTCTACGTCTCCCGGACCGGCGACAGCGGAGCCCCCGCCGGGCAGTCCGACGGACCTGCCGCGAGCGGGGTCGAGGCGGCGGTGTCCTACGCGCTGGCGCAGGTCGGCAAACCGTACGTGTGGGGCGGCAACGGACCCGACGGGTTCGACTGCTCGGGCCTGGTCCAGCAGGCGTTCCGCCGGGCCGGGATCTCCACCCCCCGGGTCGCCGCCGACCAGTACCGGGCCGCCACCCCGATCGGCTCCGGCCAACTGCGGCGCGGCGACCTGCTGTTCTGGTCCAGCAACGACCGGGCCTCCGGCATCCACCACGTGGCCGTCTACCTCGGCGACGGCACCTACGTCGAAGCCCCGCGCCCCGGGACGAACGTCCGGGTCTCCCGCCTCACCAGCGGCTACTACCCGGACTTCCTGGGCCGCTACTGAGCGCCCGGGAAGACGGCGGTTCCGCGTTGGACCTGTCGGTTTCCCGGCATTCTGCCGCTGCCGTGTCGGCGGCGGCAGAATGCCGGGAAACCACGCGTCGTCCGGTCTCCGTAGGATCGGCGCATGGCTGAGACCTGGGTGGAGCTGGGATCCGTCGACGCGCCGTCCGGCGTGCTGGTGCTCGGCATGGCCAGGTGGATCGACTACTGGCGGAAGCTCGGGCAGCCGTTGTCCGGGCGGGCCAGGGCGGCAGCGTCGTCGGGCGGAGGCCATCTTCGCGAGTGGTTGTGCGAGGCGGTCGCGGTCCCGGCCGCCGCCGACCGGCCGTTGGGGGTGCGGGCGAGCACCTCGCCGTCTCCGTTCGACGAGGAACCGGCGATCGCGACCCTGGAGATCAGCCTCGGCCGCAAGTGGCCCGAGTCCGCGGACCGGTCGGTGCCGGTTCGGCTCGGGGACCTGCCCGTCGACCGGTGCGGCATGGTCGTCGGCGACGCCACAGGGCTGGACGCGTGGACGGGGATGAACGACGAGCCGGCCGACGGACTCGCCGACGTCTTCTACTGGGGCCGGTACGCGGACGACGCGCACGCCGAGTTCGGTGGCGAGCGGACCGCGCAGTACGGCGTCGAAGGACCGCACGGGTGGCTCGACCTCCCGTTGGCCGAGGCGGTCGCCCGCGCGGCCGAACTCACCGCCTGGTGCGACCGCCTCCACGGCAAGGGCCTCGCGGTCTCGATCGACAAGCACACCGACGACCACCGTTTCCGGCGAGCCGGATGGCACCACCCGCTGCGCGCCGGGGTGATCGAGGTCGGCGGCTGCCAGGCGCTCGGCATCGAATGGGACCAGGGTGACCACTCGATGAGGCACCACGGTGAGCGGGACGCCGGCCAGGTCTATCCGGTCACCCTCGAAGCCGACGCGGCGGGCGAGACGGTGCTGCGATGGACCATCCCGCCCTACGAATTCGACGACGAGGACGAGTGACGGGCGCGGCCCCGGGGCTCCGCCAGCGTGGCGAGATCGATCCGAGGGCCGCAGGTCATCGGGGTGATTACCGGTCCGGACCGCGAGATCCCGCAGAGACGGCGGCGCCCCTCCCGCTGCGTCGGTGGGAGGGGCGCCGGTGCGTGCCGGGGCGGGAGGTCAGGCGGAGGCCTCGGAGAGCAGCTTGAGTTCGGCCCCGGTCAGCTGGAGCGAGGCGGCGGCCAGCAGCGGGGGCAGCTGCTCCGGCGTGCGGGCGCTGGCCAGCGGGGCGGCCACCGTCGGCTGTGCGGCGAGCCAGGCCAGGGCCACCGTCGCGACCTGCGTGCCGTGGGCGGCGGCCACCTCGTCCAGGGCGGCGAGCACCCGGGGGCCGCGCGGGTCGTCCAGGTAGCGGCCGGCGCCCTGGGCGCGGGCGGAGTCGACGACCGTGCCCGGGCGGTACTTGCCGGTCAGGAAGCCGGAGGCGAGCGCGTAGTACGGGACGGACGACAGGCCGTGGGCGGCGACCACGTCCGCCAGCGGGCCCTCGTAGGTGTCGCGGGAGACCAGGTTGTAGTGCGGCTGCACCGCGACGTACTTGGCCAGGCCCTCGCGCCCGGCGAACTCCAGCGAGGCGGCCAGCCGCTCCGGGCCGATGTTGGACGCGGCGACCTCGCGCACCTTGCCCGCGCGGACCAGCTCGTCGAGCGCCGTGACGATCTCCTCCACCGGGGTGTCGAGGTCGTCCTTGTGGGTGTAGAACAGGTCGATCCGCTCGACGCCGAGCCGGCGCAGCGAAGCCTCCGCGCCGCGCTTGATCGTGTCGGCCCGCAGGTTGTCCAGGCCGGGCAGCGAGCCGACCTTGGTGGCGACCACGATCTGCTCGCGGTTGCCCCGGCTGCGCAGCCAGTCGCCGATCACCGTCTCCGACTCGCCGCCGGAGTTGCCCGGCGCCCAGGCCGAGTAGACGTCCGCGGTGTCGATGAAGTTGCCGCCCGCCGCCGCGTAGGCGTCGAGCACGGCGAAGGACTGCGCGGCGTCGGCCGTCCAGCCGAACACGTTGCCGCCGAGCGACAGCGGGGAGACGGCGAGGTCGGAGGGGCCGAGGGTCACCCGGGGGGCTTCACTGTTGGTCATGACGGAGGACAACCCGTTCGGGTCCGGCTTGATTCCGGCAGGCCGCGCGTTCACCTCCCGGTCGGCCGAGGTGAGAGGTCCGTGCAGACCGGGCCCGGGACGGGGACCGGGGTGTCGGCGGGCGGCCCCGGAGGGCTAGAGTCCCGTTCCATGGCTGACAACGACTACGACCCCGCCGGCTCGACCCAGATGTTCCGGGCGTTCGTCGACGAGGCCCCGGCCCCGCAGGCCCCGGGCACCGTCACCACCTACGGCAGCAGCTCCTCGTCGAGCCGCACCCCGATGATCGTCGTCGGGGCCATCGTGGCCCTGGCGGTCGTCGCCGGTGTGATCTGGCTGGCCGTCAAGTAGCGCCCGCGCCCGCCCGCCCGGGGCCGACCGGACACCCCGGGCGGCCCCGGCGCCCGGCGTGCCTAGACTGACCGGGTCCGCCGCACCGCCGCGAGGAGGCACCCGTGACCGCGCCGTCCACCGAGACCGCCAGAAGCCTCGGCCTGGCCGCCGCCGTCAACGCCCGCGACCTCGGCGGCTACCGCACCGCGGACGGCCGCACCGTGCGCCCGGGCGCGCTGCTGCGCACCGAGGCGCTCAGCCGGCTCGGCGAGGCCGACCGGGCGCTGCTCGGCGCGATCGGGCTGCGGCACGTCATCGACCTGCGCAGCCTCGACGAGGTCCGCCACCTGGGCGCCGACCTCGTCCCCGGCCTGGCCGAGGCCGTGCTGCCGGTGGACGCCGCGGCCACCCTGAGCGTGCCGTCGGCCGACGGACTCGGGCCGACCCTGCACCACCTGCCGGTGTTCTCCGCGGACTTCGACCTGTACGTGGAACTGCGCCGGGCGCTGGGCACCGGCGACCCGACGGCGATGCACGCCGTCCTCGGGGACGGGCGGGGCACCGCGATGATGACCTCGATGTACCGCTGGTTCGTCACCGACGCCGTCGCCCGCTCCCGCTTCGCCACCGTGCTGCGGCTGATCACCGAGGCGGACGGCGCGCCGGTGCTCTTCCACTGCACCGCCGGCAAGGACCGCACCGGCTGGACGGCGGCGCTGCTGCTCACCGCGCTCGGCGTCGACCGCGAGACCGTCCTCGCGGACTACCTGCTCACCAATGACCGCTCGGCGGCCCTGATCGCCCGGGTCGACCCGCTGATGCAGCCGCTGGCCCGCGCGGAGGCGGTCTACCTGGAGGCGGCCTTCGAGGAACTGGCCCTGGGCTGGTCCGGCTTCGAGCACTTCTGGCAGGACGGGCTGGGGCTCACCGAACGGCACCTCGCCGCCCTCCGGGCCGCCTGCACCGTCTAAGCTCTGTCCGGCCGGTCCTGTCGGGCGCGCGACGCCGCGCGCCGATCCGGCAGGACCGACCGGACAGGGACTGCCGGGTGCCTATTCGGCGGTGAGGCCCTCGCGGAGGTGGGCCAGCGTCTTGGTGAGCAGCCGGGAGACGTGCATCTGGGAGATGCCGATCTCCTCGCCGATCTGGGACTGCGTCAGGTTGCCGAAGAAGCGGAGCATGATGATGCGGCGCTCGCGCGGCGGGAGCTTGGCGAGCAGCGGCTTGAGCGACTCGCGGTACTCGACGCCTTCGAGGGCGAGGTCCTCGTAGCCGAGGCGGTCGGCGAGCGGGCCGTCGCCGCCGTCGTCCTCGGCGGGGGTGGAGTCGAGCGAGCTGGCGGTGTACGCGTTGCCGACGGCGAGGCCCTCGACCACATCGTCCTCGGAGACGCCGAGGTAGGCGGCGAGTTCGGGGACGGTGGGGGAGCGGTCCAGGCGCTGGGAGAGCTCGTCGCCGGCCTTGGTGAGGGCCAGGCGCAGCTCCTGGAGGCGGCGCGGGACGCGCACGGACCAGCTGGTGTCCCGGAAGAAGCGCTTGATCTCGCCGACCACGGTGGGCATGGCGAAGGTCGGGAACTCGACGCCGCGGTCCGGGTCGAAGCGGTCGATGGCCTTGATCAGGCCGATGGTGCCGACCTGGACGATGTCCTCCATCGGCTCGTTGCGGCTGCGGAAGCGCGCGGACGCGTACCGGACCAGCGGCAGGTTGAGCTCGATCAGGGTGTCCCGGACGTAGGTGTGCTCCGCGCTGCCGGCCGTCAGCCCGGCGAGCCGGCGGAACAGCGTGCGGGAGAGCGTACGGGTGTCGAGGGCCCGGTCGGGGGCCTCGGCGGGACCGGCCTGGGCCGGGATCGGTACGACGACGGCTTCGGCCTCGACTTCGATGACCGCACTGCCCGGTTCTGTGAACACGCGCCCACCCCCTTGTGACTGGCTGTCGAACGGTCGCCACCGCGCAGTGGTTCCCGGCTGACGGGTCTGACTGCTCAATACCGGCCCACCGGCCCCGGCAAACCCGTTCGTCGCGACTCGTCACCCGCCGGTGACACGCGGCAACAGGGACGACTCACTCCTCCCAGGAGTTGCCGGTGCGCAGCCGGGAGAGGATCCGGGACAGCAGCCGGGAGACGTGCATCTGGGACATGCCGAGTTCGGTGGAGATCTGCGACTGGGTGAGGTTGGCGAAGAACCGCAGCATGATGATCCGGCGCTCCCGCTCGGGGAGCTGCACCAGCAGGTGGCGGACCATGTCGCGGTGCTCGACGTCGGTGAGGGCGGAGTCCTCGTAGCCGAGCCGGTCGAGCAGGGCGAGGCCGCCCTCGTGCTCCTGGGCGGCCTCCAGGGAGGCGGCGTTGTAGGCGCGGCCGGCGTCCAGGCAGGCCCGGACGTCCTCCTCGGGGATGCGCAGGTTGGCGGCGATCTCGGGGACCTTGGGGGCCCGTCCGTGGGTGACGGTCAGCTCCTCCATGGCGCCGCTGACCTGCACCCAGAGCTCCTGGAGCCGGCGCGGGACGTGCATGGTGCGGACGTTGTCGCGGAAGTAGCGCTTGATCTCACCGAGGATGGTGGGCAGTGCGTAGGTGGGGAACTGGACGCCGCGCTCGGGGTCGAAGCGGTCGATGGCGTTGATCAGGCCGATGGTGCCGACCTGGACGATGTCCTCCATCGGCTCGCTGCGGCTGCGGAAGCGGGTGGCGGCGTAGCGGACCAGCGGGATGTTGATCTCGATCAGGGCGGAGCGGACCCGGGCGCGCTCGGGGGCGTCGGCCGGGAGTTCGGCGAGCCGTTCGAACAGGATCCGGGTGAGGGTGCGGACGTCCACCGCGCCGCGGGTGCCGGGGCGGCGGGAGGCCAGCTCGACGGGGTCCGGCCCGTCCTCGGTCCGGTCCTCCGGAGCACTGCCCTGCTGCGTCCGTACGGACACGTCACCCCTCCCTCGTCAACCACCTCGCCAATTTCCGGCAAAACCGGTCATAGCATCACAAGTCGCTCTGTGGCCGGGCAAGCACCCGATGGAGGCGTGTTGACGGACCGTCCAGCATTCGGCGGAGTGTGCTGCGGCCCCCGTCCGCGGGCGGAGGGCGGGGGCCGCCGGGTCGTGCGTGTGCGACGGATGGCGGGGGAGGGTCAGACCTCCAGGTCGGCGATCACCCAGGTGGCGAACTCGCGCCACTGCGCGGCGGCGGCCTGATGGGCCGGGTGGCCCAGGTAGGCGGCCAGCGCCTCGCGGTCCGCGACCAGGCTGTTGACGGCGAAGTCCTGGGCGATGTCCCGCTCGGCGAAGTTCCAGCCGCACTCCCACTCGCGCAGCTCGGGGATCAGCGCGCCGAGCTCGGCGAACGCCGCGGCGCCCGCGACGGCCCGCGGGTCCTCCTTGGTGACGCCTTCGTTCAGCTTGAACAGGACCAGGTGCCGGATCACGATGCCGCTCCTCGCGGGTGGGAGGGGGCGCGCCCGGTCGCGGGCGCGCCCCCGACGGACGGACCCCGCAACGGTACTAGCGCACCAGTCCGGTCATGAACGAGCCGACCGCCCTGGCGGCGTCCGAGATGCCCACGAACCCGGACTTCACCAGGTCCGCCGAGCGCTCCGGTGAGGTGATGATCGTGTAGATGACGAAGACGACCAGGATCCACATGGCCACCTTCTTCGCCTGAGCCATCGAACGGGCCTGCCTCCCTGAGTCGGGCCGCCGTCCTCTCCCCGCACGGCCCTGCCACCCGGCAGCTTATCCACCGGACGGCGCAACGGGTGAGGGACGTGTTCACCCGCGGGGACGAAGGTCCCGCGCGGACGGGGCTTTCTCCGGATGTCCCCAGCGGGGCGGCGCGGCAGGATGGTTGATGTACCGAGGATCTGGCAGGAATCCCCGGTACGGCGATCCGGAGGTCCCCGCTGTGGGACCGGGCCCCGCGGCTTCCCCCGACGCGGACCCGGTTGTGGGACCTCCGCCAGGGGCAGCGGCTCGTCCCCCCGGAGCTGCTGCCCCCACCGCGGACCGCGAGGTCCGTCCAGGCTCCGCACTCCCGATGGGCACGGTGGTCAACCGCCCGGGAGTGCGGAGCCTCTCGCCGCTCCGCCCGCCTCCCCTCGGGCCGGAAGCGGTCCCGGCACGGCGAAGGGCCCGACCGGAAGCCGGTCGGGCCCTTCGTTCGTCCTGCTCAGTGGCGGTAGCGGTGGGATTCGAACCCACGGTGGAGTTGCCCCCACACACGCTTTCGAGGCGTGCTCCTTTGGCCGCTCGGACACGCTACCGAGGGGAACTCTACCGGATCGGCGAGGCGGGGCGAAATCCGTTGTCGGGGGCTCAGCGCCGGGTGTCGAAGAAGGCCAGCAGTTGGGCGGTGCACTCGTCGGCGAGGACGCCGCCGACCACCTCGGGGCGGTGGTTGAGGCGGTTGTCGCGGACCACGTCGAAGAGGGAGCCGGCCGCGCCGGCCTTCGGGTCGTGGGCGCCGAAGACGACGCGGGCGAGGCGGGAGAGGACGATCGCGCCCGCGCACATGGTGCAGGGCTCCAGGGTGACGACCAGGGTGCAGCCGGTCAGGCGCCACTCCCCGACGGTTCGGGCGGCCTGCCGGATCGCCACCACCTCGGCGTGGCCGGTGGGGTCGCCCACCGCCTCGCGGACGTTGTGGCCGCGGCCGAGCACGGTGCCGTCCGGTCCGAGGACGAACGCCCCGACCGGGACGTCACCGGTGACGGTGGCCAGTGCGGCCTCCTCGATCGCGAGGCGCATCCGGTCCTGCCACCGGTCGCGGACCGGGTCGGGGCGTTCGGGGGCGGGCAGCGGGGCGATCCGCGGCCGTTCGCCCGGGTCGGCGGGGTCGGTGAGGGGGGCGGGAACGGGCTGCATGGACCCAGTGTCGGGCACCGGGCCCGCCGCTACCGAACGGCCTCCAGGACCTCGCCGCAGCCCAGCGCCTCGGCGATCTCGCCCAGCGCGTCGCCGGGCGCGGCCCCCTCGCCGGCCAGCTCCAGCAGGTCGGCCGCGGTCATCCCGAACTCGGTCAGCAGCTCGGAGTCGCCGATCGGCCCGATCGGGCTCGCGCCCCGCCCGCCGACCGGCTCCTCGTCCTCGTCCTCGGCGACCGCGCCGTCCTCGGCGTCCTCGTCGTCGAGCCCGGCGACGAGACCGTCGAGGTCGTCGAAGTCGGCCTCCCCGTCCTGTTCGATCAACTCGTCGGTGAGCACCGCGCCGTACGAACTGCGCGCCGCGGCCGCCGCGTCGGAGACGAAGATCCGCGGGTCGTCCTCACCGTCGATGCGCAGGACCGCGAACCACGCGTCCTCCTGCTCGATGAAGACCAGCACGGTGTCGTCGTCCTCGGCCGCTTCGCGGGCCAGGTCGGTCAGGTCGGCCAGGGTCTCTACGTCGTCGAGTTCCGTCTCGCTCACATCCCACCCGGCACCGGTGCGAGCAAGCACTGCAGCGAAGTACGCCACCAGGGACACTCCCAAGATTGGTCTCGGCTGTCGGCGATCTCGGGCGGGTGCGGTCCGGCCGCCCCCGCGCCAGAAGGAGGTCCGCTGTTCGGACCGTCCCACCGCATCGTGACAGAAAGCCCGCCGCTGCGGGGAGTGTTCGGCAGCGCGTCTTCGCAGGTCGTGTCGGAATGGTCGGCTTCCGGCCGCTCGGGGCGCGGATCCTGACCGCCCGGCCCCTCGCGGAGGGGGCGTCCGGGGCCCCGCGGGGCGCAACTCCGGTGCGGGGCGCGGCCCCCGGCGGTCAGGTCCGGAAGGTGCGCATCCGCAGCGCCTCGCGCATCCGGCGCTCCTTGGTCCGTCTCGGCTGCACCCGGGCCCGCAACTCCCGGGCCTCGGCCAACTCGCGGAGGAACACGGCCCGGCGCTTGCGCCGTTCCGCGTCGGTCTCCGCGGCGCGCTGCGCGCCGTTCTCTGACTCCGGACGGGACTCGTCTGTCGAGCCTGACCCGCCCGCGCCGGCGGTGGATGCCCGCGTCGGGTTGCTCTTCATAGGTTCCGACTTTCCCAGATCGGCCCCGCCGATACCACAGGAGCGGCCCGAGTTCCGTGATCGCGGACGGACCGCGGCGCATCCGGCGGGTCATCCCGGTCGTCCCGGTTCGTACGGAGTCGTACACACGTACCCGCGCCCGTTACCGTTGGTGTCATGCGTCTCCACGTCGTCGACCACCCGCTGGTCGCCCACAAGCTGTCCACCCTGCGCGACGAGCGCACGGACTCGCCGACCTTCCGGCGGCTCACCGACGAGCTGGTGACCCTGCTCGCGTACGAGGCGACCAGGGACGTCCGTACCGACACGGTCGAGATCACCACCCCGGTCGCCGTCACCCGGGGCACCCGGCTCTCCTACCCGCGCCCGCTGGTCGTCCCGATCCTCCGGGCCGGCCTCGGCATGCTCGACGGCATGACCCGGCTGCTGCCCACCGCCGAGGTCGGCTTCCTCGGGATGGTGCGCAACGAGGAGACGCTGGAGGCGTCGACCTACGCGACCCGGATGCCGGACGACCTCTCCGGGCGGCAGATCTACGTCCTCGACCCGATGCTCGCCACCGGCGGCACCCTGGTCGCGGCGATCCGGATGCTGCTCGACCGGGGCGCCACCGACGTCACCGCCGTGGTGCTGCTGGCCGCGCCCGAGGGCGTCGCGCTGATGGAGCGCGAGCTGGCGGGGCGGCCGGTCACGGTGGTCACCGCGGCGGTCGACGAGCGGCTCAACGAGCACGGGTACATCGTGCCGGGGCTGGGCGACGCGGGCGACCGGCTGTACGGCACGGCCGGCTGAGGACGGTACGGGCAGTAGGACGGTAGGACGGTAGGAACGGCGGAGGTCCGGCCGGGGCGGTGGTTCCGCCTCCGGCCGGACCTTCGTCGTGCTGCCGCGGGAGCGCCGGGGCTCAGCAGTGGCCGGGCTCCGGGGTGGGGGAGGGCTTGGTGAGTTCGGCGAGGGCGGCGGCGGCCTGGGCCGGGTCGGCGAGCGCGCTGAAGGTGTCGCCGATGACGAAGTCGACGGTGGCGTCGGCCCGGGTGTCCTCGGTGGCGGTCGCGGTGGCGACCTGGGAGGACAGCAGGGTGGCCGCGCCGAGGCCGCCGGGGCCGCTGACGATCTGCGCGGTGCCGGGGACCTTCTTGTCGAGCGCGGCGGGCGCGTTGCCCACCTTGTCGACCACGAAGCCGCGCTTGCGGAGCTCGTCGGCGGTGCGGGCGGCCAGGCCGGCCTTGTCGGTGGCGTTGTAGACGTTCACCGTGACGGCGGCGGGCTGCGGCACCGCGGTGTTGCTCGGGACGGGCGCCGGGGCGCCGGAGACGGCGGCGGCCGCGGCCGCCGCGGCGGGAGCGGCGGCCGACGGGGAGCCCTCCGGGGCGGCCAGCGGCTTGCCGGAGGAGGTGGCGCACGCCTGGGCGGCGGCGTCCTTGGCGTTCTTGCCGGTGAAGACGTCGTAGAGCTGGACGCCGCCGACCGAGACCAGGCCCAGTGCGAGGACGCCGCCCAGCGCGACGGCGACCTTCCGGCCGCGGCGCGGGGGCCGGCTGAGCCTGGGGTAGGCGTTTCCGGTGACGCGGTACTGCTTCCCCTTCAAACCCCGGGGAGTCAACATGCTCATGGTCTGTCTCCCCCATAGGTGCCAGGGTGGGGTGCCGGTGACCGCGGGGCGGCCGTGGGAACGGACCGCGGAACCGCTGTAGTCAGCAGACTAATCCGACAACGGGTGCGCAGGTACTAGATGATCATCATCCGGGGGATGACGGCACTCGAAAGGACGTACCGGTACCGGCACCGGTTGCGCCACGCCCCGGGACGGTTCCGGATGTTCCCGGACGGCGTGCGGTCAGTCCATCTCCAGCACGCGGGCGTGCAGGACCTGCCGCTGCTGGAGGGCGGCCCGGACGGCGCGGTGCAGGCCGTCCTCCAGGTACAGGTCGCCGCGCCACTTCACCACGTGGGCGAACAAGTCCCCGTAGAACGTGGAGTCCTCCGCGAGGAGGGTCTCCAGGTCCAACTGGCCCTTGGTGGTCACCAGCTGGTCCAGCCGCACCGGACGCGGCGCGACGTCCGCCCACTGGCGGGTGCTGGTCCGGCCGTGATCCGGGTACGGCCGCCCGTTGCCGATGCGCTTGAAGATCACACGGAAAGCCTACCGTTCGGGACGCTCCGGGCGCAGCAGGCGGGGCTAACGGTGCGTTGACCGGGCCGGGGGACGGAACGGTCCCTATCCGTGCGAACGGCGCATTCCGGTCGTCCGGCGCGGCGGCCGGACCTCATCGCAGGGCCTGGCCGATGCGGTCCAGCGAGGACAGCCGCATCAGGCCGTAGTTGTAGAACTCGACCTCGGGGACCCCGAGTTCGCGCAGCGCGGCGATCTTGGCGGCGAGGTTGGCCGGCCCGTCGCAGTCGGAGGCCATCGGGCGCAGGATGACCGCCATGTCCTGCGGGCGGACGCCGTGCAGGGCGAAGGCGGCGACCTTCTCGCGGACCTCCTCCGGGGTCCTCGCGTAGCCGAGCGTCTCGATCTGGTGGGCGGCGCCCGTGAGGGCGGGCAGGTCGATGCCGGACAGCCAGCCGGTGCCGGGGCCGCCGCCGTCCATGAAGGTCAGCCGCATGCCGTGCGCGGCGGCGGTGGCGGCCAGCTCGGCGGCGAGCGAGGTGACGGTGCGGGCGGAGGCGTCCACGTAGGCGGCGAAGGCGCCGCCGGCCAGCTCGTCCAGCGGGGCGGGCGCCAGGGCGCGCGACTCGTCGGCGAGGCGGGCCCGCAGCTCGGTGCGGACGGTGTCGCGGACGTGTTCGGCGGGGACGCCCGCGGCGTTCGCGGCGGCCAGGCAGTGCGGGCAGAAGCAGACCGACAGCAGCGCCTCGGTGACCGGGCCGAGCTCCTCGAAGTAGCGCTCGTGGTGGTAGCCGTGCGCCAGGCCGTGGAAGTGCAGCGACTCGGCCCGGATCGCGTCCACGCCGTACCGGGCCAGCTCCTCGACCACGGTGCGGCAGTACTCGCGGACCTCCGGGTTGGCCGGGCACAGCTCGGTCAGGTGGCGGTCGCCGAAGGCGTTGGCCGGGGCGCAGTCGGGGTGCGCGAAGCCGAGCCGGTCGTTGTGGCAGAAGACCGTCCAGGCGTGCAGCTTCAGGCCGCGGCGGCGGGTCTCCTCGGCGGCCTCGGCGAACGGGTCGCGGGCGCCGATCGCGGTGGACGGCAGCGGGGAGAGCCGGCGGCCGGCCCAGCGGGCCGGGTCCGGGCGGAAGTACGCGGCACCGGGCTCCAGGTAGCGCAGCACCCGGCGCGGGTTGTGCGGGAAGACGTCGCGGGCCTCGTGGTAGACCGAGGCCAGCGTGACGCCGCCGACGCCCGCCCGGTCGGTAAGGTTGCCGAAGAAGGTGTCGGCCCCTTCGTCGAGCAGGTCGGTGGCGAAGGCGAGGACGGACGTCTCCACGGGGCAACTCCGGAGAAGGAAGTACAGGGAGTGACCACGCTAACCGCGCGCTCCCGTATTGGTCTATACCTGGTTGGGTGAGGAGAGCGGCGGCATGACGGTCTACCGGGGCTTCGACCAGCGGGAACTCGACCGGGAGTACTCGCCCAGCACCAAGGCCGCGGACTTCGACGCCGAACTCGCGGCGTACGCGGCGCAGAGCCGCCGGGCCTACCAGGAACTCGCCGGGCACCGGGAGCTGCGCTACGGCACCGCCGGGCCCGAACGGCTCGACTTCTTCCCGGCCGGCCCCGGCGCGCCGCTGCACGTCTTCGTGCACGGCGGCTTCTGGCAGGAGCTCGGCAAGGAGGACTCGGTCTTCCCCGCGCTCGACCTCGTCCCGCACGGCACCGCGTTCGCCGCCGTCGGCTACGGCCTCGCCCCGCAGTGGACGGTCGAGCAGATCACCGAACAGGTCACCACCGCGGTGCTCTGGCTGGTCGAGCACGCGGCGGAACTCGGCACCGACCCCGCACGCGTCGTGCTCAGCGGCAGCTCCGCGGGAGCGCACCTGGCGGCGAGCGCCCTGCTCGACCCCAGACTGCGCGGGCGGATCCGCGGCGCGGCCCTGCTCAGCGGCGTCTACGACCTGGAGCCCGTCACCCTCAGCTACGTCAACCAGCCGCTCGGCCTGGACCTCGACCGGGCCCGCCGGCTCAGCCCGCTGTACGCCGCGCCGGACGCGCTGGCGGCGCTGCCGCCGGTGCTGCTCGCGCTGGGGGAGCACGAGACGGGGGAGTTCGGGCGGCAGCAGGCGGAGTTCGCGGAGACGGCCCGGGAGAACGGGGTGCCGGTGCACGAGCTGCTGGTCGGGGGGCGCAACCACTTCGACCTGGTCTTCGACCTGGGGAAGGTGGAGACGGTGCTGGGGGCGGCGGTCGAGGCGTTGTGGCGGAGTTGAGGGGCTGAGGGGACGGGGACGGTGCGGCGGCGGCGGTCGAGGCGTCGTGGTGGAGTGCCCGGGGCGGGCTGAGGTGGTGTCACCCGTGGCGGGGCGGGGCTCCGTAGACTGCCGGAGGAGTTTCCACACCTTCGATGAGGACGGTGAACGATGACCGGGCGCATTCCGCTTCCGTACGACTTCCTGCCGCCGGTGCCGGCGTTCGAGCTGCGCAGTGCGGATCTGGTGGACGGTGGGGTCATGCCGGACGCGCACGTGCACGCGGCGGGGAACGTTTCGCCGGAGTTGTCCTGGGAGGGGGCTCCGGAGGGGACGCGGTCGTTCGCGGTGACGTGCTACGACCCGGACGCGCCGACCGCGGCGGGCTGGTGGCACTGGCTGGCGGTGGACCTGCCGGCGGGGACCACGGGGCTGGCGCGGGGCGCGGGGGCGGACGACGGGGGGCTGCCCGGCGGGGCGTTCCACGTCCGCAACGACTTCCCGGGGCACCGGTACGACGGGGCGGCGCCGCCGCCCGGGCCGGCGCACCGGTACGTGTTCGTGGTGCACGCGCTGGACGTGCCGACGCTGGGGGTCGGGCCGGACACGCCGGCCGCGCAGGTGGGGTTCCACCTGACCGCGCACGCGCTCGGGCGGGGCGTGCTGACGGTGGAGTACCAGTCGGCGCCGTGAGGCCGGTCAGGCCAGGATCTGGCGGAGGAACGCCGTCAGGTTGGCGGTCGTCCGGGCGATCTGCTCCTCCAGGGGGAGCGACTCGTCCGGGCGGCTGACCGTCGCCGGGCGGCGCAGGCCGCGGACGTAGAGCGAGCAGGCCAGGTCGGCGCAGAGGTAGGTGCCGACCGAGTTGCCGTCCCGGCCGACGGCGCCCGCGCGGGGGGCGGTGAGCAGGGAGACGCCGCTGCCCGCGTGCGCGGTGATGCAGACCGAGCAGACGTTGGTGCGGGTCAGGCTGCGCCTCACGTTCGGCGAGCGGAGGGTGACGCCGACCGGCCGGCCGTCGAGTTCGGCGACCAGGTAGGCCCGGTCGGGGGCACCGAGGTCGCGCCAGCCGAGGAAGTCCAGGTCGTCCCAGCGCAGCTCGGCCAAGCCCCGCGGGACGGGGAGCCGCTTGGCCTCGCCCTTGGAGCAGTTGACGAAGGACGCCCGGATCTCGGGCTCGGTCAGGGCACGCATGCCCCCGACGCTAGCCGCACGGGGCCGGGGTGTCGCCCGGTTTTCCGCCGGCACCGGGCCGGCCCGCGCGTCCGGTGGAGTGTGCTTCGTGGATCGGGTCACACTGGGGGGATGACGGAACAGCGGCGGTTGATCGTGCTGCGGCACGCCAAGGCGGACTGGCCGGACGTCCCGGACGAGCTGCGGCCGCTGGCCGAGCGCGGCCGGGCCGACGCGGCGGCGGCCGGACGGTGGCTGGCGGAGCACGAGTTGGTGCCGGACCGGGTGCTGTGCTCCACCGCGGTGCGCACCCGGCAGACCTGGGAGCTGGCCGAGCCGGAGCTCGGCGGCGCGCCCGAACTCGTCCTGGAACCGCGGGCGTACCGCGCCGAGGTGGGTGAACTCGTGGATCTGCTGCGGGAGTTGCCCCCGGTGGTGCGGACGGTGATGCTGGTCGGGCACCGGCCCGAGGTGCGGGAGCTGGTGCTGGCGCTGGCCGCGGAGCCGGGGGGCGAGGCGCTGGAGCGGGTGCGGGAGAAGTTCTCCACGGCCGGGGTCGCGGTGCTGGACGTGCCCGGGGAGTGGGGGCAACTCGAACCCGGCGGTGCCGAGTTGGTCGAGTACGCGGTGCCCCGCGGGTGAACTCGGGGGCGTGATAGGGATGGGGCCATGCGCTTCGACCTCGTTCCCAAGCCGCCCGCGGTGGCGGCCCGCCCGCGTGACGAGCGGGGCTACCCGGTGCCCGCGATCACCCCGTGGGAGGACGGGACGCCGCAGTTCGCGCTGACCGACTACGAGCGGTCCGCGGCCTGCGCCCGGGAGCGGCTGTGCTCGGTGTGCAACACGCTGATGCCGCGCGGGACGGTGTGGCGGGTGGTCGGCGGGGCCGAGGCGGCGGCGATCGGCGAGGCGCTGGCGGCCGACCGGCCCTACCGGAACACGGCGCCCACCACGGAGGGCCCCGGCCACCGGGCGTGCATGCTGTACGCCTCGATGGTCTGCCCGTACCTGGCCCGCTCGAACGCCCGCCGCCGGGTGTCGGCCGTCCGGGGCGACGCCCCGGACGAGCTCACCGCGCACGTGCTGCGGGGGGTCGCGCGGGGCGGGACGGGCGCGGTGGTCGGCTTCGCCGAGTACGAGTACGCGATCACCCCGAGCCGGGTGGTGTTCCGCTTCCTCGACCCGGTCGAGTGGCTGCCGCACGACGACGCGGACCAGCAACTGCCGAACCTTCAGGAGGAGTTGGCCAGGCTCGCCCGGTAGCCGGTAGCCGGTAGCCGGTAGCCGGTAGCCGGTAGCCGGTAGCCGGTAGCCGGTAGCCGGTAGCCGGTAGCCGGTAGCGGGTAGCGGGTAGCGGTGTGCGGCAGCCCGGGCGGCGGGGCCGTCCGGGCTGTCTCGCGGGGTCCCGGTTCGCGGACCCTGAATTCGTGAACCGGGACGGCTCGGTGGCGCCCCCGGTGCCGGGGAGCCGGTGGGGAGCGGCGGGGGCGGCTCAGCCGCGGTAGGCGGGCAGGCCGGCGGTGTCGGAGATCTTGACCGGGGCGCCGCCCTTGGCCGGGACGGTGTAGATGCCGTCGGGGGCGCGGAAGGCGACGGTCTTGCCGTCGGGGGAGAAGACCGGCTCGGTGTAGTCCGCGGTGGCCTGCGGGGTGAGGTCGCGCTCCGGGCCGTCGTAGCCGCCGGTCTTGGTGAACAGGTGGTCGTGGCCGTCGACGGAGCGGACGAACACCAGGTCGCCCTCGTCGGACAGGTCGGGCTGGGAGCCCTTGGTGACGGCGCCGCCCTGCTGGCGCAGGTAGTCGTCGCGGAGGTACACCTGGCCGTCGTTGCGGTTGGCGTAGGTCGAGGAGCCGTAGCGCCCGGCGCCGTTCGGCCACAGGTTGCCGGTGTCCGGGAGCGGCTTGGCGTCGTCGTCGCTGAAGTTGCCCAGGCCGAGCTGCTGCGGGGCGCCGCCGTTGGCGGGGACGGTGAGCAGCCGCAGGGTGCCGTGGTCCTCGGCGGTGAACTGCAGGTTGTTCTTGGGCTGCAGGTACATGGCGGCGTCGTTCTCGCTGGGGACGAACACCTGCCAGGTCGGGTGGGACCAGGTGACGCCGGACGGGGCCCTGGCGACCAGGACCTGGTGGCCGCCGTCCGGGTCGGAGGTCTCCAGGTTGCCGTTGCCGTCGATGAAGGCGGCGCGCTTGCCGTCGGGCGACCAGGCCAGGTCGCGGACCACGGTGCCGAAGTCGACCACCCGGCCGTCCATCACGACGTAGCGGGTGCCGTTGCTGACGGTCAGCCCGGTGCCCTTGGTGCGGTTGACGGCGGCGGCCTTGGTCGGGGTGGCGGACGGCTGCTGCCGGGCGGGGGAGGACGCGGTGGCGCTCGCCGGGGCCGACGGGGTGGCGGAGGCGGTGGCGGTGGCGGTGCCCGGGGTGGTCGGGGTGGTCGGGGTGGCGCTCGCGGTGCCGGCCGGGGTGGTCGGGGCGGCCGAGGCGGTGCGGGCCGGGGCGGCGCCGGCGGGCTGCGCGCCGGTGCTGTCGTCGGACGGGTCGCAGGCGGTCAGCAGCAGGGCGGAGCCGGCGGTGATCGCGGAGACCAGGGCGACGGCGGAGGAGCGGCGGAGGCGGGCGCGCACGGACATGGATGGTTCCCCCCAGGAACGGTGGTCGGTGATGATCGGTGGGTCGGCCCCCGCCGGTTCTTCCGTTCCGTCGTCCGGGGCGATGACTCAAGTCTCACCGCCCAATGACCTCGCGGGGTGCGCGAATTGTCACCGCGGGGCAACAGGCGTTCGGACACGTCCGAGTGCACCGCCGGGCGTTCCGCCGCCCGGCCGTCTCGCTCCCCGGCCGTCTCTCCCCGGCCGTTCCGCTCCCCGGCCGGTCACAGCGCGGGCTCCAGGTGGGCCCAGGGGCGGGCCGACTCCAGTTGGGCGGCGAGGGCGAGCAGGCTGCCCTCGCCGCCCAGCGGCGCCACGAACTGCACGCCCAGCGGCAGGCCGTCCGGGGTGCGGTGCAGCGGGACGCTGGCGGCGGGGCGGCCGGTGATGTTGGCGAGCTGGGTGAACGGGACCGGTGCCAGGTTGGTGATCACCGCCTCCTCGTACGCCCCGGTCCGGCTGAGCAGGCCCAGCAGGCCGAGCGGCAGCAGCAGCCGGGCCAGCGCCCGGACGGCCGCGGGGGTGTCCAACTCGCCGATGCGGACCGGCGGTTGGGCCAGGGTGGGGGTAAGCAGCAGGTCGTACCGGGTGTGGAACGCGGCGAGCTGGCGGTTGTACAGGTTCCAGCGCTGGTGGGCCGCGTAGTAGGCGGGAGCGCGCATCCGGCGGCCGGCGGCGGCCAACACGTGGGTGTCGAGCTCGAAGCCCGCGTTCCCGGCACCCGTGAGCCGCTTGACGGCGTCCACCGTGGCGGCGGTCTCGGTGGCCCACATGGCCAGGAAGTCCAGGGCCAGGCCGCGTTCGTCGATGCCGGTGTCGGCCTCCTCGACGTGGTGGCCGAGCCCCTCCAGCAGGGCCGCAGCGTCCGCGACGGCGGCGACCGCCTCCGGGTGCACCGCGGTGCCCAGCGGGGAGCGGGTGGTGAAGCCGATCCGCAGCGGGCCCGGGGTGCGGCGGGCCAGTTCGGCGTACGGGGTCGTCGGGCGGTGCGGCAGGTACGGGCCGGCCGGGTCGGGGGCGCCGGCCAGCACGTCCAGCATCGCGGCGCTGTCCCGGACGCTGCGCGAGAGCACCCCGTCGGTGGCGGCGCCGTGCAGGTGCTCGGCGGCGGCGGGCCCGGCCGGGACGACGCCGCGGCCCGGCTTGAGGCCGAACAGGCCGCAGCAGGCCGCCGGTATCCGGATCGACCCGCCGCCGTCGTTGGCGCCCGCCACCGGGACGACGCCCGCGGCGACGGCGGCGGCCGAGCCGCCGGAGGAGCCGCCCGGGGTCCGCCCGGTGTCCCACGGGTTGCGGGCCGGGCCGGTGGCCGCCGGCTCGGTGACGCCCTTGCTGCCGAACTCCGGCGTGTTGGTCTTCCCGAACACCACCAGCCCGGCGTCCAGCCAGCGCCGCACCGACTCGCTGTGCGCGGTCGCCGGGGTGTCCTGGAGCGCCCGGCAGCCGCTGCCGGTGGGCAGGCCCGCGTAGTCCTGGATCAGGTCCTTGATCAGGAACGGCACCCCCGCGAATGGCCCGACCAGCGGCCCCGCCGCCCGCTCCCGGGCCACCTCGTGCATCGGCCGCACGATCGCGTTCAGCCGCCCGCCGACCTGCTCGGCCCGCCCGATCGCCACCTCCAGCAGCTCCCCGGCGCTCACCTCCCCGCCCGCCACCAGCGCGGCCAGCCCCACCGCGTCGTGCCGCCGGTACTCGCCGTACTCCACCGCAACCTCCGAGATCACCCAGCCCGAGCGTGCCGGTGACCCTACCGCCGAGTAGCTCCGCTGCCCAGACCCCGACACCGGACCCCGGTGCCGGACCCCGACACCGGGAGACGAGATGACAGGAGACGACATGACAGGGCGCGACACGGCAGGGCGCGACGTCCGGGACACCGCCGCGGGCGCGCCCGCCCGCGGGGGCCGTGGCGGTGCCCGGTGAACGGGACCGCGCAGCTCGGGACGGTGGCGGTCTTCGGCGCGGTGTGGGCGGTCCTCTCGGCCGGCCACGCCCTCGCCGACCACGTCCTCGGGCAGACCGACCACCAGGCGGCGCACAAGGCCGCGCCGACCCCGGCGGAGGTCGCCGCGGGTGCGGACCCCCGCCGGGGGTGGCGGGCCTGCCTGGCCCACGTCGTCCAGTACCACCTGGTGATGGCGGCCGTGCTGGCGCTGGTGCGGCTGTTCGTCCCGCTGCCGCTGTCGCCCACCGGGACCGCCGCCGCCCTCGCCTGGTCGATGACCACCCACGCCTGGCTGGACCGCCGTTGGCCGGTGCGCTGGCTGCTGCGGCACGTCGGCTCGGCGGCCTTCGCCGAGCTGCGGACGGCCGGGCTGAACGGGATGTACCTGGCGGACCAGGCGCTGCACAAGGCCGCGCTGCTGGTCGCGGCGGTCCTGGTCACCCGGCTGTGAGCGCGGGTCAGCGGCACACCAGGGACGCGGTCCGCAGGATCCAGTCCCGGCGCAGGACCTCCAGCGCCCCGCGGTGGCTGGCGAAGTTCTGGGTGAACTCGCTCCTGCTGCGGGCCTGGACGAGTGACGCCTGCCGGACTCCCAACCAGCGGCTGGTCTTCGCGGTGCTCAGCGTCAGCCTGGTCGCCCGGAACTCCCGGCGGGCGTCGTCGACCACCCGCACCGCCGGGTGCACCCCGACCGCCAGGCGGGTCAGCGGGTCCTCGAACTGCCGCATCAACTGGTCGATCCGCTGGCGCTGGTGGAGCAGGGCGGCGACCGAGGTGTCGAGCCGGGGGCGGTGCAGGAGGCGGTACAGGTCGGCGCTCCGGACCCGGATCAGCCGGCACTCCGTCAGCGTCACGGCCGTGGCCGTGCGCGGTTCGCTGAACAGCGAGGCCTCGCCGAGCAGGTCGCCCGGCCCGCGCAGGTGGCAGGACAGCACGCCGCGCCGGGTGCCCTGCTCGACCCAGACCAGGCCCTCCAGCAGCACCACGAGGTGGGGTCCGGGCTCGCCCTGGGTCAGCAGCCGGCGGCCCGGCAGGCTGCGGACCTGTTCGAACCTCGTCGTCACGGCCTGCCAGGCCGGTTCGCCGATCAGCGCACGCCAGGGGCCGAATTCGAAGGAGGGAGAGGGCGGTGGCGTCCGGTGCATGCGGGGGAGGTTATGGGGCGCCGGGCGATCCGTGCGCGCGAGTTTCCGAACGGGCTAAGGGCCGGATCGCGGCTTGACCGGCAACCGGACAGGCGTCCGATATGTGGTCATCCGAGCGATTCGTGACCTGCGTCACGGATTTTTCGATCCCGGGAACGGACGGCCGGGGCACCCGCCGCACATCCTCGTGTGGAGCCCCGCTCCGCCGACCAGAGGAGAGTGCCAGTGCCGACCCCACCACCCGCCCCCGGAAACGCCACCGTGCCGATGCCCGATGCCCAGGGGATGGCGGCGTTCGACGCGAAGGGGTTCTCCGAACTGCCGTCCCTGGCCCAGCCCGGGGCGAGCCGGCTGATCGCCGAACTCGTCGACGAGAGCTTCGTCGAGGCCGGGCTCCGGCAGGTGCTCGACGAGCGGTCGTTCCTGGCCCCGCGCGGGGACGGGCTCGCGATGGGCTTCCCACCGGGGCACCTCCCGGCCGTGATCGACTGGTTCGTCCCCGCCCTGGACCGGGCGGCCGCCACCTACAACGCCCGCTGCCGCACCGCGCCGGTGCGGCTGCGGATGAGCCTGCACCTCGGGCCGGTCACCATCGACGGCACCCCGCCCGACGCCAACGGCACCGCCCGCAACGACCTGCACCGGCTGCTGGACAGCGAACCGCTCAAACGGGCGATGGACGAGTCCGACCCCGCGGTCACCCACCTGGTCGCGGTCCTCTCCGACCGGGTGTACCAGGACGTCCTGGTCGGCGGCTACAGCAAGCTGCGGCCGGGGGCGTGCACCCGGGTGGAGGCCACGGTCAACGGGAAGGCGGCGTTCCGGCAGACGGCCTGGCTGTACGTCCCCTCGCCCTCGGGCGGCGGGCCGGGCGGCGGGCCGGGCGGCGGGCCCGGCGCCCGGACCTGGGCCGTGACCGGGACCGGGGCGGTGACCGTGGCGGGGGCCGGCGGGGGTCCGGACGGCCCGTGGCACTTCCCCCGCCGGGCGCGGCTCAGCCAGACCGTCGGGAACGGCACCGCCGTCGCCGGGGACGTGTACGGCGGACTCACCATCGTCCACCGCCCGTGACTGACGGTCCCGGATCGGCGTACGAACCCGCCGGCGCCTGCGTCAACTGCGGGCACCAGCAGGTCGGCAGCGGCCTCGCGGTCGGCGGGGACATCGGCGAAGTGCACGTCTACATCGGGCAGGTGCGGGTGCTCCCCGGCCTCGGCGCCCTGGTGCGGATCGGGCTGGGCGAGGCGGCGGGCCGGCTGGCCCGGGTGACCCGGGCCACCGCCGACCTCCTCGACCGACACGTGCTCCCACCGGGCCGTCCGACCGACGAGCCCACAGCGAAAGGAACCGACCCATGACGACCCTCGCCTTCACCGGCCTGCTCGACAGCATCCACCACCGGGTGCTCCACCCCGACCCGGACCGCCGGCTCCGGCTGGAGGTCCCCGGCCCGGCCGGGGACCGGAGGCTGCTCGACCCGGCCGCCGCCCGCGACCTCGCCTACCGGCCCGGCCCGGAGGAGGGCCGCGCGGTGTGGGCCCGGGCGATCCGGCTCGCCCAACGCTCCCAGCGGCCGGAGGGGGAGTGGTCAACCTACCTGGTCTGGCTGCTCTCGCCGGCCCTGCGGCGCACCGTCCGGAAGGTCTCCGACCGGCTCGCCGCGGACCGCAGGGACATCGAGGCCGAAGCCGTCGCCGGCCTGCTGGAAGCCGTCCCGGACGTCGACCCCGACCACCCCGAGGCGTCCCGCCGACTGCTCGGCCGGGCCGCCGGCCGGGCCTGGGCCGCCGCGAAATCGGCCCGGCCGGAACGTCCGAGCCGGGACGCGGCGGCGATCGCCGACCGGCACGCGCTGCGCGACGGGACATCGGCCGACGCACAACCATGGCAACCTGGAAGGGAGTTGGCGATCGGCTCGCCCGACCGGCCGGACGGGCCGGCGGCGCAGCTCAGGTTCACCGCCTCGGCCGCCGTGCGGGAGGGGGAACGGCTCGGTGCGCTGGCCCAGCGGATGGGCCTGGCCGAGGTGGCGGGGCGGGCCCGCAGGCCGCGCGGTCCCGTGGTCGGCACCCTCTCGCTGCGCCCGGCCGGAGCGGTGCGATGAGCGGTGTCCAGGGCGGCATGCGGTTCAGCGAGGTGTTCGACCTCCCGCTGACGATCGACGTGCGCACCGCGGCCCGCGTCCTCGGGCTCTGCCCGGCCACGGTGTACCGCCGCCTCAGGGAGCAGGACTTCCCCTGCCCGGTGCTGCGGCCGGGACGGCAGTACCGCATCCCCACGGCCGGCCTGCTCCGGGCGCTGGGCATCGAGGAGGTCCCGGTCCACGCCGACGACCTGCGGCGCGGCGCGCAGTACGCGGCCGCCCGGGACGCCGACCCGGAGGGGCGCGGATGACCGTCACCGGCCCCGCCCAGCCCGTCCGGGCCGGGGCAGCCGCGTTGAGCTGCCTCGTCATCGGCCCGGTCGGCGACCGCGACCAGGAGGACGGGAGCCTGGAGCGCCTCGCCCACGAGCAGGCGCTGGAGGTCTACGAGCAGGTCGTGCTGCCCGCCTGCAACGGCGTCGGCCTGCGGTCGACCCGGGTCGACCTGACCGCCCGACCCGGTGAGACCACCGGGCAGGTCTGCCGGTACGTCATGCACGCCGACGTGGTGATCGCCGACGTCACCGACGGGGACCTGCACGTCATGGACGAGCTGGGCATCCGATGCCTGCTGGGGCGGCCGACCGGCCAACTCGGCGAGCACGGGCGGACGCCGTTCGACCTCGTGCTGATCCGGACCATCCGGTTCGAGCGCAGCCGGAGCGGACTGGCCGACGCGCGCGAGGAGTTGGAGCGGGCGCTGCGCGCCGGGCTGCGGGCCGGGTTCGGGATCCCGGCCCCGGTCCCGGCCCGGGGGCTCGGCGGGGACGGCTGGCTCGATCCGGGCGGTTCGGCCGGTCCGGACAGCCCCGGGCCGGTCGGGCGGTTCGCCGCGGTGGGGGCGGACATGGGGGTGGTGGGCGAGGACGTGAACGCGCTGACCCGCTCGATCAACGACCTGGCGGAGGTGATGGAGCGGTTCGGCCCGCAGGTCGGGCAGGCGTGGAGCCCGGGCGCGCCCGGGGCCGTCGGTCGCGCGGTGACCGGGCGGATGGCGGCGGCGCTGGCCGCACCGGCGGGCGAACTGCGGGAGCGGGCGGACCGGTTCGCCGTCCACGTGGAGCGGATCGACCGGGCGGTGGGCTCCGTGCTGGACCTGCTCCGAACCGCGTCGACGCCGGGGCAGGTGCGGGGGGAGGTGTCGGGTGCGGACGCGTTCCTCGGCGAGCTGCTGGGCCTGGCCGGGGCGATCCGCGAAGGGCTGGCCGGGCTGGAGCAGTTCCGGGCGCTGCTGGCCGCGCTGGCCGGGATGAGCGCGCCGCTCCGGCACCCGGCGCAGGAGATCGCCCGGGCGATCGACCGGATCGGGGAGGTGGTGGTCCGGGCGGAGGGTTGGGAGCGCCGGGGCGCCGCGACGGTCCGGGAGCGGGACGCCCGGACCGCGTAGCCGGCCTGCGGCGGGCCGGGGCGGGGCGTCAGTCGGCGACGTGCAGGACCAGTTTGCCGCGCAGGTGGCCCTGTTCGGCGCGGCGGTGGGCGGCGGCGGCGTCGGCGAGGGGGAAGACGGCGGTGACGGCGACCCGGACGGTGCCGGCCGTCACCAGGGCGTCCAGGGCGGTGAGGTCCTCGCCGCTGGAACGGACCTGCCAGAAGCGGTCGTTGAAGGTCAGGCCGAGTTCGGTGGTGGCGTGCTCGCGGCGGTAGTCGCCGAGGAAGACCGGGGCGACCCGGCCGCCCCGGCGCAGGACCGGGAGCAGGCGGTGGGCGTCCGGGCCGCCTACGGTGTCGAGGAGCAGGTCGGCGTCCCGGACGGTGTCCGCGACCGGCCCGGCGGTGTAGTCGACGAAGCGGTCGGCGCCCAGCTCGTGCAGGAAGTCCCGGTGGCGGCCGGAGGCGACCGCGATCAGCCGGCCGGCGCCGCCCGCCCGGAGGAGTTGCAGGGCGAGGTGGCCGACGCCGCCGGCCGCGCCGTTGACCACGGCGGTGATGCCCGGCGCGGGGCGCAGCAGCTGGGTGAGGTACTGGTAGGCGGTCAGGCCGGCCATCGGGAGGGCGGCGCCGGTCGGGTGGTCCAGGGCGTCGGGCAGGCGGGCCAGGTGGGCGTCCGGGGCGGTCGCGTACTCGGCGTAACCGGCGCCCCGGCCGGGGAAGTTGACCAGTCCGTGGACGCGTTCGCCGACCTGCCGGACGGAGCCCGGGCCGGTGGCGGCGACCGTGCCGGAGATGTCGCTGCCCGGGATCAGCGGGAGGGTGAGCGGCGGACGCAGCTCGGCCGGGATGTTGTCGAAGTTCCTGCGGGCGTACCAGTCGGGCGGGTTGACGCCCGCCGCGTGCACCCGGACCAGCGCCTCGCCGGGGCCGGGCACCGGCCGCGGCACCCGTTCGCGGACCAGTACCTCGGGCTCGCCGAAGGCGTGCAGCCGTACCGCCCACATGCTGTCGATCGTCATGGGTGTCTCCCCCTCCGCAGGTCGCAGAGCGCTGCCGTAGAATGCGGAGCGCTGCTCCGGAAAGTTAAACGGAGCGGCGCTCCGAATGTCAACGACGGGATGTGGCATGTCTGTTGAGCAGACCGCCCGGGCGCCGCGCGCGGACGCCAGGCGCAACCGGGACCGGCTGCTGGAGGCCGGCGCGCAGGTGCTCGCCGAACAGGGCGCCGGGGCCTCGCTGCGCGACGTCGCCCGGCGGGCCGAGGTCGGACTGGGCACGCTCTACCGGCACTTCCCCAACCGGGAGGCGCTGCTGGAGGCGCTGCTCGCCCGTCGCTTCGAGGAACTGGCGTGCCGGGCCGGTGAGTTGGCGGCCGAACAGGACGATCCGGAGGCGGCGCTGGTCGGCTGGCTGCGGGAGTTCTGCGCGGGCGCGGGCGCCTACCGGGACCTGCCGGGCACGCTGCTGGCCACCCTCCGGGACCCGGCCTCGCCGCTGCACGCGAGCTGCACGGCGATGCGGGAGGCCGGGGGCGGGCTGCTGGCCGCCGCCCAGCGGGCCGGGCGGATCCGGGCGGACGTCACCGGCACCGACCTGTTCGCGCTGGCCAACGCCGTCAGCTGGATCGCCGACCAGGCGCCGGTGCTGGCCGAGCGGAGCGAGCACCTGTTCGGGCTGGTGGTGGACGGGCTCCGGGTCTGAGGGGAGGGGTCCGGCGCGGGCGTCAGTCGGCGGCGAGGACGCTGCGGTAGTAGTCGATCTTGTCGCGGAGGTGGGTGCGCTGGCGCTCCAGCAGGGCGATCTGGTCGTGGACGGCGGTGTCGTGCCGTTCCAGCAGTTCGATCCGGCCGCGCAGGCCGTCCGGGCCCTCGGCGCGGGCGAGTTCGGCGTACCGGCGCATGTCGGCGATCGGCATGCCGGTGTCGCGCAGGCAGCGCAGGATGCCCAGCCAGCCCATGTCGTCGGGGCTGAAACGGCGGTGGCCGCTGGTGGCGCGGGTGATGGAGGTGAGCAGGCCGATCCGCTCGTAGTAGCGCAGGGTGTCCAGGCTGAACCCCGAGCGTTCGGCGGCCTCGGCGGGAGTGAGCAGCTGCTGTGTCGTCACCGCCCCGATTCTGCCTGTTCGTTGCCGCCGGTGCAGCGGGTGAAGCGCTCGCCCCAGGCGGCCAGCAGCGCGGACAGCTCGGGCGGGGAGACCACCCGGAAGTCGACCCCCAGCGAGCCGAGGGCCATCGCGGGCCACTCCAGGGCGTCGGCGTCCATCCGCACCCGGCTGCGCCCGGCGTCCACCTCCTCGGTCTCGGCCCAGGCGCCGAGCTTCTGCCGGACCGTCGCCGCGGGGGCGTCCACCACCGCCTCGACCCGGTGCGGGCGGGGCTGGCCCTGCAGCCCGGCCCGGACGAACTCGGCGGCGTCGTCGGCCGGGAGGGTGCGCGGCAGGAAGCGGGCGCCGGTGGCGGCGGGGGCGGAGAGGCGGTCGAGGCGGAAGGTGCGCCACGCCTGGCGGGTGAGGTCGTAGGCGACCAGGTACCAGCGGCGGCCGAGCCGGACCAGGCCGTACGGCTCGGCGTGCCGTTCGGTGGGGGTGCCGTCGGCGGCCCGGTAGCCGAAGCGCAGCCGTTCGGTGTCCCGGCAGGCCAGGGCGACGGCGGTGAGGACGTCCGGGTCGATCGGGGCGGTGGTGTCGGCGCGCCAGTTCGCCGGGACGGTCACGGCCCGCAGGGCCTCCACCCGGCGGCGCAGCCGGGCCGGCATCACCTGGACCACCTTGGCCAGCGCCCGTACCGAAGCCTCCGCGATGCCCTCCACCGCGCCGTCCGCCGCCGCCTGCAGGCCGACGGCCAGCGCGACCGCCTCCTCGTCGTCGATCACCAGCGGGGGCAGCGCGGCGCCCGCGGCCAGCTGGTAGCCGCCGTCGACGCCGCGCCGGGCCTCCACCGGGTAGCCGAGCTCGCGCAGCCGGTCGACGTCGCGGCGCAGGGTGCGGGCGGAGACGCCGAGCCGGGCGGAGAGCTCCCCGCCCGGCCAGTAGCGGTGGGACTGGAGCAGGGTGAGCAGGCGCAGGGTGCGGGCACTGGTGTCGGCCATGGGTCCCATCCTCCGGCAATTGCGGACGGAAGGTGGCCGCAATGGTCCGTAGCGTGGAACACGGAGCGAGGGGGACCGCGCCGGGCAGCCGGCCCGAGGCGTCCGGGCGTACCCCGTCGGCACCGCACCGCGACAGCACCGCACTTCGGAGAGGCGACCACCATGAGCACCGAGACCGCGCAGACCACCGAGACCACCGAGGCCGTCGAGACCGCGGTCGGCCAGTACCCCGCCGCCACCGCCGAGGGCCCGACCGGCGAGCACGCCGACCTGATCGCGGAGCTGCGCGCCATCCGGCACTTCCTGCGGCTGACCGCCCGCGGCCTCGACGACGAGCAGGCGTCCCGCCGCACCACCGTCAGCGAACTGACCATCGGCGGCCTGATCAAGCACGTCACCTCGGTGGAGCGGCAGTGGGCCGCGTTCATCGTCCGGGGCACCTCGGCGATGCCGGACTTCAGCTCCTTCACCGAGGCCGACGTCCAGGCCCGCACGGACGAGTTCCGGCTGCTGCCCGGCGAGACCCTGCACGGCGTGCTCACCGCGTACGAGGCGGTGGCCCGCGGCACCGACGAGATGCTGGCCGGGCTGGCCGACCTGGGCGTCTCGCACCCGCTGCCCGCGGCGCCCTGGTTCGCCCCCGGCACGAGCTGGTCGGCCCGGCGCACCGTGCTGCACGTCATCGCCGAGACCGCGCAGCACGCCGGGCACGCCGACATCATCCGGGAGGCACTGGACGGGCAGAAGAGCATGGGCTGACCCCTCGCCGGGGCTCCGCCGCGGGGACGGCCCGCGCCGCTGACGGCACCACGTCAGGGCGCGGGCCGTCCCCGTCCCCGGACTCGTTCCGGTTCTCCTCCGGTTCCGTGTCACACCCGGGCCGTGCTGACACTCTCGGGATGCAGCCGCGGAGAGGAGACGGGCGTGACGACGGACGAGGCCACCGAGGTGTTCACCAGGCACCGGGAGCTGCTGTTCTCGATGGTCTACAACCTGCTGGGGACGGTCGCCGACACCGAGGACGTCCTCCAGGAGACCTGGCTGGCCTGGTCCGGCCGGTACCGGTCCGCCGAGGCCGGGCCGGTGGTCCACCCGCGGGCGTACCTGGTGCGCACCGCCGTGAACACCGCGCTCGCCCGGCGGGCCGAGATCAGCCGGCGCCGGGAGAGCTACTTCGGGCCCTGGCTGCCCGAGCCGCTGATCGCCCCGGCGCAGGAGGACCCGGGGGAGCGGGCCGAGGCGGTGTCGATCGCGCTGCTGGTGGTGCTGGAGACGCTGACCCCGCTGGAGCGGGCGGTGTTCGTGCTGCACGAGGTGTTCGGCTACGGCCACCCGGAGACCGCCGAGATCCTCGGGCGCAGCCCCGCCGCCGTCCGCCAGCTCGCCCACCGGGCCCGCGAGCACGTCCGGGCCCGGCGGCCCCGGTACCGGGCGGACGCGGCGCTGCGGCGGCAGGCCACCGAGCGGTTCGCGGCCGCGGTCGGCGGCGGGGACCTGGACGGGCTGCTGCGGCTGCTCGCCCCCGACGTCACGCTCTGGGCGGACGGCGGCGGCAAGGCGACCGCGGCCGGGCCGCGCCCGGTGCGCGGCCGGGGGCAGGTCGCCCGGCTGCTGGTGGGCGGCTCGGCGCGGGCCCCGCAGGGCATCCGGGTCCGGTGGGCCACCGCCAACGGGGACCCGTCGGCGGTGCTGTTCGTCGGGGAGGCGCCGTTCGCGGTGCTCGTGCTGGACCTGTCGGCGGACGGCGAGCAGGTCACGGACATCTACTTCGTGACCAACCCGGACAAGCTGGGAAGTGCCAACTCCGGTGTTGCAGAAGGAAATTGACGGAACGTCATGATGATCGGGAAGGTGGAGAGGGCGATGAGGCTGACTGTGGTGGCCGCCACCGGCGGGATCGGGCGGCACCTGCTGGCGCAGGCGCTGGAGGCCGGGCACGAGGTGACGGCGGTGGTGCGCGATCCGGCCAAACTGGGCGAGCGGCCCGGGGTGCGGGTGGTGCGGGCGGACCTGGCGACGGCCGGGGCGCCGGAGCTGCGGGACGCGGTGGCGGGCGCGGACGCGGTGCTGTCGGGGCTCGGCGCGGTGGGGAAGGCCGGCGTCGGGGTCGCCGAGAGCGGGACGCGGGCGCTGGTCGGCGCGATGCGGGAGACCGGGGCGCGGCGGCTGCTGGTGGTGAGCGCCGCACCGGTCGGGACGGTGCCCTCACCGGGCCGCCCGCACCCGCCCCGGCACGACCCGGGCGAGGGCCCGATGATGCGGTACGTGCTGACGCCGCTGGTCAAGCGGGTGCTGCGGGCGCACTACGCGGACCTGGCCCGGATGGAGGACGTGGTGCTGGCCAGCGGCCTGGACTGGACGGTGGTCCGCCCGCCCCAGCTCACCGACAAGCCGCTCACCCGCGACTACCGGATCGCCTACGGGCGGAACCTGCGCGGCGGGTCGAAGATCTCCCGGGCCGACGTCGCGCACTGCATGCTGCGCAGCATCGACGACCCCGACACCGCCGGACGCGTCCTCGGGATCGCCGACTGACCGGACGCCTCCCGGCCCGCCGGGAGGCACCGCGACGCGCCCGCGCCGCCGCCGGGACCCTGCCGTACCGCCGCCACGCCCCGCCCACGCTGCCGGACGCCGCCGTGCCGACGCCGGGACGCGCCTACCCTGGGCGGGTGTCGACTCCTCGTCTGCGCCGGGTGGCCGTGCTGGTCCTGGACGGTGCCAAACCGCTCGACGTCGGAATCCCGGCGCAGGTGTTCTCCACCCGCGGCAGCATGCCGTACGAGGTGCGGGTGTGCGGGGCGGCGCCCGGGCTGGTCGCGGGCGGGGACGGGCTCTCGTACCACGTGGCGCACGGGCTGGAGGCGCTGGAGTGGGCCGAGTCGGTGTTCGTGCCCGGCTACCGGCACCCCGACCGGGACGACCCGCCGCCCGCCGTGGTGGCCGCGCTGCGCGCCGCGCACGCCCGCGGCGCCCGGCTGGCGGCGATCTCCACCGGGGCGTTCGCACTGGCCGCGACCGGCCTGCTGGACGGCCGCCGGGCCACCACGCACTGGCACTACACCCGGGCGCTGGCCGCCAAGTACCCCGGGGTGCGGGTGGACGAGAACGTGCTGTTCGTCGACGAGGGCAGCGTGCTCACCTCGGCGGGCGCCGCGTCCGGCATCGACCTGTGCCTGCACGTGCTGCGCAGCGACCTCGGGGTGGCCGCGTCCAACCACACCGCGCGCCGGCTGGTCGCCGCGCCGTACCGCAGCGGCGGCCAGGCCCAGTACGTGCCGCGCAGCGTGCCCGAGCCGGTCGGCGAGCGGTTCGCGGCCACCCGGGAGTGGGCGCTGCACCGGCTGGGCGGGCCGCTGACCGTGCGGGCGCTGGCCCGGCACGCCGCCGTCTCGCCGCGCACCTTCTCCCGCCGCTTCGTCGAGGACACCGGCTACACGCCGATGCAGTGGGTGCTGCGGGCCCGCGTCGACCTGGCCCGTGAGCTGCTGGAACGCTCCGACTACGGGGTCGAGCGGATCGCCGCCGAGACCGGCCTGGGCACCGGCGCGAACCTGCGCGCGCACTTCCAGCAGATCCTCGGGACCACGCCCAGCGACTACCGGCGGACCTTCGCCAAGGGCGAGTGAGCACCCCGGCCCGGCGTGGCGCGATCCTTGCGCACCGTGGCACGGGTGCCACTACCGCCTCCCCTCCCGGCGAGCGACAGTGGAGTGGTCAGCCCCGCCGGAACAGCGGGCGAGAGCCGCAGAGAAGGGCACCACCCCATGACCCGCATCGCCGTCAACGGATTCGGCCGCATCGGTCGCAACGTGCTGCGCGCCCTGCTGGAGCGCGACAGCAAGCTGGAGGTCGTCGCCGTCAACGACCTGACCGAGCCCACCGCGCTCGGCCGCCTGCTCGCCTACGACACCACCTCGGGCCGGCTCGGCCGCCCGGTCACCGTCGAGGGCGACACCCTGGTGGTCGACGGCCGCCGGATCAAGGTCCTCGCCGAGCGCGACCCGGCCGACCTGCCCTGGGCCGAACTCGGCGTCGACATCGTGCTGGAGGCCACCGGCCGCTTCACCTCCGCCGAGGCCGCCCGCGCCCACCTGACCGCCGGGGCCAAGAAGGTGCTGGTCTCCGCCCCGTCCGACGGCGCCGACGTCACGCTCGCCTACGGCGTCAACACCGGGGCCTACGACCCGGCCGCGCACACCATCGTCTCCAACGCCTCCTGCACCACCAACGCGCTGGCCCCGCTGGCCGCCGTCCTCGACGAACTCGCGGGCATCGAGCACGGGTTCATGACCACCGTGCACGCCTACACCCAGGAGCAGAACCTCCAGGACGGCCCGCACCGCGACCCGCGCCGGGCCCGCGCCGCCGCCGTCAACATCGTCCCGACCACCACCGGCGCCGCCAAGGCGATCGGCCTGGTGCTGCCGCAGTTGGACGGCAAGCTGTCCGGCGACTCGATCCGGGTGCCGGTCCCGGTCGGCTCGATCGTCGAGCTGAACACCACCGTCGCCCGCGACGTCACCCGCGAGGAGGTGCTCGCCGCCTACCGCGAGGCCGCCGGGGGCAAGCTGGCGGGCGTCCTGGAGTACTCGGAGGACCCGCTGGTCTCCTCCGACATCACCGGCAACCCGGCCTCCTCGATCTTCGACTCGGCGCTCACCCGGGTCGACGGCCGCCACGTCAAGGTGGTCGCCTGGTACGACAACGAGTGGGGCTTCTCCAACCGGGTGATCGACACCCTGGAACTGCTCGCCGCGGGCTGACCGGCCCGCTGACCGCCCCGGACGGGGCCCGTACCGCCGCGACGGCGGCGCGGGCCCCGTCCGCCGTTCCCGTCCGCCGTTCCCGTCCGCCGTTCCCGTCCGCCGGGTGCTCCGCCCGCCGGGCGCCCGTTCACAGCCCGGGCAGGCCGAACGCGGCGGCGGCGACCCGGTACTGGGCGGTGAACGGGGCGCCCCGGCGGGAGGTCGGGGTGAAGGAGTACACCAGGGTCCGGGCGGCGTCCCGGGTGGCGAACACGCCGCTGGTCCAGCCCGGACGGCTGCCGGTCTTGCCCCACAGCACCAGGCCGGGCGCGGGGGAGAGGCGCATCAGGCCGGCGCTGAGGCAGGCCCGGCCGGCGGCCGGGCCGAGGTCGGGGCCCGGGCCCCGGAAGTTCGGCACGTCCGGGACGGTGAACAGCTCGGCCTGCTGGGCGGGCGGCAGCAGACGGCCGCCGAGCAGCGCGGTGAGGAAGCGCTCCAGATCGGGCGCGGTGGAGACCATGCCGCCCTCGGCCCACGGCCACGGGCTCTGCCGGGTGACGTCCGCCAGGTCGGTGCCGCCGTCCGGCCGGGGCACGGCCAGCACGGCGTGCGCGCTCGGGTCCGGCAGCGAGGTGTCGGCGGCGTCGGGCACCGAGGTGCGGTGCAGGCCCAACGGGCGCAGCACCCGGTCGGTGACCTCCCGGGCGAAGCTCCGGCCGGTGACCCGCTCGATCAGCAGGCCCGCCAGGAAGTAGTTGACGCCGTTGTACTGCTGGGCGGTGCCGGGGGCGAACTGCGCCGGTCGGCCGGCCAGCGAGTCGAGCACCTGCTGCGGGGTCCGGCGGTCGGCGGCGTGCGCGACGAACCAGGCGGCGCTGCCGTCGTCGTCGCCGAGCTCGCTGCCGCCGGGCAGCCCGCTGGTGTGGTTCAGGAGCTGGCGCACCGTCACTGGCGGGTGGCCGACCGGCAGCGCCACCGGGAGATGGCGCTGGACGGTGCCGTCCAGGTCGATCCGCCGCTCGGCGGCGAGTTGCAGGAGCACGGTGGCGGTGAACACCTTGGAGATGCTGCCGATCCGGAACCGGCCGTCCGCCCGCACCGGCCGCCCGGTGGCCGGGTCGCCCGTCCCCGCGGTGCCCGTCCAGTGGCCGCCGGTGCCGCCGACCCGCACCACGGCGCTGGTGAGCCCGGCGCCGGACGGGTCGGCGATCGAGGCCCGCAGCGCGGCGGCGTCCAGCCCGGCCGGACCGGCGCCGAACGCCCCGGCGCCGAACGCCCCGGCACCGGGCTCACCGGCGCCGGACGGGTCGGCCTCGCCGAGCGCCACCACCAGCGCGCTGATCGCGGCCGTGCCCGCCAGCTCGCGTCCCATCATCCTCGTGCTCATCCCCGGCCTCCCCGACTTCCCTGCGCCGCTTGCCCGCTGACGTGGAAGAGTCTTCCGCTCGGGCCGCGCCGGGCCATCCGGGGCGGACCCCGAACCGACCCCGAACCGGCCCCGAGCCGGGCCCTGGGGGTGGACCCCGGGGCGGTGGCGGCCCGGGCCGCAGGTCGTCGGCGGGGCTGACAACCTTTCCGCCGGGCCCGGGCGTCTGGTCGGTGTGAGCCGAGAAACCGAGGACGACGCCTACGCCGATTTCGTCGGGACCGCCTGGCCCCGGCACCTGCGCACCGCGACGCTGATCGCGGGTGACCGGCACCGGGGGGAGGAACTCCTCCAGGACTGCCTGGTCAAGCTGTACGTGCGCTGGCGCCGGACGCGGACCGACGACCCGCACGCCTACCTGCGGCGGATGCTGGTCAACAACCACATCAGCTGGTGGCGGCGACGTCGTAGGGAACTGCTCATCGCCGAACCGCCGGACGCCCCCACCGGGGGCCCGACGGCGCCGGAGGCTTCGGACGAGCTGTACCGGGCGCTGCGCGAACTACCGCCCCGCCAGAGGGCGGTGGTCGTACTGCGGCACTTCGAGGACCTGTCGGAGAAGGACACCGCCGCGATCCTCGGCTGCTCGGTCGGCACCGTCAAGAGCCAGCACTTCCGGGCGGTGGCCCGGCTGCGCACCGCCCTGTCGAAGGACCGCCCGGTGGACCGCCCGTCGGACCGGCCGTCGGACTGGGCGCCGGTCCGGGCGACCCAGCTGATCCAGTCGAAGAACCAGGAGAACATCACGCGATGAACGACATCGAAGACCAGGAGATGTCCCGCGCGCTGCGGGACCTGGCGGACCGTCACGGCACCGCCGGACCGGCCCCGGTGGCCGAGCTGGTGCACCGCGGCCGCCGCCGCCGGGGGCTGCGGCTCGCCGCCGTCACGGGCAGCGCCGCCGCGGTGGCCGCGGTCGCGGTGTTCGGCGCGACCGCCCTCGCGGGCGGCCCGTCGCGCACCGTCGCGGTGGGCCCGGCCGGCCAGGGCACGGCTTCCGTGTCCGCCTCCCTCTCCGCGTCGACCGTCCGTACCGGGCCGACCACGCCCGCGGAGATCGCCGACCTGCTCAGCAGCCGCTTCCCGACCGGGTACCACGCGGACGGCCGGCCGACGCTGGTCGACAGCCGGAGCACGGGCGCCGACGCGGAGGAGCGGAAGAGGCTGGCCGAGCTCCAGGGCGGGACCCCGGCGCCGAGCCGACCCCTGCCGGAGACGATCGGCGCGGGGTACACCGTCACCAACGGCACGAAGACCGGCACCGTGCAGCTCAGCGTCGAGCACCTGCCGAACGGGACCGGACAGCCGGCCGACCCGTGCAACAACCGGCCGGGCTGCTCCGCCACCCGGCAGCCGGACGGCAGCGCCCTGGTGCTCTCCCTCCCGCCGGCGCCGGCGGACCTCCCGCAGGTGTGGCGGGCCGACCTGTACCGCACCGACGGCACCGTCATCACGGCCGAGTCCGGCAACGTCCCGCTCCCCGGGCACGGCCAGGACCTGTACGCCGGGCCGCCGGTGCTGAACGGCGAGGCGCTCACCGCCCTCGTCCTCGACCCGGTCTGGACGCAGGGGGCCGCCGGACACTGAACCACCTGACCCGGAACGGGGCGGACCACCGTCCCCGGGGCGGGCCACCGGCCGGGAGCGGATGCCGGCGGTGGCGGGCGACGACGTCCGACGCCCCGGCCGGCCACTGAGGACCGGCCGGCACCCGCACCACACGAGGCCCGCGCAGCTCGTGCGGTTCGTTCCCTCGCGGTTCGCACCGGGTCCGGAACGGCGGCGGCCACAGCCGCACCGCGCGGCAGCGCCGCGATCCGCGGACCCCCGGCGTCCGGGCGGTCGACCCCCGGCGCCGCAGCGCCCTCCGCGCCACCCGCCTCCCACCGTTCCCCCGCACGTCCGCGGCAGCGGCTGTGACGGTGGCGGTCACGGGCCCGCAGGCGTGCGGGGCGCGCACGCGGAACGGCCCTTCCGACGGCTCGTCATCCACCTTCCCGCGCCGCGGCGACCGCGTTGCCGTGCGGGTGGTTCGACGTGCCGTCGGAAGGGCCCCGAGGGTGCGGTGCGGACGGTGGTTACCGCGGGTCGCGGTCGAACTGGGCGCGGGACCAGCGGTAGCCGAGGACGGTGAGGGCCGCGCACCACAGCAGGGCGATCCACCAGTTGTTGCCGATGCCGGTGCCCAGCAGCAGGCCGCGCAGGGTCTCAATGGCCGGGGTGAACGGCTGGTACTGGGCGACCGGCTGGAACCAGCCGGGCATCGAGTGCAGCGGGACGAAGGCACTGGAGATCATCGGCAGCAGGATCAGCGGCATCGCGGCGTTGCTGGCGGCCTCCGCGTTGGGGCTGCCCAGGCCCATGCCGACGGCGATCCAGGTGAGCGCCAGGGCGACCAGGGCGAGCAGGCCGAACGCGGCCAGCCACTCCAGCAGGTTCGCGTCGTGCGAGCGGAAGCCGATCGCCACCCCGACCGCGCCGACCAGCACCACGCTGGCCACCGACTGGAGCACGCTGCCGGCCACCCGGCCGAACAGCACCGAGCCGCGGTGGATCGCCATGGTGCGGAACCGGGCGACGATGCCCTCGTTCATGTCGGTCGCCATCGAGACGGCGGTGCCGATCACGGTCGAGCCGATGGTCATCATCAGGATGCCGGGCACCAGGTAGGTGACGTAGGCGGAGCGGCCCAGGCCGCCGCTCATCGCGCCGCCGAAGACGTAGACGAACAGCAGGAGCAGCATCACCGGGGTGAGCAGCAGGTTCAGGGTGAGCGACGGGTAGCGCCGGGCGTGCAGCAGGTTGCGCCGCAGCATGGTGGACGAGTCGCGGACGGCGAGGGCGAGCTGGCTCATCGTGCGTTCTCCTTGGCGGAAGCGGCGGAAGCGGCAGAAGCGGCCTGGGTGGCGGGGGCGGCGGTCTGGGCCGGGAGGGCGGGGGCGCCGGTCAGGGCGAAGAAGACGTCGTCCAGGTCGGGGGTGTGGACGGTGAGTTCGTCGGCCGCGACGCCGGCGGCGTCCAGCCGGTCGAGGACCGAGCGCAGGGCGCGCTGGCTGCCGTCGCTGGGCACGCGCAGGGCGAGCGCCTCGTCGTCGCGGGCGGCCTCGGCGAGTGCGTCGGCCGCGGCGCGGTGGGCGGCGGGGTCGGTGAACCGGAGCCGGACGTGGCCGCCGGGGACCAGGCGCTTGAGCTCCTCGGCGGTGCCCTCGGCCGCGATCACGCCGTCGTGCAGGACGGCGATCCGGTCGGCGAGTTGGTCGGCCTCCTCCAGGTACTGGGTGGTGAGCAGGATGGTGGTGCCGCCGGCGACCAGTTCCCGGATGATCTGCCACATGCCGTGGCGGCTGCGCGGGTCGAGCCCGGTGGTGGGCTCGTCGAGGAAGATGATCCGGGGGTCGCCGACCAGGGTCATCGCGATGTCCAGGCGGCGCTTCATGCCGCCGGAGTAGGTGGAGGCGGGCTTGTCGGCGGCGTCGGTGAGGTCGAAGCGGGCCAGCAGCTCGGTGGCCACCCGGCGGCCCTCGGCCTTGGGCAGGCGGTGCAGGTCGGCCATCAGCAGCATGTTCTCCCGGCCGGTGATCAGGCCGTCGACGGCGGAGAACTGGCCGGTGACGCCGATCGCGGCGCGCACCTGCTGGGCCTCGGTGGCCAGGTCGTGGCCGCCGACGCTGATCTCCCCGGCGTCGGGGGTGACCAGGGTGGAGAGGATCTTGACGGCGGTGGTCTTGCCGGCCCCGTTCGGGCCGAGCAGGGCGAAGACCGTTCCGGTGGGGACGGCGAGGTCGACGCCCTTCAGGACGCTCTTGTCGCCGTAGGACTTGCGCAGCCCGTTCGCCGCGATGGCCAGGCCGGTCATGGGGTGCTCCTGGGGGTGTGGGGGTCGGTGCGGGGACGGCGGTGCTGGACTGGGTCGGGCCGGGCCGGGCTGAGTGGGGCGGCGGCGGCGGGTCAGAGGGTGCGGGCGGAGATGTCGCCGTGCGCGGTGGTGGCGCGGATGGTGACCGCCGGGACGTCGTCGGCGTTGCGCAGCGCGTTGTCGATGCGGCCGTGGCCGGTGCCGGCGTCCAGCGAGGCGGAGACGCCGCGGGCCACGCCGACCGCGATCGAGCCGGACCGGGTGGTCAGTTCGAGCGCGCCGCGCACCGCCTCGGCGACGGTCAGGTCGCCGCGCTGGGTGCTGAACGCGGCGGGGCCGGTGAGGCGGCCGACCTCGATGTCGCCGTCCTGGAGGGTGAGTCGGGCGGCGGACGCCTCGTCGAGCTTGACCGAGCCCCGGGCGCTCTCGAAGGTGACCGCGCCGAGCCGGCCGACGCCGCGGAGCCGGGCGTCCGCGCTCTTCGCCTCGACCGTGGAGCCGGAGGGCAGTTGCACGGTGACCTCCAGCGCGCCGGACGGGCCGAGCAGGCGGTGCGCGGCGGAGTCGGTGACGATCCGCAGCACGCCGTCGGCGTAGCCGACCTCGGTGTGCTCGACGGCCTTCGCGTCACGGCCCTTGGCCGGGTCGGCGGGGCGCAGCTCGACCACGGTGTCGGTGCGGTCGGCGGCGATGAACCGGACCAGACCGGCCGGGACGTCCAGGACGACGGTGACCGGGGCGGCGGTGTCGAACTTCTGCATGGTGTGCTCCCTGTTCGCGGTGCGGTGCCGGTGCGGCGCCGCTTCGTTTCTGACATTGGAAACGCTACGTTGCGTTCATGGATCGGGCAACAAGCTTGTTGCAATCAAATGCCATAAGCACAGGTAGAAGCAGGAAAATCGTTGCAATGATCCTGGAGATAACGCAACGTCAGGAGTGGCATTCGTTGCAATGAAATGACGGTGAACGCTATGCTGGGCGCGGCAACGTCACGCACCGCAGAAGGAGGCCCCCGATGCCGGGAGGCAGGCTCACCCAGCAGGAGCGCCAGCAGATCGCGCTGGGGCTGGCCGACGACCTGGCCTACGCGGAGATCGCCCGCCGGCTCGACCGTCCGACCTCGACCGTCACCCGGGAGGTCATGCGCAACGGCGGCCCGGCCGGCTACCGGGCCGACCTCGCCCAACGGGCCACCGAGCACCGCACCCACCGCCGGGCCGCGCCGCCCCGCGACCCGCACCTGGCCGACCGCCCCGACGACGGGCGCGACCCCGGCGCGGTGGACGCCTTCGAGGAGGCGATCACCACCGTCTTCATGCAGTCCGGCCTGAGCCGGATGCCCGCCCGGGTGCTGGCCGCGCTGCTGCTCACCGACTCCGGCAGCCTGACCGCCACCGAACTCGCCCGGCGCCTCCAGGTCAGCCCGGCGTCCGTCTCCAAGGCGGTGGCCTTCCTGGACGAGCAGTCGATGATCCGCCGGGAGCGCGACGAGCGCCGCCGCGAGCGCTACGTGGTGGACGACGAGATCTGGTACCAGTCCGCGGTGGCCAGCGCCCACGCCAACGCCGCGGTGGCCGCCACCGCCCGGCAGGGCGTCGTCGTGCTCGGCTCGACCAGCCCGGCCGGGACGCGGCTGGAGAACATCGCCCGGTTCCTCGACCACCTCTCCGAGATGCTGCTGCGCGCCGCCGACCAGGGCCGCGACGTGCTGTTCACCAAGCCCGTCCGGGAACCGGACGGCCCGGCCGGCGGCCCCGCGGACGATCCGGCGAACGGCTCGGCGAACGGCCCTTCGGACAGCCGGAGTTGAGCCGTCAGCGCCCGCCCGCCGAGCCCTCGACGGAGGCGATCCGGCCCAGCGGGTCGAACGACACCCGGAGGCCGCGCCCGTCGGGCAGCCGGGCGGTGATCAGGTCGGGGCCCTCCGCCACCGGCACGCCGTGGTGCCCGAAGTAGCCGCGCACCACGGCCCGGGCGTCGTGCCCGAACAGCCCCGCGCCGGTCAGCAGGAAGCGCGGCACCGTGACCGGGTCGAGCGGCGCCGGCGGCAGTGACGGGTCCTCCGGCACGAAGTACACCCGGGTCTGCGGCCCGGCCTCCTGCCCGATGCAGCCGGGCGCGCCGAGCACGCCCATGCCGGTGAAGGCCAGCGCCTCCGCCGCGTGCCGCGGGTCGGCGAAACCGGACAGGTCGACCTCGGGTTCGGCCGACTCCGGTACGCCGTACGCCCGTCCGAACTCCGCGACCCGGGCGGAGGCGGCCGTCACGGGCGCCCCGCCGAAACCCGGATCGGCCCAGCCCCACAGCCAGGACCGCCCCGCGGGGTCGTACGTCCCGAGCAGGCCCACCCGCAGCGTCCGGCCGCCGCTCTCGTAGGCGCACTCGGTCAGGTCGGCCGTCCACGGCGCGGCCGGCAGCGCCCGTTCCAGCGCCTCCGACTGCTCGGCGCCCCAGGCGGCGTGCGGCTCGGCGGCGCGCAGGAAGGACTCGGTGAAGGTCGTGGCCATCCGGACACCCCAGTGACCCGGTCCCGGGCGGCGGGCCCTGGTCGCGGGCGGCGGGCCCCGGCCGCGGCGTGCTGCGCGGTCGGGGCCCGGTGTGCTCGGAAGGCGGTGCGCTCAGGAGGCGGTGCGCTCGGGAGGCGGGGTGCTCAGCAGGGGAAGGTGCCGCTGTAGAGCGCGTGCCCGTAGGAGGAGGTGCCGGAGCCGAAGCCGTAGATGCCGTCGTCGCTCCAGACCGCCTCGCGGAAGCCGTTGGCGCAGGTGGAGGTCGGCGCGAGGGCGAAGCCCTCCAGGTTGTCGACCGGCATGACGGCGGGGTTGGTGTAGGTCACGTCCGGCACGATCGCGCCGCTCGCGTTGACCTTCAGGAAGGTGTGGGTCTCGCCGCAGGTGTTGTCGCAGGTGGCGACGATCCGCTGGGTGCCGGCGTCGAAGGTCACGTCCATCACGCCCGGCTTGCCGGTGGAGACGGTGCCGAAGGTGGTGAAGCTGCCGTTCGAGTTGAGGCCGTAGACGTGCAGGGTGCCGTCGTACTCCAGCCCGGCGAAGAACAGGCCGGCGCCGTGCAGCGGGTAGTTCGCCGGGTTGTAGGCGGAGCCGGTGAGCGGGTCGGTCCAGCCGTTGGCGGTCAGCCAGCTGTCCGGGACGTAGCCGACGCCCTCGAAGCCGAGGTTGGCGTCGTCCTTGCTGCCGGTGTCGAGCTGCGGGAACTGCGAGGTCATGTCCCACTGGTGGAGCGGGGTCAGGGTGCTGCCGGTGGCGTTCGGGTCGAACTCCAGGACGGTGTCCTTGGGCGCGGTGTTCTTGGTGTTGTCGCGCTCGGAGGTCACGTAGAGGTGGCCGTCGGGGCCGACGGTCAGGCCCTCGGAGTCCGGCTCGCCGGTGCCGCCCGCGAAGCGGATCTGCTTGCCGGTGGCGCTCCAGGTGGCGTCCGGGACCCACTTGCCGTTGCTCTTGACCAGCTTGTACAGCCAGTTCTTGTTCTTGGCGGCCCACAGCACGGACGGGTTGGCCGGGTCGAAGGCCAGGCCGCTGACGTCCCGGCCCTCGGGGCCGGTGGAGGTGGTGAACGCGCAGACGTTGTCGGCGATGGTGACGTCCGGGCCGCCGGGCCAGGCCGGCGTGCCGGCGGGCTTGGCGCCGGTGCCGCCGGGCGCCTCGGGGGCGCAGCCGCTGGTGAGCGAGCCGCCGCCGCCGAGCAGCCGGCCGGTGGGGGTGCCGCCGGTGCCGCCGCCGGGGGTGCTGCCCGCGCAGGAGTTCACGGCGCCGAAGGTCGCGTTCGCGGAGGTCTGGAAGCCGGTGGCGCAGCGCTCGTCGGAGGGCTTGGCGCCGCCGGTCGCCCAGGTGACCGAGTCGACGGTGTTGCCGCTGCCGTCGAGCAGGAACAACGCGTCGTTGTCGCCCAGCCCGATGGTGGAGGCGAACGTGACGTAGCCGCCCGCGGGGATGCTGGTCGCGCTCGGCGAGGAGGACGAGATCGGGGCGGCGGAGTGCGAGGTGTCGCCGTCGACGTACTTCCACGAGCCGATGCTGACGGCGCTGGTGCCGCCGTTGTACAGCTCGACGGTGTCCGAGCCGTCCGAGCCGACCTCGTTGATCCGGACCCGGCTCGCGGCGGGCACGGAGGCCGGGCAGCCCGCGGCGTTCGCGGAGCCGAAGGTGGCCGCGGTGGTGGCGGTGACCCACCCGCCGGTGCCGTCGCCGCAGCGGGCGATCGCGGGCTTGGCCTTGTCGGTGGCCCAGTCGACCCGGTCGACCACCGTGCCGCCGGCCGTGTAGAGCACCACCTTGTCGGAGTCGCCCAGCCCCTTGGGCGAGTTGAAGGTGACGAAGCCGCCGGCCGGGATGCTGCTCGCGGACGGGCTGAAGGACTGCGGGGAGAAGCCGTCGTCGGACATCTTCCAGCCGCTGATGCTCACCGCCGCCGGGCCGCCGTTGTAGAGCTCCACCGTGTCGTTGCCGGCGGAGGTGACCTCGTTGATGCGCACGTTCTGGTAGCCGGACGGGTCGGCCGCCGCGGCGGGCTGCGCGACGAGCAGTCCGGTGACGATCAGCCCGGAGAACGTCAGGGACGCGGCGCACACGGAGGCGACGCCGACACGCGAGTGTGAGTTAGGCACGGGCCGGAACTCTGGCGACCCGACGTGGAGACAGCGTGTACGGCGGCTGAATCCCGGACGCTCCCCGCCGGAACGCCAGGTTCGGGAGCGGCCGGACCGCCCGGAACCGGCCACCGGCTCCGGCGGCGGCACCCGGCCCCGGTGCCGGCACCCGGCCGTCCACCGCACAGACGACGGTTGATCCCGCCGCCGCGTCACCCCCGCCCGGACCATCGGAGGCCGACCGGCCCACAACCGTCCGTTGTTCGGTAGGGTGGCCCGCCGTGGACCTCGAAGCCGTGCGCACCTACGTCGCCGTCGCGGAGGCGGGCCAGTTCCAGAAGGCCGCCACCGACCTGGCGATCACCCAGCAGGCCGTCTCCAAGCGGATCGCCGGGCTCGAACGCGACCTGGGCGTCCGGCTGTTCACCCGCACCCCGCGCGGCGCCGAACCCACCATCGACGGCCAGGCGTTCCTGCCGCACGCCCGCGCACTGCTGCGGGCCGCCGACCGGGCCGCCGCCTCCGTCCGCACCGGCCGCCGCCCGCTGCGCGTCGACGTGATCAACTCGCGCGGCGCGGCCTCCCGGCTGATGCGGGACTTCCACCGCGCCCACCCGGACGTCGAGTTGGACATCGTGATGCTGCTCGACATCGAGAGCGCCGTCGCCGCGATCCGCTCCGGCAGCGTCGACGCCTCCTTCCGGGCCGTCGCCATGCCCGGCCGGCCGCTGCCCGAGGACCTGACCGCCGTCCGGGTCGTCGACGAGCCGCTGCACCTGCTCACCGGCCCCGGGCACGCCCTCGCCGCCGCCCGCGCGGTGCCGCTCGCCGACCTGGCCGGGCACCGGATCTGGATGCCCGGCCTCCTCCCCGGCAGCGAGTGGGGCGCCTACTACGACTCCCTGGCGGGCGAGTTCGGGCTGACCATCGAGTCGACCGGCCCCAACTTCGGCTCCGACGCGCTGCTCGACACCATCGCCGACACCCCCGCCCTGGCCACCTTCATGGGCGAGGACACCCGGCTGGTCTGGCCCACCGGGCACGGCCTGCGCCGCATCCCGGTGACCGACCCCGTCCCCGTCTACCCGCACTCCCTGCTGCACCACCGGGACGATCCGCACCCCGCGCTCCCGGCGCTGCGCGCCCACCTCGCCGCCGCCGCGACGGCCGCCCCGGCCGGCGCCTGGGTCCCGTCCTGGGCCCGCTGAACCGCCGTCACCCGGCGGCCCCGCCAGCCCCGCCGGTGCCCTCGCCCGCGCGCAGCGTCAGCAGGGTGATCTCGCTCGGCGCGAACACCCGGAACGGCGGCCCCCAGAAACCGGTGCCCCGGCTGGTGTAGAGCTGGGTCCGCTCCCCGTGCCGGCTCAGGCCCTGCACCACCGGCTGGTCCAGCCGGACCAGGTACCGGAACGGCCAGATCTGGCCGCCGTGGGTGTGCCCGGAGACCTGGAGGTCGACGCCGGCGGCCACCGCCTGCGGCACGTACTTGGGCTGGTGCGCGACCAGCAGCACCGGCAGCCGGGGGTCCGCCCCGGCCAGCGCGCCGGACAGGTCGGCCCGGTGCCCGTCCTCGCCGGAGGACGCCGCGGTGACGTCGTCCACCCCCGCCAGCACCAGGGCGTCCCCGCCGCGCTCCACCACCACGTGGCGGTTGTGCAGCGCCTCCCAGCCCAGCTCCGCCATCCGGTCCAGCCAGCCCTGCGCCTCGCCGCCGTACTCGTGGTTGCCCGTCACGTACACCCGGGCCAGCGCGGCCCGGACCGCGCCCAGCGGCGCGGACTGCTCCCGGCGCTGGGCGGGCGTGCCGTCCGCGATGTCCCCGGCGTGCACCACCACGTCCGCCGCCAGCGCGTTGACCGCCCCGGTGACCTTCGCCGACCAGGCCGCCCGGTCGATCGGCCCGTAGTGGGTGTCGGCCAGTACCACCACCCTGGTCCCGTCCAGCCCGGCGCCGAGCCGCGGCAGGCGGACGTCCAGCCGCCGCACCCGGGGCACCCGCATCGCCTCGTGGTGCCCCCAGGCCAGCAGCCCGGCCGACACCAGGACGACGGCCGCCGCGACCACCCGGGCCCGGCCGGTGCCGCCGACGCCGAACCCGGCCAGCAGCAGGTCCGCCAGGCCGCCCAGCACCGACCAGGTGAACAGCACCCACACCACGCCCAGGCTGGTGTCCGCGATCCGGGCCGCCCGGTCGTCGCGCGCCCGCGAGCGGTGGCCCGCGACCATCAGGAACGGGAAGCCGACCATCCAGGCCAGCAGCACCGCCGTACCCACCAGCACCACCGGCAGCGGCCAGTCGGCTCCGGCGGCCAGCAGCGTCCACCACGGCGGCAGGCAGAGCAGCACCAGGACGAGCACCAGCACGCCCAGCCGCCGCACCCCCGCCCGCCGGGCCCGCCCGCCACTCCCCGCGCTGTCCGTCCCGCCCGCCGTGTCCGTCCCGTCCAGGGTCCCGCTCTCCGCCACCGTGCCGCCTCCTGTGCGTGCCCCTCCGGCACGTGCCCGGTCAGCAGACGATCCGGGCGGGCTCCGTGCGGGAGGGTGATGCCGAGTCTCGCGCACGCGCGGGGGAGGCGGTAGCCCGTGGCGCGGTGACGGGCGGCGGCCGGACGGCGCGGGGGCCGGGGGAGGCTCAGCCGCCGCCGTAGGTGGCCTGGGTGACGGCGAAGACGTTGCGGTTGCCGGTGGTCTCCTGGAGGGACCAGAGCAGGTCGGGCCCGGTGGTGTCCTCCCAGTAGGAGAGGCTCTCGCCGCCGCCCACCCAGGCGAAGGTGGAGGACCCGGCGGTCGGCGTCCAGTAGGAGAGCTTCTTCTCGCCCGAGGAGTTGAACCACCACCGGCCGTTGTGCGAGGCCACGCCGTTGAGGTGGTACCAGGGCAGCCGGAGCGCCTGGCTCGCGGTGGTCGACGCGGCGAAGGTGGTGGCCCCCGGGGCGAACGGGAAGCGGACGGCGCGCGGCTCGCGCTCGGGGAAGTCCGGGCAGGGCGTGGTGGTCGGGCAGGTGTACTCCGTCGTCACGATCGACTTGCTGACCCGGTCCAGCGAGATCGACGACCACGCCAGCGCGGTGACGGAGGACGACGTGTGCGCCGTGACCGTGCCGACCTGGGGCAGCACGTAGGCGTAGTTGTGCGCGTAGTAGACCGACCCGGACTGGCGGCCGATCTGGTCGGCGGTGCCGCCGGTGTCGGTGTTCAGGATCTTGCGCATGTCGAAGACCCGCATGCCGACCGCGGTGTCGGCGACGTACAGGTAGTCGCCGTACCAGGAGACCCCGCCGGCGTGGATCGGGATGTCCTTGAAGCTGGGCGCGGCCGGGGTGCCGGTCGGCTCGACCAGCAGGACCTTGCGGTACTTGTTGGGGTAGGTGGCGTCCCAGTCGACCAGGGTGATCCGGCTGCGCTGGTGCTTGCCCTTGCAGGCGTCCGCCGTGTACCAGCTGACCAGCACCAGCTGGTGCCCGTCGTAGTTGCCGCCGTTCGCGGTGCCCACCGCGTCCCGGCTGGTGGTGATGCCCTGCGGGAGGCTCTGGCAGTCGCCGTCGTCGCCGTCGTCGAACCGGAAGCCGGTGGACAGCCCGGCGACCGAGAAGGAGGACGCCAGCCCCTGCCGGTCGTGGTTCGCGTTGTCCATCACCGTGTGCACGGCGCTCGTCCCGAGCGTCGAGACCAGCGCCGCGTCGAGCGCTTCGTACTGGTGGTAGTCCGCGGTGAGGGTGAAGTCGGACGCCGGGACCGTGGTCAGCGCGGTCAGGGTGCCGGCGGCGGTGGCCGGCGGCGCGGCGGTGAGCACGCCGGTGAACAGCAGGCCGGCCGCGATCAATGCTCTTGCGGTGTTTCGGACTTGAATGACCATCAGGTCGTTTCTCTCCCCCGTGGACGGATCAACGGCCCCTCACGCTAGGCGCGCGCCGACGGGTTCGCAACGGGTACGTCCCATTCCGTCGTCCGGCCGTCCCGGCGGGCGCAGTGCTCGGCGACGGTGTCCGCGAAGGCCCGGGCCAGCGGGGAGAGGGCGTCCCAGCGGCGGACCGCCCAGCCCGCCGTGAGCGGGGGCAGCGCCGGGATCGGGACCAGCCGCAGGTCGGGGTGGCCCGGGCCGGTCCACTCGGGCAGGGTGGGGACGACCGCCCGGCCGAGCCCGAGTCCGGCCAGCAGGATCGCGGTGTCCCAGTCCGTGACGCTGGTGTCGAAGACCGGCCGGATGCCCGACCCGGCCAGCCACCCGCCGAGCTGGGTGCGCGCGGTCGAGTTCTCGGGCAGCCCGATCAGCCGGACGTCCTGCAGGTCGGCGGGCTCGACCAGGGCCCGGTCCGCCAGCGGGTCCCCGGCCGCCACCGCCAGCGACCAGGGCAGGTGGACGACGGCGCGCTGCTCCACGTCCCCGCCGGCCGGCCGCAGGGTGATCCAGGCCAGGTCGACCGCCCCGGCGGCGAGCGCGTCGAAACAGCCGCGGCTGGACGTCTCGGTCTGGAACTCCAGGCTGGCCCGCGGGAACCGGCGCCGGAAGTCCACCACCGCCGCGGCCATGAAGTGCCGCACGGTCGTCGCCCCGGTGGTGACCCGCACCGACCCGCCCTCGGCCCGGGCGAGTTCCTCGATCCGCCGCACCGCCTGGTCGATCAGCCCCAGCCCCTCGGTCACCGCGCCCCGCAGCAGCCGCCCCGCCGGGGTCGGCGCCACCCCCCGCGGCTGCCGCTCGAACAGGCTGAGGCCCAGCTCCCGCTCCAGCCGCTTCACGTGCTGGCTCACCGCCGACTGCGTGCACCCCAGGTCACGCGCGGCCCCGCTGAGCGAGCCGCTCCGGCAGACCGCGCCGAACACCCGCAGATCATCAAGAGTCACGGCCCCAAGCCTAGGCTTGCCCCTCTCCCAGCAAACCCATGGATTGACTTGCACCGCCGGAAGTTTGACGATCGTTCCGGGCCCAGGGCGGCAACCCGCCCGCTGCCACCGCGCGCTCCGGACGCGCCCGGCACGGGCGGGTGTCGACCCGCCGCCCCTGCCCCACTGCTGCCCCACCGCTCGTCCTTCCCGCACTTCCAGGAGCACCCATGAGCACCAGCAAGCCGACCGTCGCCGTCCTCGGTCCGGGCGGAGTCGGCGGCCTGCTCGCCGCCCTGCTCGCCCGCGCCGGACACCGCGTCGTCTGCCTGGCCGGAGACCGGACCGCCGCCGTCCTGCGCGCGGACGGACTGCACGTCGACAGCGAGCAGTACGGGGAGTTCACCGCGGCGGTGGCGGCCGACACCGTGCTGCGCGAGCCGGTCGACGCCCTCTTCGTGACGGTCAAGCAGACCTCGCTCGCCGAGGCACTCGACCGAGTCCCGGCCGACCTGCTCGGTTCGGCGGTCGTGGTCCCGCTCCTCAACGGCGTCGACCACCTCGCGGTGCTCCGGGCCCGCTTCCCGGCCGCCGAGGTCGTCGCGGGCACCATCCAGATCGAGGCCACCCGCACCGCCCCCGGCCGCATCGCCCACACCAGCCCGTTCGCCAACCTGGTCCTCGCCGACCCCGACCAGCGGCTCGAACCGTTCGCGCAGGCGCTGCGCGCGGCCGGACCGGGTGTCGCCCTCGGCCCGGACGAGAGCACGGTGCTCTGGAACAAGCTCTCCTTCCTCGCCCCGTTCGCCCTGCTGACCACCCGGCACCGCACCGACGTCGGCACCGTCCGCGACCGGCACCGCCCCGAACTGCTCACCGTCCTCGACGAGGTCGCCGCGGTCGCCCGCGCGGCCGGGGCACCGGCGGACGCCGAGGACCTGCTCGCCCTCTTCGACCGCTTCCCGGCGACGATGAGGTCCTCCATGCAGCGCGACGCCGAGGCCGGCCGCCCCCTCGAACTCGACGCCATCGGCGGAGCCGTCCTCCGCGCCGGAGCCACCCATCACGTCCCCACTCCGGCCACCGCCCAGCTGGTCGCCGCCCTCTCCTAGACCACCACCCGGCCCTGCCCTCGGCCCTGCACCCCGCCCGGCCCCCCGCGCCGCCGGGACGCACCACGGCCGGGGGCGGGCCGGGCCGATCTCGGATGTGACGGGAGGGACCGGGCCCGGCGGGCCGGGCGCGGGGCCGGTGACGGTGCGGGGAGGCGGGCGCGGTGCTTCACCGACGGCCTGGTCGCGGAACGGGGCGCGAGCGGACGGCAGTTCGGCGAGCAACGGCTGATCGACCGGGTCGACCGCATCGAGGGCTCACGCTCCGGCGTGCGGGCCGCGGTGCGCGCCCTCTCGCACGCACTGAAGGCCCGCCGGGGCGGGCACACCAGCGACGACGCCACGCCGTCCCTGTTCGCGTGGCGCTGAGTTCCCGCATCGGGCGGCGCTGAGCGGCCACCCGGGCGCCACGTGGCGGGCGCCGCCGGGTCTCACCCGCTGTACGGCCGGGGCGAGGCGCCGCGCGCTCCGCCGGCGGGACGCCCGTAGCGGTTGCGGCCGGTCGACCGGTTGTGGCGGGGCCGTTCGATCACGGGGTCGGGGATCGCGACCGGCACGCCGGTGGGGACGCGGGCGCCGGTGATCCGGGTGAGTTCCTCGTCACCGGCCCGGACCCTGGTGGTGACGGGGGTGATGCCGGCCGTGCTCATCATCCGGGCCGTCCCGCGGCGCTGGTTGGGCAGCACCAGGGTGACGACGGTGCCGGACTCGCCGGCCCGGGCGGTGCGTCCGCCGCGGTGCAGGTAGTCCTTGTGGTCGGCGGGCGGGTCCAGGTTGACCACCAGGTCGAGGCCGTCGACGTGGATGCCGCGGGCGGCGACGTCGGTCGCGACGAGCGCGGCCACCTGCCCGGACCGGAACTGCTCCAGGGTCCGGGTGCGCTGCGGCTGGGACTTGCCGCCGTGCAGCGCCGCGGCCTTGACGCCGCTCGCCAGCAGCGTCTCGACCAGGCGGTCCGCGCCGTGCTTGGTGTCGATGAACATGATCACCCGGCCGTCGCGGGCGGCGATGTGCGCGATCGTGGCGTTCTTGTCGGCGTTCTGCACGTGCAGCACGTGGTGCTCCATGGTGCTGACCGCCCCCGCGGACGGGTCCACCGCGTGGGTGACCGGGTCCTTCAGGAAGCGCCGCACCAGGCGGTCGACGTTGCGGTCCAGGGTGGCGGAGAACAGCAGGGTCTGGCCGCCCTCGGCGACCTGCTCCAGGAACTCGGTGACCTGCGGCAGGAAGCCCATGTCGGCCATCTGGTCGGCCTCGTCCAGCACGGTGGCCTCGACCGCGTCCAACCGGCAGAGCCGGCGCTCGATCAGGTCCCCCAGCCGGCCGGGCGTGGCCACCACGATCTCCGCCCCCCGGTTCAGCACCTGCGCCTGCCGGCGGACCGGCACCCCGCCGACCACGGTGGCCAGCCGCAGCCGCACCGCCTGGGCGTACGGGGTGAGCGCCTCGGTGACCTGCTGGGCGAGTTCGCGGGTGGGCACCAGGACCAGGGCCAGCGGGCTGCGCGGCTCGGCCTGCCGCCCGGCGGTCCGGGCCAGCACGGCCAGGCCGAAGGCCAGCGTCTTGCCGGAGCCGGTCCGGCCCCGGCCCAGCACGTCGCGGCCGGCCAGCGCGTTCGGCAGCGTCGCGCCCTGGATCGGGAACGGCGCCGTGACGCCCCGCCGGGCCAGCACCGACAGCAGCTCCTTCGGCAGGTCCAGCTGGTCGAAGGACTCGACGGGCGGCAGCGCCGGGGTGGTGCTCACCGGCATCGCGAACTCGCGCCCGGCACGTCCGGCACCACCCGCCGCGGCGGGCCGGGAGCCGGAGTTCTGGAACGGCGGGCGGCTGGGACGGGTCGAACGGTTCATGCGGGAGGCCTTCCTCTGGACGGCGCCTGACGTGCGGTCGGCGCTCACCGAACGGGCGGGAGCGGAAGACCTCGGACCCCGGACCACAGGGGCCCGGTGAACCCCGGACCGCGGGGCCCGGTACCGGCTCGGACGCGGCACCGGTTCGGACACGGCGCCGCGCGTTCGCGCGGGAGGGCCGTCGGCGGCCAGGAGCGGGCCGGAACAGCCGGAGGTGGGTGGTGGAAAACGCGCGAGGGCCCGCACCGGGCGTGATGCACACGGTGCGGGCCCTCGCCGCCGGGCGGGTGCCGCGGCAGTAGGAACTACAGCGGGCGAATGTTCTCCGCCTGCGGGCCCTTCTGGCCCTGCGTGACGTCGAACTCGACCTTCTGGCCCTCGAGCAGCTCGCGGAAGCCGTTGGCGTTGATGTTCGAGTAGTGGGCGAAGACGTCCGGGCCGCCACCCTCCTGCTCGATGAAGCCGAAGCCCTTTTCCGCGTTGAACCACTTCACGGTGCCATTAGCCATGTAAAAAATCTCCTTCAAGGGACTTTCCGGCATCCGCACGTTACGGAAGCCGAGTCACCGCGATGAGCGCCCGCCCGGAAAAAACGCCGGAAAACAAAAATGCGCCCGCTACACGAGCAGGCGCACACAAAGTTCATGGGAACCACTACTGCAACTACCTCGACTGTAGCAGCCCGGGGGCCGCAGCGGGCGGAAATCTCCATGCCAATTTTTCGGCGGGTCGCCCGGGGCCACCGCCCCCGGACCGCCGATCCGGTCAACTGGACTGCCTCCGAGTCGAGTTGCGAAGACTACAGGCCGCCGGGCGGCCCGGCGGCGCTCCCCGGCGGCCGGCTCCCGGGCCCGGACCACCCGGGCGTGTCGTCCGACACACCCGGAATTTTGGGCTCCGCAGAATTCGGGTGGCCCGAGGAGGCCCAACCCCGTTCCCCGCGGCGCATACTGGAGTGGATGAAAAAATCTGAAGCAGTCCGCCGGCACCTGCCCACCAGCCCCTTCAAAGCCAGGACCGAAGCACCGCGCAAGCACTTCGCCGTCGGCGACCGCGTCACCCACGACGCCTACGGCCTCGGCCGGGTCATCGGCGTCGAGGGCGACACCGCGGTGCTGGTCGACTTCGGATCACGACAGGAGCGCGTCGTCCAGCCGTACACCGGCATGTTCAACCTCTGACCCGGCACCCCCGCGCCGTCCGCCCGCCCGTCCGCCTCGCGGCGGCCGTGGTTGGGCCGCCGCGGCACGGGCAGGCGCCCGGTGACGCCGGAGCCGGTTGAGCAGCCAGACGGCCCCGGTGTCACCTGCCGACCGTCGGCACCGAGCACCACCGGTGCCGACGCGCAGGCGTGCCACGAACCTTCCCGGGCACCGGAGTTGACGGTCCGCGGGACGGCCCGCGCTTCCCGCCGCCCGGATCTCCCGCCGCCCGGGCTTCTCTCCCGCCGCCCGGGTTTCATGCCGCCCGGCTTCACCCCGCCCGGCTTCACCCCTCCCGAACGGGTGCGGCGAAACCGGCGCAGAGCAGCCGCACGCTCCGGGTGAACTTCTCGTCCTGGCCCAGGCGCGGCATCGACGGGCCCATGAGCAGCGGGAACCGCTCGCGCAGCTCGGCGTAGCGCTCGGCGGTGACGGACGGCGGCGCGGCGGGCTGGTTCTGCTCCTGGAGCACGAAGCCGGTGACGTGGCTGAGCAGCGTGTCGGCGCAGACGGCGCAGTGGTCGGCGGGCAGTCCGGCGTCGAGGAGGGTGCGCAGCAGGCGTTCCATCAGGGCGAGGGCGCCGGTGCTGAGCGTGCCGGGACTCTCGGCGAGGAGCTGGGCGCCGCCGGGGTGCTGCTTGATGCTCAGCCGCAGGGCGGTGGCCTGGGTCGCGACCCGGTCCTGCCAGTCGGCGGCGGGCGGGAGGGCGGCGAGGGCCGCGCTGCCGGCGTCGTAGGCGGAGCGGCAGACCCGGTCGGCCATCAGGGCGAGTAGTTCCTCCTTCCCGCGCACGTGGTAGTAGAGGCTGCCCGCGTGGGCGTCCAGGCGGTCGGCGACCTGGCGCATGGACAGGTTCTGGTAGCCGACCTCGGCGAAGACGGCCATGCCCGCGTCGACGATGCGCTCCTTGGTGAGCTTCATGGGCCCACCGTACAAGGTTTTCCAACACCGTTCGAAAACTGTGCTAGTTTTGCGCCACCAGGTTTTCGAACGGTGTTGGAAACACCGTGACAGGGGGAGGAACGGGACATGGGGGCGATCGTCTTCAACGTCACCACGGCCGCGCTGATGGTCATGATGGTCAACTGCGGCCTCGCGGTGCTCGGCCGCGACACCCTGCGCGGACGGCCGCTCCCCTGGGCGGCGATCGCCCTCACCGCGACCGCCGTCGCCGGGGTCCTGCTCCAACTGGCGTGGTCCGGGGCGATGGACGCGCTCGACGCCGACCCCGCGAAGTCCGGCTGGTGGCGCGAACTCACCTCGGTGTTCATGCAGAACGGCGGCCTGTTCGGCGGCCTGTGGAACCTCCTCACCCTGGCCGCCGTCGCCGCGCTCGCCCAGTGGTACTGGGGCGGCCCGCTCACCCTCGCCCTCTTCCTCGCGGGCGTCCTGCTGCCCGGCCGCGTCGACACCCTGCTCGGCCTCGGCGACGGCCCCAGCGCCGACCCCCGCAACTTCGCGGGCAGCTCCGGCGCCACCTACTTCCTGGGCGCCACCCTGGCCCTCGCCCTCCTCACCCGCACCCGCCTCCCCAAGGAGATCGCCCTGGCCGCCGGCGTCCCGGTGCTCGGCCTCGCGATGTGGCTCGCCCAGGACAACGGCCACGGCCTGGTCTCCGTCTACGGCTTCGCCCTCGCCGCAGCGATCCGGGCCGTCCGCCACCTGCTCCGCACGGCCCGCCCGACCGCCGCCCGTCCCGGTCCGCACCAGCCCTGAGCTGCGACGGTCAGCGGGCCGGCCCGTGGTCGTCGTCGTCCGGCCGGAGTTCGGCGACGATCTCCAGGCCGAGCGCGTAGGACGGCGTGCCCGAGGTGATCAGCGCCGTCTCCGCGACCCCGATCAGGTCGGCGATCCCGGCGCCCGCGTGGAGTGCGCCCCGGGCGTGGATCCGGGCCGGTTCCGCCCGGCAGAGGGCCAGCAACTGGCCGAAGTGGACCAGCTGTTGGACGCGGTCGCCGAGCGGGCTGTCAGCCAGGACGAGGTGGCGCAGCGCCGTGAACGCCTCCTCCGTGGGGAGCCGCCCGAAGTCCCGGGCCAGCCGCAGCCGGTCCTCCACGGCGGGCGGGACGGCTCCGAGCGTCGTGCGGTAGCGCTCCCGCAGCGCTTCGGAACGCTCTGCGAAGGTGCGGTCGGTCATGCCGCGACCCGCGCGATCGAGGCCCGGACGGCCGCCAGGGCGCCCGCCGGGAAGTCCACGGCCCCGCCGATCGCCGCGGCGGCGATCTCGGCCTCGGCGCTCTCCTCGACCGCCACCACCAGGTGCGCGGCAGCCGCCGCGTCCGGGCCGAACACCAGCAGCCCGTGGTTGGCCAGCAGGACCGCGGACGTCGTCGGCCGCCGCTCCAGGACCTCGGCGACGCCCCGCACCGAGACGTCCGATCCGCGCGGCCCCCAGGGCACCACCGGCACCTCCTCCGGCTGCCCGAAGCGGAGCATCGGCTCGGTGCGGCACGGCAGCGGCCGGTGGGCCACCGCGAAGGCGGTCGCGGCGGGCGAGTGGGTGTGGATGACCGCGCCCGCCTGCGGGCGGGCCCGGTAGACGGCGCTGTGCATGGTGATGATCTCGGCGCTGACGGAGCGCAGTTCTCCCTCCAGGACCCGCCCGTCCAGCCCGACGGTCGCCAACTGGTCCGGCTCCAGGTCGCGGACGAACCCCGGGGTCAGCAGGAAGCGGTCGGCGTCGAGCCTGACACTCAGGTTGGCGTGGCCGGAGTGCGACATCACCCCGGCCACGAAGAGCTGCCGGGCGGCCTCGACGAGCTGGTGGGCCCGGTTCTTCACCTCGGGCGTGCTGGTCATCCCTGCGTCTCCCATTCCGTTCCGGCGGCGGCCGGTTCGCCCCCGCTGCGCGTGACGGCCACTCTGCGACGTGAACTAAGGTTCAAGTCAAGCGCCGCCCCGGCCCGCCGGAGCGGGCGGACGGAGGAGGAACCGCGGACCGTGGAGATGACGATCGGCCGGCTTGCCGAGCTCACCGGCGTCCCCGCGTCGGCCATCCGGTTCTGGGAGCGCCACGGCCTGCTCCCCGCCCCCGAACGCCGCAACGGCCAGCGCCGCTACCCGCCGCAGGCCGCCGAACGGATCGTCCTGCTGCGCAAGTTCCAGCAGGCCGGCCTGAGCCTGGCCGAGGTCCGGGAGTTCCAGCAGGACCAGCCGCGCCGGCAGGCGATGATCCGCGCCAAGCTCACCGAGATCGAACAGCGCGTGGTCGACCTCGACCACGCCCACCGACTCCTGACCCACGCCCTCCAGTGCGGCCGGACCGACATCGTCACCTGCCCCACCTTCCGCGAGCAGCTGACGGCCCGGAACCGGCCCGACTGACGCCGACCCCGGCCACCTCGCCCCGGGCCACCCGGGCCACCCGGCCTATCCGGGCATCACGCCGTGGATGCGGGAGAGGGTGAACACCCGCTCGGCGTCCCGCAGGTGGCACCAGGCCCGGAGGTAGGGCGCGTCGAGTTCGAGCCGGCTGAGGGTGCGGACGGTCGTGCTGCCCGAGGTGGCGGTGTACTCGACGGTGATCCGCCGCCCTTCGTCCACGGCGTGGGCCAGCTGGCGGGCGTCGGTGAAGGACAGGTTCCGGGCGGTCCCGGCGATGATCTCCTCGGTGTCGCTGTGGTACGGACGGCCGTCCCAGGGATCGGGCTCCGGAACGTCCTGCGGGGCGTCCATGAGCCGGGCGGCCAGGGCCGGCAGGTCGACGCCCGTCCGGCCGCCCGCGGCGGGGACGGCCGCACGCCGGGTGCGGGGCCTGCCGCCGGGCGGGCGCGGGGACGGAACGGGGCTCGTCGCCCGCTGCCGCCGGGCCCGCTCGATGCGGACGGACCCGTCGGGCTCCTCGGCGGTGGGGGCGTAGCCCGCGGCGCGCAGGGCCGCGAGCGTCTCGTCCGGCGGGGTCCGGCCGAGCAGCACCGTGGGCGCCAGCTGCCGCAGGCCGAGCCGGGAGAGCCCGCGGTGCGCGGCCAGTTCCGCCAGCAGGGCGGGCTCCGCGCCGTGGACCACGCAGGCGGCGGAGACGACGCGGACCCGGCCGTGGCCGCGCGCGGTGTCGTGCACCAGGTACGAGAGGGGCTGGGGGAGCGGCCCGCCGGCGGCGGCGGCCAGGTCGGCGACGAGGACGTCGGCGGTGAGACCGGCGTCGAGGGCCCGGCGGACGCTCCCGGTGCTGAACCGCCACACGGACGCCGCGCCGGAGCTCTCCCGGTCCGCGGCGGAGTCCAGCAGCGCACGGAGGCGCGCCGTCGGGGTGCCGGCGACCACGGCCGTCAGGTCGCTGCCGAAGCGGGCGGTCGCGCTGGCGGCGGGCAGCAGCCGCCGGCAGGCGTCGGCCAGGGCGTCGGCGGCGTCGAGGGCTCCGGCGGCGTCGAGGACTTCGGAATCGCCGGGAGTGACGGCGAGCAGGGCCGCCCCGAGCGGGGACACCGCTCCGAGCGCGAGCACGCCGAGCAGCTCCGCCTCCCGGATCAGGGTGGCGAACGGCGTGGAGTCCCCGGGGAGTCCGTCGGCGAGCGGGCGCAGCCACCCGAGCAGTTCCCCCAGGTCCGCCGGGTGCACCGCGCCTTCGTCGGCCGGGAGCCGCGCCGCGGCCGCGAGCAGCCCGTGCCGGGCCTGGACGCAGCCCTGGCAGGGCGGTGCTCCGGCAAGCGCCGGCAGGGACTTCCCGTCCTCGTCGCGGCTCCCGCCGGGGGTCCGCGGGAGCGCCCACCACGCCCGGAGCAGCACGGCGAGTTGGCCGGCCGGGTCCTGCTCGGCCCAGGCGTCGTAGGACGCGGTCGCCGCCACCCGGTCGCCGTCCGGGGCCAGCAGGCCGGCCGCGCCCGCCGCCTCCAGCACGAGGCGCACCACGATCTCGTCGCACCGCGCCGCCCTGCCGATCCGGGACAGCTCGCGCGCGCCGATCCCACCGGACTTGAGCCGGGCCGGCGGCGCGGTGGCGCACGTCCCGAGTACGGCCACGGCACCGGCCGTGAACGCCATCGCGGCGGCGGAGGCCTCCCGTTCGACGCCGGAGCCGGTGACCGGCGCCGACCGCACCTCGGGCGGGACGGGAGTGAACGGGGCGTGCCAGTCGGCGCCGCGCAGCGCGAGCGCCACCTCCGCGGGCATCCGGGCCGGCCCGTAGCGGTGGCGGTCCTCGACCAGCAGTCCCCGCTCCACCGCCCACCGCTCACCGGGCCGGGCACCGGGCGGCGGGCCCCCGAACAGGACGGCGCCCGACCGGTCCGCGGCCTCGTGCGCCCGCCGCCGGAGCAGTTCCCGGGTCGCCGGGGGCGCCCCGGCCACCAGCGCGACGACCCGGGCCGGATCGCTGTGGTGGTCGACCAGCGCCGCCAGCCGCGCCGCCTTCCGACCGGCCGAGGGCCGGACGCCGAGCCTCGTCAGCACGCGGCCCAGCTCGTCGGAGCCCGCGCCCGCGAACAGCCGCCCGAGCGGCGCGTCGAGCCCCAGGGGCGAACCCCACGCGTTCCGCAGCGCCGCCGCCGTCCGCAACAGCCCCTCACCGGCGGGCCACACCAGGGCGTGGTCGGCCAACTCCTCCAGCACCGCGTCCAACCCGCGGGCGCGGTCGCCGTCCACCGCGTCCAGCAGCCCGGCCAACTCCCCGCGCGACCCGGACGCCAGCGCGACGACGGCCTCCGCCACCTGCAGACCGGGCAACGTCAGCCGCGCCAACGCCGACGCCACCGACGCCGGACGCTCAAGGCGCTCCGCCAGCTCCCCCACCGACCGCGGCTCCGGCGCCACCGCGGCATCCGGCCGCGCCACCAGCACCCGCTCCAACCCGGCCGCCCCCAGCCCGTACAACCACCCGGCCAGCACCAGCCCACCCTCCCCACCGACGGAACACCACACCCACCGGGCCGCCCCACCCTCCCGGACCCGCCCGTGACCCCAAGCATGGCGCACCACCGCGAGCGGGGTGCGACGAAGCCCCGAAAACCACCACCGCGGCCCGGTCGCTTCCGCCCGGCCCGCAGCGCACCGACGCCCCGGCCCGTGTCGTGCCTCCGTCCCGGTCCCACTCGCTCCACGCCGCGCGCGCGTGCCACCGGAATCTCGCCATTTCTCCTGCGCGGCCGAGTCGTTGCCGCCACCATGGGCGGATCGCCACCGGAGGTTCACATGTCCATCACGCTCTCCAAGGGGGAGAACGCGCTTCTGGCCGACTCCCGCTGCCGGGTGACCGTCGTCGCTTCCGGCCTGCCCGTCGACGTCTCCGCGGTTCTCCTCGGCCCCGGTGGCAAGGTCCGTGGCGATCACGATCTGGTGTTCTACAACCACCCGTCCCAGGACGGCGTCACCGCGGCCGGCCCCACCGTCACGGCGGACCTCGGCCGCGTCCCGCCCTCGGTGGAGCGCATCGCCGTGGTGGTCAGCGTCGACATCGACCTCCCCCAGGGCCGCTTCGGCACGGAGAGCACACCCAGCGCCGGCATCGAGTGCGGTTCCTCGCGATTCGTCTTCGTTCCGCCGCCGATGGACGGCGGAGAGACCGTGACGGTTCTCGTCGAGCTCTACCGGCGCGGGGGCAAGTGGAAGGTGCGGGCTGTCGGACAGGGGTGGTCCAGCGGGTTGGCAGGTCTGGCGGCGGACTTCGGCATCGCCGTGGACGAGCCCGGGCCCGTGGCCGCCCCTTCGGCGGAGCCCGCGCCCCCGCCAGCGGCGACGGGCGGCGCGCCCCAACCGCGCATCCGTGCCGATCGGGCGGCCCCGGCCGACCCGCCGCAGCCGCCCGGACACGCTCTGCCCACCTCCGCGCCGGGTTCGCCCGCCCTTCTCCGGCCCGCCCGACCCCTCGGCAGAGTCGCCCTCGGCAAGGGCGGTCAGGCCACGATCGACATGCGCAAGGACGACCCCCACCTCGTCGTCACCGCCAGCCTGGAATGGGACGGTGGCAGTAGGGCACGGCGCCGAGCCGGCGCAGACCTGGATCTCTACGCCCTCCACGTACCCCGCAGCGCCGTCACCCCCAAAGGCCCCAGGCCGACCAAGTCCGAGCAGGTCATCTACTACCGGCACCTCGGATCTCCGGTCGAACCCCCGTACATCGCCCTCGACGGCGACGCCCGCAACCCCGGACGGGAGACCGTCACCATTCGTCGGCCGGACCTCCAGGGCTACGTCCTCATCTGCGCCTACAGCGCGGTCGAGAACGGCACCGGCTCCTTCAAGTCCTACGGCGCCCGAGCCGTCGTCACGGACGGCCGCGGCTCCACCGTCACCGCCCCGCTGTACAACAACCGCAACCTGTCCTACTGGGTCGCCATCGCCCTCATCGACTTCACCGTCCCCGGCGGTATCGAGATCCGCCACGTCGAGAAGTACAGCGGAAACCACCAGGAGGCCCGCCCCGTGCTGTACTCCAACGGCAACTTCCGGATGAGCACCGGGCCGGTCGAATTCAAGACCGAGTGAGTTGCGCGCGAGTCCCACCGCCCCCCACCCTCGGAACCCACCGAGCTCCACGGCGACGGATTCCGGAAGCCCCGAGCGCGTTGCCTGATCCCGGGCCGCAGGTGCGGTCCGGGCCTTCGATCAGGCGGAGGACGCGGGATTCGAACTCGTGAGGGGTCGTCCCCCACCGGCCCTCCACGTCTCCTCGGCTCCGTCCGCCGGGGTCCACCCCCGCCCTGACCGCTGCTGGAGACGTCCCCCCGCAGCGGCCGGACTCCGCCGGACCGCACCGAACGAGACCGGGGCCCGGGCCAGGGGCCAGCCCCGCGAACCGGCTCGTGCTGCCCGGTCGGGTCCCCTCAGGGCCGGCGGTGCGGTCGGCGCAGGGTGGTGCGGGCGGGGAGCCAGGTGCCGAGGGCGGCGAGGGAGGCCGCGCCGAGGAGGACCAGGGCGAGTTCGGGGACGGGGACGGCCGCCCCGGCGGTGCCGCGGGTGATGCCCTCGGCGTAGGTGCCGAGCACCGTGAGGGCGACGGCCAGGCCGAGGGCGGTGGCGAGGGTGACGGCGACCGTGGTCTCCCAGCCGAGCATCCGCCGGATCTGGCGCCGGGTGGCACCGGCCAGGGCCAGCGCGGTGAACTCGTGGCGGCGGTCGGCGATGCCCATGGCCAGGGTGTTGACGACGGCGATGGCCACGAAGGTGATGATCAGCCCGAGCGTGACGTAGCCGATCTGCGCGCCGGACCGGTCCGTCGCGGCGGCGGAGGCCCGGTCGAGCACCCCGAGCCCGGGGTCGCCGCGCAGGGCGGCGGTGAGCGACCGCCGGGTCAGGCCGTCGCCGCGGACCAGCAGTTCGTCGTCCAGCGGCACGTCGACGTGGGCGGCGACCAGGTGGTGCGCGAGGGTCAGGTCGCCGAAGCCGAGGCCGCGGCCGTAGAGCGCGACCACCGTCACCTCCGCCGGGGTGCCGTCGGCGAGGGTCAGCCGGATGCGCTGGCCGAGCCGGTAGCCCAGCCCGTCCGCGGCCGCCGCCGTGTCGTCCGCCAGCCGGTCGAGGTCACCGGCGGTGACGCCGAGGTCCAGCGTGTCGGCCAGCCGCTCGGGGGTGACGGCCTGCACGCCGCGCCTGGTGAGCCCGTCCCGGACCTGACTGTGCAGGACCCGGGTCACCGTCCGGACGCCCGGCACCGCGGCGAGCGCCTCGGCGGCGGAGGCCGGAGCGTGCGGGCCGACCACGAAGTCGGCGGTGCTGCCGTGCTCGCGCTGGGCGGCGGCCGCGTGCTCGGTGGTGGCCTGGGTGAACAGGATGGTGCAGGCCATCGCGATCAGCAGGGTCAGCGGCACGACCACCGACGCCAGCCGGTGCGCCCCGGCCCGCAGGTGCCGGACGGCGAGCCAGCCGCCGGTCCGGGACGCCCGCAGCGGCAGGGACAGCACGGCCGTCCCGGCTCCGGCCACCGGCGGGCCGAGCAGCGAGAGCGCCGTGCACCACAGCAGCACGGCGAGGAAGCAGACCGGCGTCGACGCCTGGTCGGAGTGCAGGACGGTCAGCAGGGCGGTCAGCACGGTCGCGCCGGCCGTGGCCAGCACCCCGAAGCCGATCCGGGCCGGAGCCAGGCGCGGCGGCTTCGACTCCGCCTCGCCGAGCGCCTCGACCGGCCTGATCGCGGTCGCCCGCCGCGCCGAGACCCGGGCCGCCACCCAGCCGGCCAGCAGCGTGACCGCCGCGGCGGCCAGCGCCGGGAAGGGCGAGAACACCACGGGCAGGTTGGCCGGGACGACGCCGAGGGCGACGAACCGGCCGTCCAGCCAACCGCCCAGCGGCAGACCGGCGGCGGCACCCGGAATCCCGGCGGACAGGCCGAGCACCAGCGCCTCGCCGCCGATCATCTTCCGGACCTGCCGCCCGGTCGCGGCCACCGCCCGCAACACCGCGATCTCCCGTTGCCGCTGCCGGATCGACAGGCCGAAGGTGCCGACCACGATCAGCAGGGCGACCAGCAGCGAGGTGCCGGCCAGCACGGCGCCCGTGCTGACCAGGCGCACCCCGGCCCCGGCGGCGTCCGGGAATTCCGCCCGCCCCCGGTCGTCGCCGGTGCGCACCAGCGCGCCCGGGGCGCCGGCCAGCAGCGCCCGGACGTCGGCGGCGGCCGACGGCGCGGACGGGAAGACGCCGATCGCGCTGACCAGCCCGTCGTGGCCGGCGAGCGTACGGGCCCGGCCGGTGCTGAAGAAGACCGCGGCCTGGCTGTCGAAGCCCCGCGCGGTGACCCCGACCACCCGCACGCCCAGCGTCCCCGAGGGAGCCCGGACGACCGTGGCGGAGCCGGGCGACAGGTGCGCCCGGGCCGCGGTGCCCGCGTCGACGACCACCTCGTCGTCGGCGGCGGGCGCGCGGCCGGCGGCCAGGGCGAGACCGGCCAACGGCGCGGACTCCCAGCCGTGGCCCCACGAACCGCGGTCCGGGCCGCCGGGCAGCAGCGCCGGGAAGGTCACCTCGGTGGCGACGGCCCGCACCGACGGCAGCGCCGCGACGCGCTCCGCGAGGGCGGCCGGCACCCAGGCGCGGTTCGCGATCGGCTTGGCCTTCTCCTTGACCTTCCCCTTCCCCTTGTCCACGACCGCGTGCACCTCCTGGTCGCCGGACACCACGATCGGCGCCGCCGCGTAGCGCTCCGGCCGGACGGCGCCGACCAGGCCGGTGACCAGCAGCGTCCCGCAGCCGCAGACCAGGGCCGCGGCGCAGAACAGGGCGACGAAGGCGCCGGCGAACCCGGCCCGGCGGTGCCGGAGGGTGGCGAGCGCGAGTCCCAGCATCACCGGTTCCACGCCCCCAGCCGGATCATCCGGTCGGCGACCTTGGCGGCGGTCGGTCCGGCCATGGTGTCGACGACCCGCCCGTCGGCCAGGAACAGCACCTCGTCGGCGTAGGACGCGGCGACCGGGTCGTGGGTGACCATGACGAGGGTCTGGCCGAACTCGTCGACGGTCTGCCGCAGCAGGACCAGCACCTCACGGGCCGTCATCGTGTCCAGCGCGCCGGTGGGTTCGTCGGCGAACACCACCTCGGGGTCCGAGACCAGCGCCCGGGCGATCGCCACCCGCTGCTGCTGGCCGCCGGACAGCTGGCCCGGCCGGTGGCCGGTGCGCTCCTGCAGGCCCACCCGGCGGACGAGTTCCGCCAGCCGCCCGGCGTCGGCCCGGCGCCCGGCCAGCCGCAGCGGCAGCGTGACGTTCTGCTCGACCGTCAGCGCGGAGACCAGGTTGAACGACTGGAACACGAACCCCGCGCGCTCGCGCCGCAGTTCGGTCAGCTCCTTCTCGCTCAGCCGGGACAGGTCGGTGCCGCCGAGCCGGACGGTCCCGGCGGTCGGGCGGTCCAGGCCCGCCGCGCAGTGCAGGAAGGTGCTCTTGCCCGAACCGGACGGCCCCATCACCGCGGTGAAACCGCCCTTCGGCAGCCGCACCGTCACCTCCCGCAGCGCGGCGACCGCGCCCCGCCCCTTGCCGTGGACCTTGCTCACGGCGTCCAACGTGATCGCTTCGCTCATGCCTCCAGCCTCCCGGCCCGCGAACTCCCTTCCCAGGGAAGGGATCACGCGGCACCCGTGACGTCGTCACGGGTAGGGTCGGGCCATGATCAGACTCCTGCTGGCCGAGGACCAGCACGTGGTGCGCGGGGCACTGGTGGCCCTCCTCGGGCTGGAACCCGACCTGGAGGTCGTCGCGGAGACGGACTCGGCGGACGACGTGCTGCCCCGGGCCCTGGTCTTCCACCCCGACGTGGCGGTCCTGGACATCGAGATGCCGGGCCGGACGGACGGCCTGCAGGCGGCCGCCGCGCTGAAGGAGAAGCTGCCGGCCTGCCGGACGTTGGTGCTGACCTCGCTGGGCCGCCCCGGGCTGCTCCGCCGGGCCCTGGACGCGAAGGTCGACGGCTTCCTGCTGAAGACCGCACCGCCCGCCGAACTGGTCGCGGCCATCCGCCGGGTGGCGGCCGGAGGAAGGGTGCTGGACCCGGCCCTGGCCGTCGCCGCCTGGGACCTGGCGGACAACCCGCTCACCCCCCGCGAGAACGACGTCCTGCGCGAACTGGCCGGCGGCGCCGAGCCGCCCGAGATCGCCGCCCGCCTGCACCTGTCCACCGGCACGGTGCGCAACGTCCTGACCGCGGTCGTCGGCAAGCTGAACGCCCGCAACCGCACGGACGCCGTCCGGATCGCCCGCGAGGCCGGCTGGCTCTGACCGCCGCCGGCCCCCGCGGCTCAACGCGGCGGCACCTCGGCCCGCAGCAGGTACCAGCCGTCCTCCGGCCCGGCGGCCAGGGTGCCGCCCGCCCCGGCCAGCCGGACCGTCAGCCCGCCGATCCCGGAGCCGGGCGCGGTGACGTCCGCCCCGACGCCGTCGTTCTCCACCTCCAGCCGCACCGCCTCCCCGGCCGCCGAGACGGCGATCCGCACGTACCGGGCCCGGCTGTGCCGCAGGACGTTGGTGACGGCCTCGCGCAGCACCACGGACAGCACGGCCCCCGCCGCGTCCGGTACCGGCCCCTCCTCCAGCTCCACGGTGATCCCGGCGGCCTCCAGCACCGCCGCCGCCGAAGCCAGTTCGGCGGCGAAGGACAGCCGGGGGCCGTCGGCGGCCACCGTCCCCAGCTCGGCCCGGCCGCGCTCGGCCAGCCGCACGATGTCCGCCAGCTCGGCCCGGCAGCGGACCGGATCGGTGCCCGCCAGCCGCCGGGCCAGCTCGGCCTTGAGCAGGATCGCGGTCAGACCGTGCCCGAGCAGGTCGTGCAGGTCCCGGGCGGCGCGCAGCCGTTCGGCGACGACGGCGGCCCGGGCCCGCCCGTCCGCCGTCCGCTCCAGCTCCCGCACCAGCCGGACCAGACGAAGCACCGCGTACACCACCACGCAGGTGATCAGCACGCTCACGGCGGTCAGCGGCACCGCGGCCGCGCCGCCGCCACCGATGACCCCGGCGGACACCGCCACCGCGGCGGCCAGCGCCGCGCCCGCGCGCAGCGGCAGGGCGATCAGCAGCGAACCGGCCAGGATGCCGGCCGCGCCGATCCAGTTCCGACCCAGCCAGGGGAGCGGCAGCAGCGCCAGCACCGCGGAGGCGAGCAGCGCGGCGCGGGCGTGCCGCGTCGCGTCCCGGATCGAGAAGCGGACCTGGAAGGCGCAGAAGACCGCCGCGCACCCCACCCCGAGGACCAGCCGGGGGCCGGGGACGAACATCAACGCCCTGGCGCAGAACACGGCGAGCACGAACCAGTACAGGCCGAGGGCGGTCCGCAGCTCCGGCGGGTCCACGGCGGGCGAGGCCGGCGTCACGGGCACCGACGCCTCCACCGCGAAGCGCCCGTCGGCCTCCAGCCCCGCCGCCAGCCGGCCGCCGACCGCGCGCACCCGCCCCGCCAGGTCGTCGAGCAGGTCCGCGCCGAGCGCCGCCGTCGGCACGCCGTCGCTGACCACCCGCAGCACTACCCGCCCGGCCCGTTCCTCGGTCGAGACCTCGCACCGCCGGGCGTCCCCGACCCGCACCACCGCGGTGACCGCCTCCCGCAGCACCGTCGCCAGCACCGTCCCGGCCGGGCCCAGCGGCTCGCGGTGCCCGATCCGCAGCTCGGCCGCGACGCCCGCCGAACCCAGCAGGGCGCGGGCGCTCGCCGCCTCCGGCGCCAGCGAGAGGCTGCGCAGCTCGGCGGCGGCGGCCCGGACCGCCGCCAGCGTCCGGCGGGCCACGCCGATCAACCCGTCCAGCTCCGCCGGATCCCGGCGCTCCGCCGCCTCCCGGATCGCGGCCATGCCCGGGTCCAACCCCTTCCCCATCGCGGACGCGATGCGCAGCCGCTCGCCGGTGACCGCGGAGGCCGCGAGTTCCAGCCGCGTGTCGTGGACCCGGCCCGCCAGCAGGGCCAGCGTGGTCACGGCGTAGAGCATGCTGCCGCCCAGGGCGACCGTCAGCAGCAGGTCGACGGCCTCCCGCACTCCCGGGGCCCGGACCGCCTCCACCAGCACGGCCCCCGCCGCCAACAGGACCAGCAGCACCCGACGCCGCTCCAACAGCGACGAAGCCACCGGCAGGCACAGCAGACCCACCGAGACCCCGAGCGGCCCCACCGCGAGGAACCCGGCCCCCACCTCCACGGCCGCCCACCCGGCCCACCCGGGAAGTTTCCGGGTGTGCCGCGACTGCAACCCCACCAGCACGAGGCAGACCCCCACCACCACCGCCCCCACCACCGGCTCCGCAGCGGCCCGCCCGACCCCCTTCAGCAGGTGGGCCAGCACCAGCGCCACGGCCACCGCCACCACCAACCGCCGCCCCACCAGCCCGCGTTCCCCCTCCACCCGGCGCATCGTACGCGGCCCGGAACGACGAAGGCCCGGACCGTCGAAACGGTCCGGGCCTTCTGCCGGCGGAGGATACGAGATGCGAACTCGTGAGGGGTTGCCCCCAACACGCTTTCCCATTCTCCGCGGCACTGTCCGCCGGGGTTCACGCCCGTCCTGACCTGCGGCGGAACGAACCGCTGGGCGGCGGCTGAACCCGGCCGGACGGGGGTGAATGAGACCAAAACTGCGACCAGGCTCCGCCTTTCGACGTTCATCCTGGCCAGTTCAGGTTCTTCCCGCTTGTGCGGACAGGTCAGACCTTCATCACCACGACGTGGTTCGGCAGCAGTCTCTCCAGGTCCTCCGGGTCGGAGGTGAAGACCGTCACCTGGCCCCGTTGCCGCAGCGCCACCACCGAGAGCACGGCGTCGATCGCGTACTTGTGCCCGTGCAGGCCGGCATCCGCCAGCAGCCGACGTGCCTGTCGGGCCTCGTCCTTGCCGAGTTCGGCGACGTTCACCCGTGACAGTACCCAGTCCCAGCGCTGCTCGGTGGTCCGTGCGTCGTGCGCCTCGACCAGGGTCATCGGCGAGGTGACGGCCTCCGCCTCGCCGCGGGCGGCGAGGTCGAGGCGGGCGATCATCATCCGGTCGCCGCGGACCGCGAGCGACAGCGCCTCGCTGTCCAGCACGAAGACGCGCAGCCGCCGGGCTTCCTCGGCGCGCTTCTTCACGCGGCCGCCCCGCTGCTCTTGCCGCGGGCCGCGCGGCGCCGGTCGTGCTCCGCGTCGAGGTCGTCCAGTTCTGCGTAGGCGGCAGCCCGTTCGTCACTGCCGACCGGCCCGTGCTCCTCCTCCAGCCACACGACCAACTCCTGCAGGCGGTCGCGGTCGCGCTTGGCCCGGAGGGCGTCGGCGACGTAGGCGGAGAGGCCGCGATCGGCGCTGTCCGCGCGGATCTCGTCCAGCAGTTCCTCGGGGAGGGTGACAGTGACCTTCTTGGATGCCATACACGTCACCATACTCGCCATACGACAGGCTGGCCCGACTTCCCGGGAAACGCCGAAGGCCCGGACCGCTGAGCGGTCCGGGCCTTCGATCAGGCGGAGGATACGAGATTCGAACTCGTGAGGGGTTGCCCCCAACACGCTTTCCAAGCGTGCGCCCTAGGCCTCTAGGCGAATCCTCCGTGGGAGAGCTTAGTACACGTGGAGGGGTGGTTGCGACCACGGTCTCGCAGGTGGGTGGTGGGGGTGGGCCTGGGGATCGGAGTTGGGGGTGGGTGGGGGGAGTGGGGGTCGGGATCCGCTACTCTTGGGGCAGCCCCTCGCGTGGCGCTATCTCTCTGAACTCCCCCAGGGCCGGAAGGCAGCAAGGGTAGGAGGGCTCTGGCGGGTGCGCGAGGGGTCCTTGCGTTTCGTGGGGTGTTGGCGGGTGGGCGGCGGCGTTTGTCGGTTGGTCCCGATATCTTCGGGGGTGTGTCCCTAGCCCTGTACCGCCGCTACCGCCCCGAGACCTTCGCGGAGGTCATCGGGCAGGAGCACGTGACCTCCCCCCTCCAGCAGGCCCTGCGCAACAACCGGGTCAACCACGCGTACCTGTTCAGCGGGCCGCGCGGGTGCGGGAAGACGACGAGCGCCCGCATCCTGGCCCGCTGTCTGAACTGCGAGCGGGGGCCGACCCCGGAGCCGTGCGGGGAGTGCCAGTCCTGCCAGGACCTGGCGACGGGCGGGCCGGGTTCGATCGACGTGATCGAGATCGACGCCGCCTCGCACGGTGGTGTGGACGACGCGCGCGAGCTGCGGGAGCGGGCGTTCTTCGCGCCGGTGCACAGCCGCTACAAGATCTTCATCCTGGACGAGGCGCACATGGTGACCTCGGCCGGCTTCAACGCGCTGCTGAAGGTGGTGGAGGAGCCGCCGGAGCACCTGAAGTTCATCTTCGCGACCACCGAGCCGGAGAAGGTGATCGGGACGATCCGGTCCCGCACCCACCACTACCCGTTCCGCCTGGTGCCGCCGGGCACGCTGCGCGACTACCTGGCGCAGGTGTGCGGGCGGGAGGCCATCGAGGTCGAGGACGCGGTGTTCCCGCTGGTGGTGCGGGCCGGCGCCGGGTCGGTGCGCGACTCGATGTCGGTGATGGACCAGCTGCTGGCGGGCGCCGGCGAGGCCGGTGTGACGTACCAGATGGCGACGTCGCTGCTGGGCTACACGGACGCGGCGCTGCTGGACGAGGTGGTGGACGCCTTCGCGGCGCAGGACGGCGCGACGGTGTTCCAGGTGGTCGACCGGGTGGTCGAGGGCGGGCACGACCCGCGGCGGTTCGTGACGGACCTGCTGGAGCGGCTGCGCGACCTGGTGATCCTGGCCACGGTGCCGGACGCGGGGGAGAAGAGCCTGATCGACGCCCCGGCCGACCGGATCGCGATCATGCAGGCGCAGGCCGACCGCTTCGGCCCGGCCGAGCTGAGCCGCGCCGCGGACCTGGTGAACACCGGTCTGACCGAGATGCGCGGGAACGCCGCGCCCAGGCTGCAGTTGGAGCTGATCTGCGCCCGGGTGATGCTGCCCGGCGCGTACGGGGACGAGCTCTCGGTGCAGGCCCGGCTGGACAAGCTGGAGCGCCGCGCCGCGACGGGCGGTTTCGCCGCCCCGGTGGCGTTCCAGCCGATGGCCGCCGCGCCGGAGCCCCAGCCGCAGCAACAGCCCCAGCAGCAGCCGCAGCAGCAGGCCCCGGCGCCCGCAGCCGTCCAGCCCGCGCCGGCTCCGCAGACCCCGCAGGCCCCCGCGCCGGCCGGTCCCGCTCCGGGCGCCTGGCCGATCCCGCGCAGCTTCTCGCCCGGTGAGCAACCGCAGCAGCAGGCGGCCGCCCCGGCCCCGACGGCCCAGGCCCCGGCTCCGGCGGCACCTGTACCCGCCCCCGCACCCGCCCCGGTTCCTGCCCCCGCGCCCGTCCAGCCGCCGATCGGCGTGCAGCCCTCGGTGGCGGCGCAGCAGGGCGCGGGCCAGATCCGGCAGATGTGGCCGCAGATCCTGGAGGCGGTGAAGAACCGCCGCCGGTTCACCTGGATCCTGCTGAGCCAGAACGGCCAGGTGGCCGGGTTCGACGGCAGCACCCTCCAGGTGTCGTTCGTGAACGCGGGCGCCCGGGACAGCTTCGTCGGCAGCCACAGCGACGAGGTGCTGCGGCAGGCGCTGACGGACGCGCTGGGCGTCGACTGGCGGGTGGAGTGCATCGTCGACCCGTCGGGCGCGACGAACCCGCCGGCCGGGCAGCCCGCGGCCCCGCCCGCCCCCGCAGCCGGCGGCTGGGGCGCCCCGGCCCCGCGCCCGGCCGCCCAGCCGCAGCCACCGCAGCCGCAGCAGCAGTGGTCGGCCCCCGCCCCGCAGGCCCCGGCTCCGGCCCCGGCCGCCCCGGTCCAGCAGGCGCCCGCCCCCGTGCCGGCCCCGCCCGCGCAGCCGCCGTCGCCGCAGCGGCAACAGCCGCAGCCGCAGCAGCAGCGGTCGCAGCCGGTGCAGGCCCCGCCCGCCGTGGCGCCGGAGGACGACGTCCCGGAGGAGGACGACCCGGACTTGAACGAGGACGTCTTCTCCGCCCAGGAGCTGATCGTCCGCGAGCTGGGCGCGACGGTGCTGGAGGAGATCCACCACCGCCCGAACTGACCACCGCCCGAACTGACCACTGCCCGAACTGACCGTCGCCCCGCGTCAGGCAAGACAGCGGGCAGGAACTGACGTGGGGCCGACGGACGGCCGCGTAGGCTCGGGGGCGAGGTGCCGGTGCGGGCGGTTTCGGCCGGGTGCGCGCCGGTGTGTGCAGTGTCGACGGATCGAGGAGAGTCCCGTGTTCCCTGGTGGGCAGCCGAACATGCAGCAGCTGTTGAAGCAGGCGCAGAAGATGCAGGAGGACCTCGCCCGGGCGCAGCAGGAGCTGGCCGAGGCGAGGGTGTCCGGTTCCGCGGGCGGCGGCCTGGTGGAGGCGACGGCGACCGGTGCGGGCGAGCTGGTCGCGCTGACCATCTCCCCGGCGGCGGTTGACCCGGAGGACACCGAGACCCTGGCCGACCTGGTGGTGGCCGCGGTGCGCGACGCCGCCGCGGCGGCGCAGAAGCTGCAGGCCGAGCGGATGGGCCCGCTGACCCAGGGCCTAGGCGGCGGCGGCATCCCCGGCCTGCCGTTCTGACACCGGGGGCATCTGCTCGTCCCCGGGCGGCATTCGGTCCGTCCCGGAGGGTATCCGTCTGCCGCCGACGGGGCACCCGCCCCGCAACCACCCCTCCCCGCGGACCCGCAGACCCGCAGACCTGCAACCCGTAGACCCGCAGACCCGCGGATCCACCGGGGCGTACACGCCGGGCGCACGACCGGGAACCCCCGGTAACGGGTTGTGTGATTTATGGGCCAGTAGGGCGTCGGGCGGTGTGTCCGGTGCCCGATTCGTTGGATGATGGCACCGGAGAAGGCACCGGAGTGCGAACCCCGGACCCCGGTCGAAGGAAGGCGTGACGGTGTACGAGGGCGTGGTGCAGGACCTGATCGACGAGCTGGGCAGACTGCCCGGAGTCGGTCCGAAGAGCGCCCAGCGGATCGCCTTCCACATCCTCCAGGCCGATCCGGTGGACGTGCGCCGGCTGGCGCACGCGCTGCAGCAGGTCAAGGAGAAGGTCCGGTTCTGCGCGGTCTGCGGCAACGTCGCGGAGTCCGAGCGGTGCCGGGTCTGCCTGGACCCGCGCCGCGACCTCGCGGTGATCTGCGTGGTGGAGGAGCCCAAGGACGTGGTGGCGATCGAGCGGACGCGCGAGTTCCGCGGTCGCTACCACGTGCTGGGCGGGGCGATCAGCCCGATCGAGGGGGTCGGTCCGGACGACCTGCGGATCCGCGAGCTGATGACCCGGCTCGCGGACGGCACGGTCACCGAGCTGATCCTGGCCACCGACCCCAACCTGGAGGGGGAGGCGACCGCGACCTACCTGGCCCGGCTGTGCAAGCCGATGGGCCTCAAGGTCACCCGGCTGGCGAGCGGACTGCCCGTCGGCGGGGACTTGGAGTACGCCGACGAGGTCACCCTCGGCCGGGCGTTCGAAGGGAGACGACTGCTCGATGTCTGACCGAACCGACACCTCTGAACTGTCCGGACTGCCGGGCCCGCTGGGCCGGACCGAGGCCCCGGACGACTTCGCGGTGCAGATCGCGGACTCGGTGGAGAGCTTCGTGCTGGCCGTCACCGAGGTCGCCAAGGGCGACGAGCCGGGCAGTGCGATCTCGCTGCTGCTGCTGGAGGTCTCCCAGCTGCTGCTGGCGGGCGGCCGGCTGGGCGCGATCGAGGACGTGCTGCCCGAGGACCGCTTCGAGCCGGACACCGGTCCGGAGCCGGACGGGGTGGAGCTGCGCGAGCGGCTCGCCGAGCTGCTGGCGCCGATCGACGTCTACCACGAGGTGTTCGACCCGTACGGTCCGCCGGAGAAGCCGAGCGCGTTCCGGATCTCGGACGACCTGGCGGGCGTGGTCAGCGAGCTGCGGCACGGGCTGACGCACTACCGCGAGGGCCGGGTCTCGGAGGCGCTGTGGTGGTGGCAGTTCTCCTACCTGTCCAACTGGGGCTCGACCTGCTCGGCGGTGCTGCGCGCGCTGCAGTCGCTGGTCGCGCACGTCCGGCTGGACTCGCCGCTGGGCGCGGTGCCGGACGGCGCGGACACCGACGACGACGGGCTGACGGACGAGCAGCTGGAGCAGCAGGCCGGCGACCTGATGGCGGCCGAACTCGGGCTGTAGGCCCACGCGGTCCGCAGGGGCCCGCCTCCGGGTGTGACGCATCTGTCATCGGCATCCCGGAGGCGAAGATTCCGGGTGGCGGGCGCTGCCCGGGCGGCGATTCTTCGGGACGGGCGGCCGGGGCCCGCAGACCTGCCGGTCGGCGGTGACCAGAGTTCGATATCCGCATCTCACGATGTGGAAAGCGTCGGCCGGAGAACCCCTGCTCGTTAGACTGACCGCGACCTACCACCCCAAGTCGAGGAGCCCCCGTGGGCCTTGTCGTGCAGAAGTACGGCGGCTCATCCGTCGCGGATGCCGAAGGCATCAAGCGCGTCGCCCGCCGCATCGTGGACACCAGGAAGGCCGGCCACGAGGTCGTCGTCGTGGTCTCCGCGATGGGTGACACCACGGACGAACTCATCGAGCTCGCGGAACAGGTGACCCCTATTCCGTCCGGCCGCGAGTTCGACATGCTGCTGACCGCCGGAGAGCGCATCTCGATGGCGCTGCTGGCCATGGCGATCCGGACGCTGGGCTTCGACGCCCAGTCGTTCACCGGCAGCCAGGCCGGCGTGATCACCGACTCGACCCACAACAAGGCGCGCATCATCGACGTGACGCCGGGCCGGATCCGGGCCGCCCTGGACGAGGGCAACATCGCGATCGTGGCGGGCTTCCAGGGCGTGTCGCAGGTCTCCAAGGACATCACCACGCTGGGCCGCGGCGGCTCGGACACCACCGCGGTGGCGCTGGCGGCCGCGCTGGGCGCCGAGGTCTGCGAGATCTACACCGACGTGGACGGCGTGTTCACCGCCGACCCGCGGGTGGTCAAGAAGGCCCGCAAGATCGACTGGATCGCCTTCGAGGACATGCTGGAGCTGGCCTCGTCCGGCTCGAAGGTGCTGCTCGACCGCTGCGTGGAGTACGCGCGGCGCTACAACATCCCGATTCACGTACGATCGTCGTTCTCCGGTCTCCCGGGGACGATCGTCAGCGGCACCAACCCGAACAAGAAGCCCGAAGGGGGCGAGATGGAGCAGGCCATCATCTCCGGAGTCGCCCACGACACGTCGGAGGCCAAGGTCACCGTCGTCGGCGTGCCCGACAAGCCGGGCGAGGCGGCCCGGATCTTCCGCGCGATCGCGGACGCCGAGGTCAACATCGACATGGTCGTGCAGAACGTGTCGGCCGCGGCCACCGGCCTGACCGACATCTCCTTCACGCTGCCCACCCACGAGGGGCAGAAGGCCATCGAGGCGCTGAACCGGGTCAAGGAGGGCATCGGCTACGAGTCGCTGCGCTTCGACGACGCGATCGGCAAGATCTCGCTGGTCGGCGCCGGCATGCGCTCCAACCCGGGCGTCACGGCGACGTTCTTCGAGGCGCTCTCCGAGGCGGGCGTGAACATCGAGCTGATCTCCACCTCGGAGATCCGGATCTCGGTGGTCACCCGCGCGGAGGACGTGCCGGAGGCGGTCCGCGCCGTGCACACCGCGTTCGGCCTGGACAGCGAGAGCGACGAGGCGGTCGTCTACGGCGGCACCGGCCGCTGAGACGGCGCGGCCCGTCCGGGTTCGCCGGATACCCACACCGCAACGGTTGTGTGCGGGACGGGTGAAGCGGACCCGGCCCGTCCGCCGGGTCTGCCAGAATCCCCCTTCGGAGCCAGTGCGCTCGGGAGGGGGATTCCTCTTCCCGCAAGAATGCCCCCGGGCCGGGGCAACCAGGACAGGGGATCGTGTGTCCAACCATCGTGATGAACGTGACCGGGGCGGCGGTGGCGGCCGCCCTGCCCGGGGCGGCCCGGCGGGGCGGTAGTCGGATGGGCTTTGCCGCGGCGGCAGCGGACGCGACCGGGGCCAGCGTCGACCAGCTCACCGACACCTACCGGGCCCACTACCGCTCCCTGCTGAGGCTCGCCGCGCTGCTGCTGGACGACCTGTCCTCCTGCGAGGACGTCGTGCAGGAGGCGTTCATCCGGGTGCACGCCGCCCGGCGCCGGGTCCGCGACCCCGAGAAGACGCTCGCCTACCTGCGGCAGACCGTGGTCAACCTGTCCCGGTCGACCCTGCGCCGCCGCCTGCTCGGCCTCCGGCTGCTGCCCAAGCCCATGCCTGACATGGCCAGTGCAGAAGAGGGGGCTTACGATGCGCTGGAGCGCGACGAACTCAAGGCCGCGCTCCGGGGGTTGCAACGCCGTCAGCGGGAGGTACTGGTGCTGCGCTACTACGCGGACCTGACGGAGGCTCAGGTCGCGGAGGTGCTCGGCATTTCCATCGGCTCGGTGAAGGCGTACGGGTCGCGCGGGCTCGCCGCCCTGCGGGTGCGGATGGAGCAGGGCGATGACTGAGGACGGGCCCGCCCTCCCCGAGGGAGCCCTCCCCGGGGGCGCGCCGGGCGGGGGCGCGCCGAGCGAGGGCCTGACCGAGGACCGGCTCCGCGAGCGGCTGCACCGGGCCGTCGCCGCCGTCGAACCCGAACCCGGCGCGCTGCCCCGGCTGCGCGCCGCCGTACCGCGCCGCCGCGCCGTGCGCCGACGCGCGGTGGGCGGGGCCGTGGTGCTGGCCGCCGCCATCGCCGCGCTGCCGGTGGTGAACGCCACCCAGCCGTTCAGCCTGTCCGGGGACTCCACCGGCGGGCCGGCCGCGCCCGGCCCCGGCAGCAGCCCGACCAGGACGCCCGGCAGCCAGCCCGGCCACCCGCACACCACCGTCGCCCTGCCCCCCACCGACCCGGCCGCGACCGGCCCCGGGGCCTCCGCCGACCCGTCCGCCGCCGCCGGGCCCGGCAGCTCGCCCGCCGCCGCACCGGCCTGCACCGGCACCGACCTCGGCCGGGCCGACGTCCAGCAGGCCGCCGCCGATCCGGTCAGCGGCAAGGTGTACGGCTGGTTCCGGCTGACCAACACCGGCACCCGCACCTGCCGGCTCCCCGGCCCCGGCACGCTCGCCCTGGGCACCGGGGCGAGCGGCGTCCGCCTGCTCGCGCACAGCGTCGGCGACCCGGCCGGCTCGCTGCCCGACCCGGCGGCGCTGCCCGCCGACGTCCTGCTCGGCGCGGGCGGCTCGTACCTGGTGCGCTTCGCCTGGGTGCCCACCCGCTGCCCCACCGCCTCCGACTCGCCCACCGGCCCGGCCGGGCCGCCGCAGCCCACCCCGGCCGCCAGCGGCGGCGCGCTGCCCGGCGGCGGCACCGACACCGCCGTCGCCGCCGCCGACCCGGCCCCCGGGCCGACCCAGGCCGCCGTCGCGGCCGACCCGACCCCGACCGCCGACCCGAGTTCCGGCGCGACCGCCGGCCCCCCGCCGGACGCCGCCTTCGCGCTCGGCTACACCCCCGATCCGATCACCGCCGCCGCGGGCCGCCCCGTCGGCACCACGCTGCCGGCGGGCTGCGGCGGCACGGTCTACTGGACCGGCCCGGAGCCCGCCCCCGGCCCCGCCGGCCAGCCCTCGCCGAGCGCCACGCCCTGAGGCGCCGGGGCCGTCCCGGTGCGCGCCCGGGCCGTCCCGGTGTGCTGCGGTCACGCCTGCCGGGTGGGCAGCACCACCAGCTGGCGCAGGTTCACGTGCCGGGGGCGGCTGGCCGCGTAGGCGACCAGGTCGGCGACGTCCGCGGCGGCGAGCGTGCCGATCGCGTCGAACATCTCGCCGAGCTGGCCGTCCGGGCCCAGCCCCGGGTTGTCGATGTGGGTGCCCAGCTCGGTGTCGGTCAGCCCGGGCTCGACGTTGGTGACCCGCACGTCGCGCGGGCCGTACTCGCTGCGCAGGGCGGCCGAGAGCTGGGTCAGCGCGGCCTTGGTGGCGCCGTAGACCGCGTAGTGGGGGAAGACCACGTCCGCGCCGATCGAGGAGATGTCGACCAGGTCGGCGGTGGCCCCGGCCGCCGCGGCGGCGACCAGGTCGGGGCCGAAGGCGCGGATCATCCGCAGCGCGCCGGTCAGGTTGGTGTCGATCATGCGGGACCACTCGTCGACCCGGCCGTCGCCGATCGGGTTCGGCAGCATCACGCCGGCCGCGTTGACCAGCAGGTCGACCCGACCGAAGGCGTCGTGGACGAGCCGCCGCGCCGCGTCGACCGAGCCCTGGTCGGTGACGTCGGCGGCCACCGCGAGCACCCGCGGCCCGAGTTCGGCGGCCAGCGCGGCCAGCCGGTCGGCCCGGCGGGCCAGCAGCGCGACCCGGACGCCGTCCGCGGCCAGCTGCCGGGCGATCGCCTCGCCGATGCCGCTGGCGGCGCCGGTGACGACCGCGGTCCGACCGTTCAGTGCGGGGTAACCCATGGGAATCGCTCTCCTCGAATCGAGTCCGTGCCTGCGTGCCGGTGTGCCCGTGCGTGCCGGTGTGCCTGTGCGCGGCGTTCAGGGCCGCGGACTGCGTCGTCCTGCCGACGGGACGAGTCTGGTCGCGGACGGCGGGGCCACCCAGGGCGCTGTTTTTCCTGGGTCCGGGAGAACCACCTTCGCGGCGGCCGGCGCCCCGGACGTATCGTCGGGGCATGAGCGAACTGGGGGAGTTCCTGCGGCAGCGCCGGGGCCGGATCAGGCCGTCCGACGTGGGCCTGCCGGAGCTGGGGCGGCGCCGCCGGGTGCCGGGGCTGCGCCGCGAGGAGGTCGCACAGCTGGCGGGGGTGAGCGTCGACTACTACGTGCGGCTCGAACAGGGCCGGGGCGGCGGCGTCTCCGCGGAGGTGCTGGACGCGGTGGCCCGGGTGCTGCGGCTGGACGGCACCGAGCGCGGCCACCTGCACGCCCTGGCGCACCCGCCGCGCGGGGCGTCCCGGCGCCCGCCCCGGCAGGTCCGGCCGGGGCTGCGGCTGGTGCTGGACGCGCTGGCGACCCCGGCGTTCGTGCTCGGCCGCTGCATGGACGTCCCGGCTTGGAACGCCCCGGCCGACGCGGTGATCGGGTTCTCCGAACTGCCGCCCGGAGAACGCAACATGGCCCGGCACGCCTTCCTCACCGAGGCCGGCGGGCGGCTCTACCGGGACTTCGAGCGGGTCGCCGCCGAGACCGTCGCCCACCTGCGGCTGGACGCGGCCCGGCACCCCGACGACCCCGACCTGGCCGCGCTGCTGGCCGAACTGGCCGCCGGGAGCCCGCTGTTCGCCGAGCTGTGGGCCCGGCACGGCGTCCGGGAGAAGGCGTCCGGGCGCAAGCTGCTGCGCCACCCGCGGGCCGGGGAGCTGGACTTCGGGTACGAGACGCTGGCCCCGCCCGGCGAGCCGGGGCTGCTGCTGGTCGTCTACACCGTCGAGCCGGGCTCGGTGACCGCCGAGCGGCTGGCGGCGCTCACCGCGGCCGTGCCGTCGGGCCCGGGCCCGGGCCGCTGATTGAGGCCGTACCGTCCGGCCCGGCCCGCTGACCGCGCGGCCGTCGGCGGCGCCCGCCGCGGCCGGTCAGATCCCGAGGGCGTGCGCGCGGGCCCGGGCCCGCTCCAGCAGGGCGTGCACCTCGGCCTGGCGGCGGCCCGGGCGGTCGTTCCACACGTCGGGGGAGGGCACGGGGCGGCCGGTGGCGTGCAGCACCTCCATCACCTGGGCGCGGGCCCGGCGCACCGTGTACGCGGTGCCGTAGCCGTGCGCCAGGACGGCGGTCTGCGCGCCCAGCAGGCAGACCCGGCCCCGGTCGTCCCACAGCGCGCCCTGCGTCCAGCCCGCCTCCGCGAGGTAGCGGGAGGTCAGCCGCAGGTGCCCGGCGACGGTGACCTCGGCCGGGCGGGCCGGGCGGCGGGCCAGCAGGTCCAGCAGCGAGCGGCGGGGCAGCGGGTGCCCGTGGTTCCAGGGCTGCCGGACGCTGCCGTGCGCGCCGGGCGGGTACGGCGCCGGGACGGCCGGCCCGGGGCCCGGCGGGACGGCCGGTCCGGACCGGCCGGGCAGCCCGGCCAGGTACTGCTCGATCTCCTCGACCAGGCCCAGCTCCCGCGCGAGTTCGCGCGCGTCGAGCCGGTCGAGCGGGGGCGCGGGGACGGTCACGGGGAGACTCCTCCGGTCGATATGTCCGTGTTTGTCACGGTACCGTTGATAGCCCGTCAGTCCCCGCACCGCACCAGCTCCGTGTCCGAACCGATCCCCTCCGCTGCGCCGATCCGTTCCGATCACCCCCCGGCATCGGGTTGGATGAGGACATGAACGAGCAGACGAACGTCGTTCCGGAGTGGGAGCAGCGGTTCCGGGCGGCGCGGGTCTCCCTGCCCGACTGGGCGGACGAGGCACCCGACCGGGCGCTGTACGTGTCCAACGCGACCGGCACCTACGAGGTGTACGCGTGGGACCGCTCCACCGACGAGCACCGCCGGGTCACCGACCGGCCCAACGGCACCACCGACGCCGAACTCGCCCCCGACGGGCAGTGGATCTGGTGGTTCGACGACACCGACGGCGACGAGTTCGGGGTCTGGCGCCGCCAGCCCTTCGCGGGCGGCCCCGACCAGGAGGCGGTCCCGGGCGTGCCCGCCGCGTACTCGGCGGGCCTGGCGCTCGGCCGCGACGGCACCGTGGTGGTCGGCACCTCCACCGACGACGAGGGCACCACCCTGTACCTGCGCCGCCCGGGCGCCGCCGAGCCCGAGGTGGTCTACCACCACGCCGAGTACGGCGGCGTCGGCGACCTCTCGCACGACAGCACCCTGCTGGCCGTCGACCACACCGAGCACGGCGACGCGATGCACTCGGCGATCCGGGTGCTGCGCCTGGCGGACGGCGCCACCGTCGCCGAGCTCGACGAGGTCACCGGCCGGGCCGAGCCGCGCGGCGTCGCCTGCCTGGGCTTCGCGCCCGCTCCCGGCGACACCCGGCTGCTGGTCGCCCACCAGCGCACCGGCCGCTGGGAGCCGATGCTGTGGGACGTCGCGGCCGGCACCGAGACCGAGCTGCGGCTCCGCGACGAGCGGGGCCGCCCGTTCCCCGGCGACCTGTCCGCGCAGTGGCGGCCGGACGCCCGCTCGCTGCTGATCGAGCACGAGTACGAGGCCCGCTCGGAGCTGTTCTCGTACGACCTGGCGGCCGGCGAGCTGACCAGGCTGGACACCCCGCGCGGCACCGTCGCCGGGGCCACCGCCCGCCCCGACGGCACGGTGGAGTTCCTCTGGTCCTCGGCCGCCGAGCCGTCCGCGGTGCGCTCCACCTCCGGCGCGGTGGTGCTGCGGGCCCCCGGCCCGGTCCCGCCCGGCTCGGTGCCGGTCGAGGACGTCTGGGTGGACGGCCCCGGCGGCCGGGTGCACGCCCTGGTGCAGCGCCCGTCCGGCCCGGGTCCGCACCCCACGGTGTTCGAGGTGCACGGCGGCCCGACCCACCACGACAGCGACTCCTTCGCCGCCGGGCCCGCCGCCTGGCTCGACCACGGCTTCGCCGTCGTCCGGGTCAACTACCGCGGCTCCACCGGCTACGGGCAGGCCTGGACCGACGCCCTCACCGAGCGCGTCGGCCTGATCGAGCTGGAGGACATCGGCGCGGTCCGCGACTGGGCGGTCGCCTCCGGCCTGGCCGACCCGGACCGGCTGGTGCTCTCCGGCGGCTCCTGGGGCGGCTACCTCACCCTGCTCGGCCTCGGCACCCAGCCCGACCACTGGACGCTCGGCCTGGCCGCCGTCCCGGTCGCCGACTACCTCACCGCGTACGACGACGAGATGGAGGCGCTCAAGTCCCTGGACCGGACGCTGTTCGGCGGCACCCCCGAGGAGGTCCCGGAGCGCTGGCGGGCCTCCTCCCCGCTGACCTACGTCGAGCAGGTCAAGGCCCCGGTCTACATCTCGGCCGGCCTCAACGACCCGCGCTGCCCGATCCGGCAGATCGACAACTACGTGCGGAGGCTGGAGGAGCTCGGCAAGGTCCACGAGGTGTACCGCTACGATGCCGGGCACGGTTCGCTGGTCGTCGACGAGCGGATCAAGCAGCTCCGGCTGGAGATCGACTTCGTCCGGCGCCACCTGGCGCCCGGCGCCGTCCGGTGAGCTGCGGCCCGGTGGACAAGGGGGACAACTGATGGGTGGACGCGCCGCGCTGGCCGTCGTCGCGGTCGGCGCCGTCCTGCTGACCGCGGCCGGCTGCTCGTCGAACAGCGGGAGCCACGACTGCGTCCAGGCCGCGGGAGCCGTCACCGCCGACACCGGGCTCACGCTCGCGGGCACGGGCAGCGGCAACGCCGCTGCTCGCGGGCCGGTGCTCGCCGGTGCCGACACCGGCAGCGTCGTGCTGGCCAAGAGCGGTGGTGGCAGCCGCAGTTCCAAGGGCGGCTCCAGCAGCCGCGGCTCGAAGGGCTCCAAGAGCTCCGGCTCCAAGAAGACCACCGGCTCCAGCGGCTCCGGCGTCACCCACTACAGCGGCGGCGGCAGCACGGTGGTGCACCACTACCACCACCGCACCACGGGCTCCACCCGCACCGACGACTACGTCGACGACTGCGGCAACCCGTCGCCCGCGCCGGGCATCGTGGGCGGCGACTTCGAGGACGACTGCGCCACCCCGGTCACCGGCACGCCCTCGCCCGCGCCCACCGGCACCGGGGCGGTCGCCGCGGCCCCGCCGGTGCCGTGCGGCACCCCGGGCGCGAGCGCCCCCGCGACGGGGCTGCCGACCGGGCCGCCGTCGAAGCCCCCGTCCCCGGCCGCGGCACCGTCGCCGTCGAAGTCCCGCTGACGGGGCACCGACCGGCGGCGGGTCAGTCCAGGACCGGGTCCAGTCCGAGGGCCCGGTCCTGGGCGGCCTCCGCCTCGCGGCGCACCAGCCGGAACCACATGAACACCACGAACCCGGCGAAGACGAACCACTCCAGGGTGTAGCCCAGGTTCTGGAACGCCCGCAGGCTCAGCCCGTCCCCGCCCTGCGGCTGCACCGTGGGCACCGCCGTCAGCCCGGCCTGGACGTCGTCCGCCGCGACCCAGCCGTCGTACACGGGGTAGGGCAGCACGTTCACCAGGGTGGCCGGGCTGATCGTGCCGAGCTGCCCGGCGGGCAGACCGCCCGCCACCGCGCCACCGCTGCCGCTGTTCTCCGGGGCCTGCAACCGGCCGGTCACACTGACCTGCCCGCCCGGCGCCGCCGGCACCGCCCCCGGATCGCCCGCCACCCAGCCGCGCACCACCGCCACCGCCCGGCCCCCGTCGGTGACCAGCGGCGTCAGCACGTAGTAGCCCTGCCGCCCGTCCACCGTCCGGTCCGGAACGAGCAGTTGGTGCGCGCCGTCGTACGCGCCGGTGACCCGCACCGCCCGGCCCACCGTGTCGGTGCCGACCTTCGCCGCCCCGTCCGGCAGCACCGCAGCCAGCGGCTCCACGTCGGCCCGCGCGGAGGCGGCCGCCGCCCGGTCGTTCTCCTGATGGGTCGAGACCCGGGACTCGAAGCGGTCCAGCTGCCAGGTGCCCAGCATCAGGCAGACCACGATCGCCGCCACCGCGACGACCGTGCCGACGAGCCACCGCGGGCTGAGCAGGAACCGGTACACCCCACCACGGTAACCACTCCTGACATCTCCCCCGCTCGCGGGTCACCACCACCCCTCCGCCGCGACGCCCCGGAAGGGGGGGAGAGCCGCCGCCCTGCCGCCGGACGCCCCGGCCCTCACCACGGCCCCTGCTGCCTGCCGCCGGGGCCCCTGCCGGGGTGGGAGAGTCATCCTCCTGCCGTCTGACGTCCCGGCCTGGGCCCGCACCACGACTACGCCGTGCCGTCCGCTGCCGCATGCCCTTCCCCGGGCGGCGTCTCCGGGAGGGGCGAACCACCGCCCTGCCGCCGGACCCCCAGCCCGGACCTGCGCGCTGGCCCGCGTGCCTGCCTTGCACCACTGCCGCACAGCCCGCCGCCCAGGGCCTCGGCGCGGCCGGGCCCGGCCACCCGGCGGCCGCAGCCTTCCCGGTGCGGGCCTCCGTCGGCGGTCCGACCACCCCGGTGCTGCCTGCCTCGGCCGACCGTCCGCCCCCAGCCCCCTGTTCCGGCCCACCGCCCTGCCCCGCGCCGACCTGTGGCCGGTCCTCAGGCGTACCCCTCCCCACCCCCCCTCTCCCATTCGGGATATCCTCCCTGATGTGAGAAACGAAGACCTCCCGGGCGAAGAGGACCACCGCCTGGCCGCCCGTCTCGCCGCCCTGCGCGCCGACCGGGGCTGGTCGTTGGACGAGCTCGCCCGGCGCAGTGGCGTCAGCCGTTCCACGCTGTCCCGGCTGGAGCGCGCCGAGCTCAGCCCCACGGCCGCCCAGCTCGGTCGGCTCTGTGCCGCGTACGGCCGTACCGTCTCCCGGCTGCTGGCCGAGGTGGAGGCCGAGCCGCCCGGTCTGCTGCGCGCCGTCGACCAGCCGCGTTGGCACGACCCGGCCACCGGGTTCGTCCGGCGTTCCGTCTCGCCGCCGCACCCGGGGCTGCGCGCCGAGCTGGTCGAGGGCACCCTCCCGCCGGGTGCGGTCATCTCCTACGACGCCCCGCCCGTCCCCGGTCTGGAGCAGCACCTGTGGGTGCTGGACGGAGAGCTGCACCTGGAGTTGGACGGCACCGTGCACCACCTCGCCGCGGGTGACTGCCTCCGCTACCGCCTGCACGGCACCTCCGGTTTCCACTGCCCCGGCCCCCACCCCGTCCGCTACCTGATCGCCCTGGTGCTGCCATGACCCCGACCTCGACCCCGACCCCGCTGCTGCTCACCCCCGAGGCCCTGGACGCCCGCCGCGACGCCCTCGCCGACCTGCTGCTGGACGCGGTGGCCGGCGGCGCCTCGGTCGGCTTCCTGGACCACACCGCCCACCACGAGGCCGCCGCCTGGTGGGACGGCCTGCGTCCGTCCGTCGCCGCCGGCACCCGGCTGCTCTGGGTGGTCGAGGACGCCGCCGGGCGGGCCCTGGGCACCGTCTCGCTGATCCGCGAGGAGAAGCCGAACGGCCGCCACCGCGCCGAGATCGCCAAGCTCCTGGTCCACCGCACCGCCCGCGGCGCGGGTCTCGGCCGCCGCCTGCTGGCCCACGCCGAGCGGGCCGCCCGCGACACCGGCACCACCCTGCTCCTGCTCGACACCCAGACCGGCAGCCCCGCCGAACACCTCTACCGCACCGCCGGCTGGACCGCCTTCGGCACCGTCCCGGACCACGCCGCCACCCCGGACGGAACGCTCGCCGACACCACCTACTACTACAAGCGCCTCGACCACCCCGCCGGCCACTGACCCGCACCCGCACCCGCACCCGCACCCGCGCCCAGCGCCCCGAACCCCGCGCCCGCCGCCCGATGGCAGAAAAGGTGGGGTACGTGTCCTTGCTGCCACCGCCCCCGCCCGCCAGCATGGGGCCATGCCGACCCGCAGTGTGCTGCTCGTCCTGTTCGACGGGGTGCAGAGCCTCGACGTCAGCGGCCCGTTGGAGGTGTTCCACGGCGGTGGCTACCACGTCACCACCGCCTCGCCGGGCGGCCGTCCGGTGCGCACCAGCAGCGGTCTCACCCTGCTGCCCGACACCGACCTCGACCTGGCTGCCCCTGCGCACACCCTGCTGGTCCCCGGCGGGGCCGGCGCCCGCGGCGAGGTCGCGCCCGAGCTGTCCGCCCGGATCGCCGCCCTCGCCGCCGACGCCCGGCGGGTGGTCTCGGTCTGCACCGGCACCTTCCTGCTCGCCGCGGCCGGCCTGCTGGCGGGCCGCCGGGTCACCACCCACTGGCGGCACTGCGCGACGCTGGCCGCCCGCCACCCCGAGCTGACCGTCGACCCGGAGCCGATCTACCTCCGGGACGGGCGCTTCCTGTCCTCGGCGGGGGTCACCGCGGGCATCGACCTGGCACTGCACCTGGTCGAGGAGGACCTCGGCCGGGAGGTCGCGCTGGCGGTGGCCCGGGAGCTGGTGGTGTTCCTGCGCCGCCCCGGGGGCCAGGCCCAGTTCTCGGTCCAGTTGTCGGCGCAGCTCTCCGAACGGGACCCGGTGCGCGAGGTGCAGCGCTGGATCACCGAGCACCCGGAGGCGGACCTGTCGGTGGAGTCGCTGGCCCGCCGCGCCTCGCTGTCGCCGCGCCAGTTCGCCCGGGTCTTCACCGCGGACGTCGGCGTCACCCCCGGCCGCTACGTGGCCGGCGCCCGGCTGGAGGCGGCCCGCCGCCGCCTGGAGGACACCCGGGACGGCGTCGAGCAGATCGCCCGGGCCTGCGGCTACGGCTCGGCCGAGGCGATGCGCCGGGCCTTCGCCCGCACCCTGGCCACCACCCCGGCCGACTACCGCCGCCGCACCCGCTGACGCTTACCGCCGCCTACCGCCGGCGTCCACCGCCGACTACCGCCGCTGCACCCGCTGGCGCCTACCGCCGCCAAGCCGCTGCACCGGGGGCGGGGTCACCACTGCGACCAGGGCAGGGTCCAGCCGCTGAGGCCGTTCGCCGGGTCGAGCGGCTGCTTCTTGACGGAGTTCCGGACGATCACGACGTCGCCGATCTTCGAGGCGGCGTAGACCTTGCCGGCGGGGGAGTTCTCGTCGCCCTCCGGGGTGTCGGGGATGCCGATGCAGCCGTGGCTGATGTTCCCGTGGCCGGCCACCCCCCAGGCTTCCGGGTTGCCGTGCAGGTAGGTGCCGGAGGAGGTCAGGCGCATCGCGTGCGGGTCCACCGTGTCGTAGCCGGGGCCCTTGAGACCGACCTGCCCCTCGGAGGTCATCCTCTCCATCCGGCTCTTGGCCGAGATGACCATGGTGCCGTTCCAGGAGGGGTTGTCGTCGGTGCCGGCGACGATCGGGACGGTCTGGTCGGGCTTGCCGTCCTCCTTGACCACCATCCGGTGGGTGCTCGCGTCGACCTCGCTGATCCGGGAACGGGCGATGGTGAAGTGCTCGTCGCGCTGGGTCGCGCCGTACACGCCGGGTGCCAGTTCCACGCTCTTGGTGCGCAGGTGGACCTGGACGGTGGTGCCGGGCTTCCAGTACTCGGCGGGGCGCAGGTCGAGCCGGGTGTCGTTCTCGAACCAGTGGCCCCTGACCTGGGTGCCGTCGGAGGCTTCGACCACGATGGCCTGCTCGACCGCCGCCTTGTTCTTGACCTTCACGCCGCCGAAGTCGACCGAGATGATCATGCCGACGCCGAAGTCCTGGTCGGTCACCACGTTGTCCTTGACCTTGGTGGTCTTCTTGGGGACGAGGGTGGTGAAGGTGCTGGTGGCGGCGGTGGCCACGCCGTCGGCGTCGGTGGCCTCGGCGTTCACCCGGTAGGTGGAGCCGACCGAGAGCCCGCCGGTGACCGGGGTCCAGGTGAGGCCGTCGGGGGCGAGGGCGCCCTCGACCGGCTTGCCGTCCTGGTCGGTGACGGTGACGCCGGTCAGCTTGCCGGTCGCCACCGAGACCTTGACCGCCCCCGGGGCCACGTCCTTCGCGCCGTCCCCCGGCTCGATCGACAGCACGGCCGCGGACGCCTCGGCCCGCGCCGAACCGCTCTCCCCGCCCCGGCCCGCCCCGCCGGAGTCACCCCCGGCACCGGTGTCCCCGCCCCCGCTCCCGCCGGCACTGCACGCTGCCAGCAGCAGCACCCCGCTCAGCACCGCGCCCATCATCGAAACCCGTCGCACGACGGCCCCCCTCCAACCGGTCCATCCGGTCTTCCGGAAGAGGTACACGCGCCGAGGGAGGCCCGGGTTTCGGCCGCCGGCCCCGAGAAGTGTCACGATTCCGCACGGCCGCACGGCCGCCCGCCCGCCCGTACGCCCGCCGTCAGCCCTCGCCACCCGCCGTCAGCCCTCGCCCTCGCCGTCCGGACGCTGGAACTCCGGCTGGTCCAGCAGCCGCAGCCAACTGCCGTCCGGCTGCCGCCGCACCACCTGGGCGCGGGCCCCGGCGCCGTCCTTGGGCGGGGTGGCGGTCAGCGCGATGCCGTCCGCGGCCAGGGTGGGCAGCGGCGGTTCGGGCGTGAACCGCGGCCGGTGGGCGAGGACCCGCTCCCAGAGCGCCTGGATCGCGGCCCGGCCGACCGTCAACTGCCCGGGCGGGTAGGCCATCACCGCGTCCTCCTCGTACAGCGCGGCCACCCCGGCGGCGTCGCCCGCGTTGGAGCGCTCCACGAACAGCCGGGTCAGGTCCTCGGGCCGCATCGCCTTCTCGTACGCGTTCACCGCTGCCTCCTGGTCGTCGTCCTGCGGTGCCTCCAGCCTTCCGCCGCCCGTACCGGAAGTCCAACAGCTGGTTCTGCTCATTACTAGAACCAGTACGCCTAGAATCAGTACGCATGGAGCTGAGGCAGCTGGAGTACTTCGTCGCGGTCGCCGAGGAGCGCAACTTCACCCGGGCCGCCGAGCGGGTGCACATCAGCCAGTCCGGGGTGAGTGCCCAGATCCGGCAGCTGGAACGGGAGTTGGGCGCCGAGCTGTTCGACCGCTCGGCCCGGGTGGTGACGCTCACGGTGGCGGGCAAGGCGGCGCTGGAGCACGCCCGGCAGGCGCTGGCCGCGGCCCGCGCGGTGGGGCAGGCGGTCGGCGAGGTCACCGACCTGGTCCGCGGCAGCCTGCGCCTGGGCATGGTCGCGGGCTGCACCCTCACCCCGCTCTTCGACGGCCTGGCCGCCTTCCACCGGGCCCACCCCGGCGTCGAACTCGCCCTGCTGGAGGACGACTCCGAGCACCTCACCGAGGCCGTCCGCTCCGGTGCCCTCGACCTCGCCCTGATCGGCCGCCCCGCGCCCGCGCCCGACGGCCTGGACGCGCACGTGGTGGTCAGCGAACCCCTGGTCGCCGCCGTCCCGCCCGGCCACCCCCTGCTGGACGGGGACGGGGACGGTCCCACCCTCGCCGAGCTGCTCGCCCACCCGCTGGTCTGCATGCCCCGGGGCACCGGCCTGCGCGCCGTCCTGGACCGGGACTGTGCCGCCCGCGGCCTGACCCCCCGAATCGCCCTGGAGGCCGGCGCCGCCACCGCGATCGCCGACCTGGCCGTCCGGGGCCTGGGCGTGGCCGTGCTCAGCCGCTCGATGGCCGCGGCCTTCCCGGCCCTGGTCCCCGTCCCGGTCCGCGGCCTGACCACCCCGGCGCTGCTCGCCCTGGTCAACCGCCCGTCCCCGCCCCCGGCCCTGCGCGCCCTGCTCTCCGCGCTGCGCCGCGCCTTCCACCTCCCGGCGTGACGACGGGCCGCCGGAGGCGCTCCGGCGGCCCGTCCCCTCCCACCCCTCAGTTCACGAAGGCCAGTTCGTGCGGCGTGCCGTTGAACCGCAGCCCGCCGTCCTCGGTGACGGTCACGATGTCCTCGATCCGGACGCCGAACTTCCCCGGCAGGTAGACCCCCGGCTCGATCGAGAAGCACATCCCGGGCACCAGCGGCTGGGTCTCGCCCTCGACCAGGTACGGCGGCTCGTGGGTGGTGAGCCCGATGCCGTGGCCGACCCGGTGGATGAAGTGCTCGCCGTACCCGCCGTCGGTGATCACCTTGCGGGCCACCCGGTCGATGTCCTGGCAGGTCATCCCGGGCGCGACGGCGTCGAACGCCGCCTGCTGGGCGCGCCGCACCAGGTCGTGGACGGCGAGCACCTCCGCGGGCGGCTCGGTGCCGACGAAGACGGTGCGGGTGGTGTCGGAGCCGTAGCCGTCCTTCAGCCCGCCGAAGTCCAGCACCACGGTGTCGCCGCGCCGGATCACCCGCTCCCCGGCCTCGTGGTGCGGGTTCGCCCCGTTCGGACCGGAGCCGACCACGGTGAAGTCGACCTGGCTGTGTCCGTGCTTGACCAGCAGCGCGGCCAGGTCGGCGGCCACCTGGTTCTCGGTCCGCCCGGCGAAGTCCGCCCCGAGGATCTCCCCGTACGCCAGGTCGGCCGCCGCCCCGGCCGCGGCCAGCCGCTCCAGCTCGTCGTGGTCCTTCACCGCCCGCAGCATCGGCAGCACGTCGGTCAGCGCCGCGTACGAGCTGCCCGGCAGCGCCTGCTGCAGTCCGAGCAGGTGCATCGCCCAGGCGTTGTCGGAGATCCCGTACCGGCCGCGGCCGTCCAGGTTCGGCGCGAGCGCCGCGTACGGGTCGGAGCCGTCCGTCCAGTCGGCCATCCGGACGGCCTCCGCGCCCGGCGCCGCCTCGGCGTCCGGGCGCTCCAACTTCGGTACCAGTAGCACCGGTTCGGCCCCGGCCGCGATCACCAGGGCGGTCAGCCGCTCGGTCGTCGCGGTGGGCCGGTAGCCGGTCAGGTAGGCCAGGTCGGGGCCGGGGGTGACGACCAGTCCGGCCAGCCCGGCGTCCGCGGCGGCGGTGGCGGCGCGGGCCATCCGGGCCTGGAAGTCGGCGGTGGTGAACGGCTCGGGCATGTGCTCCCTCTCGATCAGCGGCGGGCGGTCAGCGGTGGACGGTCAGTGGCGGGCGGGCGGGCGGGCGGGCGGTCGGTGGCGGGCGGTCAGCGGTGGGCGGCGGCCGCGTAGTGGCGCAGGAACAGCGCCTCCACCCGGGCCATGTGCTCGATCTCGGACGGGTCCACGCTCTCGTTCGGCGCGTGGATCAGGCAGCGCGGCTCCTCCACGCCCATCAGGATGAGCTCCGACTCCGGGTACTGCGCCGCCAGCACGTTGCACAGCGGGATCGACCCGCCCTGCCCGAGGAAGGACAGCGGCTTCCCGTAGACCTCCCGGGCGGCCCGGTCGAGCGCCCCGTACGCCGCGCCGTCGGTGGCGGCCTTGAACGGCGAGCCCTTCGACTCCGGCTCCACCGTGACCCGCGCGCCCCACGGCGCCGCCGCCACCAGGTGGGCGGTCAGCGCGTCCTGCGCGGCGCCCGGGTCCATGCCGGGCGGCACCCGCAGGCTGACCCGGGCCCGGGCGGTGCCGGGGATCGCCGCCGCCGAGCCGACCACCGGCGCGCAGTCGATGCCCAGCACCGTCACCGCCGGGCGGGCCCACAGCCGGTCCGCGACCGTTCCGGAGCCGGTCAGGCCGACGCCCTCCAGCACGCCCGCGTCCGCGCGGAACTGCTGCTCGTCGTAGCCGACGCCCTCCCAGGTCCCGCCGTTCTCCAGCCCGTCGATCCGGGTGCCGCCCTCGGCGTCGCGCAGCGAGTCGAGGATCCGGACCAGCGCGGCCAGCGCGTCCGGGGCGGGGCCGCCGAACATCCCGGAGTGCATGTCCGACGCCAGCGTCCGCACCGTCACCACGACGTTCGCCAGGCCGCGCAGCGAGGTGGTCGCGGTCGGCACCCCGACCGCCGCGTTGCCGGTGTCGCACACCAGCAGCACGTCCGCGTGCAGGTCCTCCGGGTGCTGCGGGACGTACGCCTCCAGGCCGCCGGTGCCCTGCTCCTCCGAGCCCTCCGCGACCAGCTTGATCCCGACCGGCAGGTCGTCGCCGAGCGCCCGCAGCGCGGTGAGGTGCATGACGATGTTGCCCTTGCAGTCCGCGGTGCCGCGCCCGTACCAGCGCCCGTCCCGCTCGGTCAGCTCGAACGGGGGCGTGGTCCAGGCGGAGTCGTCCAGCGGCGGCTGCACGTCGTAGTGGCAGTACAGCAGCACGGTCGGCGCGCCGGGCGGCGGCGGGCGGTGCCCGAGGACGGCGTGGCTGCCGTCCGGGGTCTCCGCCAGCCGGACGTCCCGCAGGCCGGCCTCGGTGAACGCGGCGGCCACCCACTCGGCGGCCTCCCGGCACTTCTCCGGCGGCTGCTGCCGCGGGTCGGCGACTGAGGGGATGGCGACCAGCTCGGCCAGGTCCCGCTTCGCCCGCGGCATCAACGCCGCGATCCGGGCGGCGAGTTCGGTGTCGGTGCTCATCTGCTCCCCCTCAGTTCCGGACCGTGTCATCGGTCTTGATGTCCTTGATCTTCTCCTGGTAGCCGTCCAACTGGTCCGGGCAGTAGACGCTCAGCACCAGCGCCTCCGCCTGCACCGTCCGGGCGGCGACGATGACCGGCCGCTGCCCGGGCCCGTCGGCCCCGTTCGACATCTGCAACCGCTTGAGGCCGGTCTTCAGCGAACTCGCCGGGTCCTGGCACACCGCGCCGCCGTCGGTCCCCAGGGTGCGGGCGACCTGGCCGCGGTCCGGCGTCGGGTAGCCGTTCTCCTGGAGCTTCGTGATCAGCTCGTCCGCCTTCCGGTACGACTCGTTGGTGGCGTGCTGCTGGGTGAACGTGACCAGGCCGATCACCACCATCGCGACCAGCACCACGATCGCGCCGACGTAGATCCACCTGTGCTCGGAAGCCATCCGGGTGCTCATCCGCCCACCTCGCTCCGTCCGCTCCGTCCGCTCCGTCCGTTCGGCCCGCTCACGCCGCCTCCTCCTCGATGGCCGCGGCCGCCGCCGGGTCGCGCCACTCGGGCTTGCTGGCCTTCAGGAAGCCGAACGGGACGATCACGCCCAGCAGCAGCAGACCGCCGCCGACGATCCCGATGTACGCCCAGACACTGCCGCCGCCGAACTGCGAGGACGGCACGAACCCGATCACCATCGCCGCCGCCGAGGCCAGCAGGCCCACCACGCACAGCACCCCCAGCGCCGGGGCGCGGTAGCCGCGCGGGTGGTCCGGCTGGAGCCGGCGCAGCCGCATCGCCGCGAGGAACATCAGCAGGTAGACGATCAGGTACACCTGCGTGGTGATCACCGAGAAGATCCAGTACACGCTGGAGACGTTCGGGATCAGCGCGTACATCAGCGCGATGGCCGTGGTCACCACGCCCTGCGCGACCAGGATGTTCTGCTGCACCCCGTGGCTGTTCAGCTTCTGCAGCGAGGGCGGCAGGTAGCCCTCCTGCCGGGAGATCATCAGCAGGCCCTTCGACGGGCCGGCCAGCCAGGTCAGCATGCCGCCCAGCGAGGCCGCGACCAGGCCGACCGCGATCAGCGGCGTCAGCCAGCCGATGTGGAAGTACTGGAAGAACGCGTCGAACGCCTGCATCACGCCCGCCGTCAGCGACAGCTGGTCGGCCGGCACCACCCAGCTGATCGCCAGCGCGGGCAGGATGAAGATCAGCAGCACCAGGCCGACCGCCAGGAACATCGAGCGCGGGAACTCCCTGCCCGGGTTCTTCAGCGAGGAGACGTGCACCGCGTTCATCTCCATGCCCGAGTAGCTCAGGAAGTTGTTGACGATCAGCACCAGGCTCGCCAGGCCCGTCCAGGCCGGCAGCAGGTGGTCCGCCGACATCGGCGCCGCCGAGCCGTTGCCCTGCCCCAGGAACACGAAGCCCAGCACCACCAGCAGCGCGCCCGGGATCAGCGTCCCGATGATCAGCCCCCAGGACGCCAGGCCCGCCACCGCGTCCGTCCCGCGCGAGGACACCCACACGCCGGTCCAGTACAGCACCATGATCACGATCGCGGTGTACAGCCCGTTGCTGGCCAGGCTCGGGTCCACCACGTACGCGATCGTGCTGGCCACGTACGCCAGCAGGCTCGGGTAGTAGAAGATCGTCATCGCGAACTGGCACCACACCGCCAGGAACCCCAACGGCTTCGACAGCCCCTGGGCCACCCAGTTGTAGACCCCGCCCTCCCAGCCCGACGCCAGCTCCGCCGAGACCAGCGCCGTCGGCAGCAGGAACACGATCGCCGGCACCACGTACAGGAACACGCACGCCAGCCCGTACACCGCCATCGTCGGCGACGACCGCAGGCTCGCCACCGAACTGGTCGTCATCAGCGCCAACGTCACCCAGGTCATCCTGGGCGCCGCCACCGCCTTCACCCGCCTCCCCGCAACCGCCGCCGCCCCCTCCGGACTCGGCACATCCGCCGCGCTCATCCACCGCCTCCTCCCGCCGACCCCGCCCACCGGAGCCCGCCCCCCCACCCTCGGTCCCCCGCCCCCGCCCCGCATCCGATAACCCGTCACCACCCCCTCCCCCCTCACCGGAACGGCCCAACGGCCCGCCCTGACGGGCCGTCGGGACCGGGTGCGGATCGCTAGAGTTCGCCGGCCGCCCGCAGGATCCTGTTCCACCACTCCAGCCGCCCGACCTCCTTCGAGTCGTGCACCTTCCGCGGCCGGAGCCGCTCGTAGCCGGCGACCAGCCGGTCGGCCTTCCGCCGGGTCAGCAGCGGCACGTCGTGGCGGATGATCCCCTCCCACCTCGCCGCGTGGACCTCCGGCTCCTCCCGGTGCAGCAGTTCGACCGGCAGCTCACGGCCGACCGCCCACACCACCAGGTCGGGAGCGTCGGCCAGCAGGTGCCAGTGGGCCTTCGACCGGACCCGGCTCATCGCCTCCACCTCGTCCAGCACCGCCCGCCGGACCGCGATCGCGGTCCGGACCCCGTCGACCCGGGTCCGCTCGTCGAACAGCGACCTGAACTCACGGCTCGACTGGTCCCGCCACACCTCGTTCCGGCCCGTCCGGTCCAACGCGAGGAACCCCAGCTCCGGCCCGGCCTCCCGGACGAGCAGCGCCAGCGCGGTGGTGGCCTCCCCCACCGAGTAGGACTCCCGGACCGGCCCGCTCCACACCGCCCCCCGCCGCAACCGGAAGAGGACGCCCCGGCGGGCGAACCCGTCCGCCAACCCGCGCATCACGGGGTTGCGCACCAACAGGTCCTGCGGCGTCGCCGGGTTCTGGAACAGGTGCGCCCGGTCGTGCGCGGCCCGGGCCCGCTCCCGCGCCTCGCCGGTGACGATCCGCACGTCCACCACCGCCCGGGCCAGGTGCTCGGGCGACAGGTCCGGCGCGTGCCGCTCGGCCACCCCGAGGGTCTGGTTCCCGTCGATGCACTCGACCCCGAACAACTGGACGTGCCACACGCTCCGGTCCCGGTCCAGGCAGAAGGAACGCTCGTCTGCTCCTGCGCATCCGAAAACACCTGCGCCATCGCGTACACGTTCATGCCCACCACAACGCCCCCGAAGCCCCCCTCGGGTGACGCCTCCACACCCACCCTGCAGGCCCACCACCCGCACAACGAGGAAGGGCCCTGCCGGATCTCTCCGGCAGGGCCCTTGCCTACTCCTACGAAGTCGGGGTAGCGGGATTTGAACCCACGGCCTCTTCGTCCCGAAGCAACCTGGATACCCATCCGGCCTGGCATCAGACTGCGGCTGACCTGTGTATACAGTGCCTGAACGTCTGTGGTTGTCCGCCGAAGTACGTGCCCGTTGTAACGCAGTTAGTCCCTCAATTGGTGGCTTACGTGTCGCCTGAAGTCGAGGATGGCGGGGCTGGCAACCGGCGCGATTTACTCTTGGTCGTACGAGTTTCGGACGACCCGGCTGAAATTGGCTTTCGATTTGAAAGTCTTAGCTCCCCGTCGTATCCGCTTTCCTGTCGCATTGTGAAGAAATCTAGCGGAGCTATTCTGATTCTCTCGAAACCTGCTTGAGATGCAAGGAAATCAACGCTCTGGCGAAGGTATGGATACATGTCGCGCGATGCAAATTTGTCACCAAATCTCATTGCATCCGACGGTTCAATCTCCGGGTGATTGTCGCCGATATTGTAGTCGGCGTAGAGCTTCACCTCAATGAATCCAAGGTCTCTGTCGTCCTTGGCCTTGACATTAATCCGACAGGACCATGTGAAGTGAATGTGGTCTTCGGTGACGGAGTATGATTTCCGCACCCCGATGTCAATGTCGGATGGCCTGCCGGGACCTTTTCTGTCCACAGAGAATCGCCTAGTTGAGACTCCGCAAAGCGACGCGTTTTCTTCGAGCCAATTTCCTTGAATGGAGGGCTTATTCATGCTGCGCCGCCACTCAAAACATAGAACTTGTCGTCATGCTCCTCGGTGCCGTAGTCGTACCATGCGAAGTCCTCTGGCGCGGCTCCCCACTCCTGGTGGGTCATGGCAACGGGAGGGTGCGGCTCGTTGGGCTCGTCGGCTCCGCAGGGATCAACAGGGCGAGCGCTGACGGCCTCTTGGCGGATCGCGCCACGTTGGACGCGCCCGAGTTTCAGTTCCCAGCCAAGCGCATGCAGGTACTCCGCTAGAGTTGAAACACGCACATTTCCATCACCGTTGAATGTCTGATTCACGGCCGATCTGCGGATGTCCAGCCTTCGGGCCAGCTCTGCCTGGGTCACGCCGGTTTCAGCAAGTGCATCGTGGATTTGAGCGAGCACCTCATAGCGAAGCCTGGCGGCCGCTAGAGCCCGCGATCCTTCTTCGCTGGCTTCGAGCCGGTCATATAGCGACCTCATGACAAGCCGTCCTCCTTCATCACCCAAAGCCCCTTGCTTATCTCTTTCCTTGGGGTCTTTTGGGATTTCTTGATGAAACCATGCGTTAGCCGTGCCGTCTTTTTTGTGCGATGCGTACAATAGAAGAATGGAAGTCGCACATCGCCAGCCTTTATTTCGTGAAGTTCTGCAGTTAGGAAATTGAGCTGCATGGGTACTCTCAATTTGCCAGTATCTGCGAACTCCTCCAAGCGTATGGCTATATCGGCCAGTCGGCGCAGGTTGTCCCTTTTCTTCCAGTTCTGCTCTAGATCGGCAATGAACGTGTCAGCCTCGGCGGCCCCCTCCCGTGTTCGTGCCGCCTCGATCAGCAGCACTATCCCTTGTTCATAGCTGATCCGATCACAGTCCACACAGCTCGCCCGCTGTACAGTTTCCACTGTACTGGCCTCCCCAAACCTTCGCCGAGTGTGACGCACGTTAGCGGACTCTCACCGGTGTCGTAGGGCAAACGCCAAGGTGATGGCTCGAACCCCCTAGCTGGGCATGCGCACTCGTGCGGGCGGTGGAGCGGTTTTGGCCGGTGTCCTGTCTGGTCTGGGGTCGAGCATGATCGGGGGGCCGTAAGCTGTTGCGACTCGGTCAGGGCTTTTGGGCCTGACCGCAATGTGGCCGAGTGGCCCCCCGTTCTTGCTCGACGCGGGGCCCGGTCCTGACAGGTGGGTAAAACCGTGGAGCCGCCCGCCCCCAGCCACGGCGGGGTTCGGGGCCTCTGCCCTCGCTCTCGGGCTTGCCGCGTGCGCGGCTGGGCCGCCGCCGGCGCGGGGCGAAGACAGGAGCGGAGGCGAGCGGCCAGGGCCGCGCGCTGGCGCGCTGTGCGCGCCTTGATGAAGTAGCGAAACTCGTAACACCCCATCCCCCCACCTCACTCACCCCGACGGAGTTTGGCGCCGGAGGGAGGCATGCCGATGGGTGACCACCGTTAAGTTTTAACGGTGCCGATGGGCCTGGTCAGCTCGCTGCCGCGTGCTCGGTGAGCCACTGTCGGCCGTCGTGGGTGCGGATGCTCGGGGCCACCTCGTCGTTGAGCGCGTCCAGGACTCGGACGGCGAACACCTCGGCCATGCGGTCGGAGACCTCGGCCGGCGTCAGCCACTCGATCGCGGTGGACTCGTCGGACAGCTGCTCGTTCCCGCCTTCGAGGTGGCATCGGAAGACCAGGGCGACCACGCCGCGGGTGACGTTCTTGTAGACGCCGGTGAGCCGTTCGACGCTGACCTTGAGGCCGGTCTCCTCGTAGATCTCGCGGCGCACGCCGTCTTCGACGGTCTCCGTCAGCTCCAGGACGCCACCGGGGGGCTCCCAGGTGCCGTTGTCTGCGCGGCGGATCGCCAGCACCCGGCCGTCTTCGCGCACCACGGCTCCGGCAACGGACACGGAGTGGAGGGGCGTTGACTGCGGCTTCGGGGCGCTGTTACTCATGTACAGGAGAATAGGAGCCCTGAAGGACTATGGCGAGTAGTGAGCTGGCGGGGTCGGCGAAGGCGAAGAAGTACTTGCAGATCGCCGATGACCTGGCCGCAGAGATCAAGGCAGGTACCCTTCGGCCGGGTGACTCGGTGCCGAGTGAAGCCGACCTGATGGAGCGTTACGGGGTCGCCTCCGGCACCGTGCGCAACGCTATCGCCGAGCTGCGGACGGCACAGCTCATCGAGACCCGGCACGGGAAGGGCTCCTTCGTCCGCTCCCGTCCCCCGGTGCAGCGCAAGTCGTCGGACCGCTTCCGGCGGGCCCACCGCAAGGTGGGCAAGGCGGCGTACATCGCCGAGACCGAGGCGTCCGGCAGCAAGCCCTCCGTCACGGTGCTGTTCATCGGGCCGACCGAAGCGCCGACCGACATCGCCGAGCGGCTCCAGGTCCCCGCGGGCACCCAGGTTCTCGCCCGGCGGCGTCGGTACTTCCGGGACGGCGTACCGACCGAGGAGGCGACCTCGTACCTGCCGTGGGACGTGGCGAAGGACATCCCGGAGCTGTTCGCGGAGAACCCGGGCGGCGGCGGGATCTACCAGCGGCTGGAGGACCACGGCTTCACGCTCGCCGAGTACGGCGAGACCGTCCGGGCCCGGCTGGCGACCAAGGCTGAGGCGGTCGCGCTGGCGCTGAGCCCGGGTGCGGCGGTGATCCATCTGGTGCGGGAGGCAGTCACGACCGCTGGCCGCGTGGTGGAGGTCTGCGACACCCTCATGGCCGCTGACCAGTTCGTTCTGGACTACCGGTTCGCCGCCACCGACTGACGGAGGCTCAAGTTCCGCAACCCGTCGCGGGTTTCTTCTCGCGGCGGGTTTACTTATGTATAGGAGTCGGGCACTCTTCTACTCGTAACTCCTGTACATGAGTGCAGGAGATCACCTTATCTAGAGGAGATGCAGCCATGGCTGTGTTCAAGGTCGACACCTCCACCGCCTTCGTGTTCGTCGCCGTCCCGCCCGCCCCGAAGGTCGTGAACCGCCAGACCGGCGAGATCGCCGTCGACCGGGAGACCGGCGCGAAGATGATGACCGTCGGGCTGACCATCGCCGACGAGGGCGAGGCGAACCTCTACACCGTCTCGGTGCCGGAGACCGGCCTCTCGGAGTCGCTGGCGGTCGGGATGCCGGTAGCCCTCACCGGCCTCAAGGCGCGGGACTGGGAGAACGAGTTCAACGGGCAGAAGCGGCACGGGATCTCGTTCCGCGCGGCGGCCGTCACCTCGCTCGTCCCGGTCCAGGGCTGACGTCGTGTCGGGGGTTCTGGCACTCGCCGAGGTGGGCGTCCCGCTCGCCGCTCTCGGGGGCGGAGCCGCGTACGCCCGGGTCAAGGCTCCGGCGCTGTACTGGTCGGCCATCGGCCTCCCGATCGCCACTGCACGCTTCTCCGTGACGTACGGCAGCACCATGGACGCCTGCGGCCTGACCGTCGCCCCGTCCCCGCTGCGGATCGCCATCACCCGGGCGACCACCCGGCGGGAGATCCGGCCGGTACCGCCCCGGATTCGCCGCATCCGGCCGACGACCACCGGCCTCAAAATCAGGCTCCGGCTGGCTCCCGGCCAGGAACCGGCGGACCTGCTGACCTCAGCCGAGCGGCTGCGGCACGCCTGGGGTGTCCACAGCGTCCACGTTGCGGTGGTCAAGCCCGGCGTCGTCGAACTGCGGATGACCGGGTACGACGTGCTCCGCAAGGTGCGGATGCCGCGCACCTCGCCGACCGGTGAGCTGGTCGTCCCCGTGGCCCTGCGTGAGGACGGTACGGCCTTCGTCCGCGACTACCGGGCGGTGCCGCACGCGCTGACGCTCGGGGCCACGCTGTCCGGCAAGTCGATGTACCTGCGGAACCTGGTCGCCCAGCTCGCCCGCACCGAATTCGCGTTGGTCGGAATCGACTGCAAGCGCGGCGTCGAACAGGCTCCGTTCGCCTCCCGGCTGACGGCGCTGGCGACCGACCCAATGACGGCAAGTGACCTCCTGGACAAGCTCGTTGAGCTGATGGAGGAGCGCTACGATCTGATCCGCTCGTACCAGAGCATCCCGTCCGGGGTCCCGTCAGAGGAGATCACCTCGGACGTCTGGGGGCTTCCGGCCGAGCTCCGGCCGGTGCCGGTCGTCCTGCTGGTGGACGAGGTGGCCGAGCTGTTCCTGATCGCCACCCGCAAGGACGAGGAACGACGGGACCGGATGGTCACCCAGCTGATCCGCCTCGCCCAGCTCGGACGGGCCGCGCACATGTACGTCGAAGCCTGCGGCCAACGCTTCGGGGCCGAGCTGGGCAAGGGAGCGACCATGCTCAGGGCCCAGCTCACCGGCCGGGTCGTGCACCGCGTCAACGACAAGGCCACGGCCGAGATGGGGCTCGGCGACGTCTCGCCGGACGCCGTCTTCGCCGCCACTCAGATCCCGCCGGACCTGCCCGGCGTCGCGGTCGCCGGTGACTCCTCCGGCGGCTGGTCCCGCATCCGCACCCCGCACCTGACGCTCGCCGAAGCGGCTGCCGTCTGCCGGACGAACGCCCACCGGACTCCCGTGATCGACCAGTTGGAACGGTTCCGCCCCTACGTTCCGCCTGCGGCTGTCGTCCCGCCGAAGCCGTCCTTCCCGCCGCGCTTCTCGGCCTCGCCGGTCACCGAGTAACCCGCCCGCACCCCACGGTCGGCGCGACCGCTCCGCGCCAGGTCCCTACCCCCGCCATGCCCGAAGCCGGGCCCAACTGCGAACGGAGGAAAGGACGATGCGTCTCCCGCGCCCGGACGCTGTACTCATCCAAGCCGCCATCGCCGGTGCGCTGTCCTTCGCCCACCTGCACGACGTCGCCGAAGCCGCCGGCCAGCACGACTGGAAGGCGTGGGCGTACCCCGTCTCCGTCGACCTGCTGTTGGTCGCGGCCTGGCGGCGGATGCGCCACCTCAAGTCCGTCGGGGAGCCGGTGGGTTCGGCCTGGACCTGGTTCGGGATCGCGCTCGCCGCCTCACTCGGCGCGAACGTCGCCACCGCCGGACTGCTTGACCTCGCCCACGTCCCGGCCTGGCTCCGCATCCTGGTCGCCGGTTGGCCCGCCCTCGCGTTCTTCGGCGGCACCCTGCTCGCCCACGGAAACAGCACGGCGACAGAGCCCGAACTCGCCACGAAAGAAGTCGAGTTGCCGGTGTACGAGCCCGATCAGCTGGCCGATCTCCCGGACGCCGAACCCGAGCCCGAAGCCGTCGAAGCGCCTCCGGCCCCCGCCGCACTGCCGGCCGCTCCCGCCCCGGCACCCACGCCCGCCGTCGCCGTCCCGGCCGCGCTGGTCGACCACGCCCGCAAGGTCGCCGACGACCACCGGGCCCGGACCGGCGAGCCGATCGACACCGAGACCCTGCGCGTCCGGCTCGGCGTCCCGCCGCACTTCGCCACCGCCATCGCCGCCCAGCTCACCTGAGAGGACACCTCATGCCCCGCCCGATCCGCCTGCGCAACGTGATCCGCATCGGCCCCGTCCAGGTCGGCACGTACTTCGACAACCGCGGCCGCGAGAAGCACACCGCCGCCTGCACCGCCCCGCGCTGCGGCTTCTCCGCCGACTACGACAGCCGCGCCGCCGCCGAGATCGCCGCCCGCACCCACCGCTGCACCGTCCGCTGACAGGAGACCTGCCATGAACGTCACCCTTCCGCTCGTGTTCGTCCTCGGCGTCGGTGCCTGGGCCGTCGTCCGTTTCCTCAACATCCGCATCTGGGTCGCCGTCGTCATCGGCCTGTTCGGCTTCTACCTGGCGAACACCTTCCTCGCCCCGGTCATCGACGGCACCACCCGCTCCGGCGTCGACGTCATCAACACCACCCAGCAGAAGTGACGGGGGCGACCGTGAACGCCACCCTCCTGCTGCCGGACTCGCTGTCGCTCACCCCCGAAGGCTCGGCCCTGGTCGCGGAGATCGAGGCGTACCTCGCCACGCTGCCCGTCCAGGCCCGCGCGGTCATGCCGTTGATCTGCGACTACGGCAGCACCGCCCAGCGGTGGAACGCGGGCTTTCCGCAGTCGCGGCTGTCCGTGCTGGACCGGCTCGCTCACCGCCCCGCCCGACCGGTCGCCGTCAGCGTCGCGGACCACCTGCGGCTGACCTCCCGCTACCTCGCCGAAGTCGGCTGGGTGCAGGGCGCCCTGTGGAACTCCGCCGGCCGCGTCTGCCTCCTCGGCGCCCAAGCCGCCGTCCTGCTCAACGGCTACGGCACCCCGTACACCGTCCGTCGCGCCCGCACCCAGGTGATGGAAGTCCTGCACACCAGCGGACGGCCTGTCGCCTCCCCGGACGCCTTCAACGACGCTCCCGGCACCCGACAGGCCGACGTGCACCGCCTGCTCGACCGGGCCTCGGCCCGCGCGCTCTCCCTCGGCATCTGAACCGGTCCCCGGGGCGGTAGCAAGCCGCCAAGCCATCCCGCCGCCCCGGAGACCTCGACCCGCTCCGGAAGGACCGCCATGGAACTCGCCCCGCTCCTCGCCGCCGGCGTCCCGTTGCTCGGCTGGACCACCCACAGCACCGTTCTTGCCCGCCGCCTGGCCACCGCTCGCCGCGACCCGCTCACCGGGCTCCTGACCCGCGACGGCTTCACCACCCGCGCCGAACGCCTCATCCGCCGCCACCCCGAGCGCACCACCGTCCTGCTGATCGACCTGGACGACTTCAAGGCCGTCAACGACACCCACGGCCACGCCGCCGGAGACGCCGTCCTCGCCGCCACCGCCCGCCGCCTGACCGCCTGGTGCGGCACCGACGGCATCGCCGCCCGCCTCGGCGGAGACGAGTTCGCGGCCGTCGTCCTGGACGCCGAACACCGCTTCCCCGACCTGAACGACCAGCTCCACCACCCGGTCCCGTTCGGCACCGAGCTGCTGACCGTCGGCGCCTCCGTTGGCACCTCGCACCCGGCAACGCTGCTGCTCACCGAGGCGCTCTCGACTGCCGACCGCCAGATGTACGCCGCCAAGCCCGGCGACCGCACCGCACGCCGCCGCTGAACGTAAACCGGTCCCCGGCACGGCAGCAAGCCGCCAAGCATCCCGCCGCGCCGGGCACCTCAACCCTCCCCGAACCGAAGTCCGCGAAGGAGACCACCATCATGACGCAGCACCGCCACGCCCATGGCCGCATCTGCCCGAACTGCGACGGCTTCCCCCGCGTCGCCATCGCCACCGGCACCCGCCGCCCGGACGGCAGCCGCACCACCGCCCCGGTTACCTGCCCGGCCTGCCAGGGCAGCGGCACCGCCCGCCGGGCCGCACTCACCGCCATCCAGAGCTGACCAGCCCCCATCGACCTGCGCCCGGGGCTGGCACACTCCGCCGGCCCCGGGCCTTCCCCGCCAAGGGAGGTGCCCGTGAAGAACCAGCTCACCGAGCGACCCGACCTCGCTCTCCTCGACCTCGCCCGGCTCGCCGCTCGCGGCGACCTGCCCCAGCTCGAAGACCAGATCCGTCGGACCGGCGGGTGCGCCCACCCGATCCACCTCAAGGGCTTCCGCACCCTCCTGCACGCCCCGACGAAGGCCGTGTGGCACCGCTACTCCACCGACCACGAGCCCGGCCACCGCCTCAAGGTCGCCTGCGGCAACCGCCGGGCCTCCTGCTGCCCCGCGTGCGCCCGCACCTACTCGGCCGACACCTACCACCTGATCCGCGCCGGACTCGCCGGAGACGACACCAAGGGCGTCCCGGAGACGGTGCGCTCGCACCCCCGCGTCTTCGCCACCCTCACCGCCCCCTCGTTCGGCCCCGTCCACAACCGCCCCGACCACGGCCACTGCCGCTGCGGCACTGCCCACCCGGCGGGCTCACCCGTCCTCGGCAGCCCGCTCGACCCGGACGCCTACGACTACGCGCACGCCGTGCTCTGGAACAACCACGCCCCCGACCTGTGGCGGCGCTTCACCATCTACCTGCGCCGCGAAGTCGTCCGCCGCGCCGGCCTGACGCTCGGTGAGTTCCGCGAGACGGCCAAGGTCTCGTTCGGCAAGGTCGCCGAGTACCAGCGCCGGGGCGCGGTCCACTTCCACGCAGTGATCCGCCTCGACGGGCCCGAGGGCGCCGACACCGCCCCGCCCTCCTGGGCCACCGTCCCGCTGCTGGACGACGCCATCCGGGCCGCCGCCCGCCGCGTCGGCGTCCCTCTGGCCGCCGCCGGTGACCTTCCCGCCCGGGTGCTGCGCTGGGGCAAGCAGCTCGACGTCCGGCCGATCGGCGCGTTCGGCTCCGGCGAGATCAGCGAACAGGCCGTCGCCTCGTACGTCGCCAAGTACGCCACCAAGAGCGCCGAGACCACCGGGACCGTCGACCGCCGCGTCCTGGAGCGCCACGAACTCGACCGCCACGACCTCCCGGACCACACCCGCCGCCTGATCGAAGCCTGCTGGGACCTCGATCCGCTCTACCCGCAACGGCTCCTCGCGCACTGGTCGCACACGCTCGGCTTCCGCGGCCACTTCTCGTCCAAGTCGCCCGGCTACTCCACCACCCTCGGCGCGCTCCGCCAGGTCCGCGCCGACTTCCGCGCCGAGCAGGCCCGCGACGACCTCCGCGCACGCCTTCTCGCCGCCGGCCTTCCCGACCTCGACGACCTGGCCGACGCCGAAACCCTCGTCGTCGCCCACTGGTCCTTCGCCGGGGCAGGCAACAGCCCCGGCGAGTCCATGCTCGCCGCCGCCGTCGCACGCGAGCTGCACGACCGCCGCACCAACGACCGACAGGAACTGCTGGCCCAGCTCGCGGCCGAAGGGGAGGACCGATGACCACCGCTACCGAGCTGCAGGTGCTCTACCGGGTGGACGACGTAGTGCAGCTGCTGAGACTGAGCCGCACCGTGGTCTACGACCTGATCCGCGCCGGCCGCCTCCGCACGGTCAAGGAAGGGCGCTCGCGCCTGGTCCCGGCCTCCGCCATCAACGACTACGTAGCGCTCCTGGAACGCGAAGCCAGGGGGCAGCAGTGACCACCCGCCGCAGCCGCGGGGACGGCGGCCTCCACTGGGACGAGAAGCGCCAGCGCTGGATCGCCAGCGCGAGCCTCGGGTTCGACCCGGCCGGGAAGCGCATCGTCAAGCGGGGGAGCGGCCGGACCAAGACCGAGGCGAAGGCCAAGCTCAAGGAGATCCTCCGCGACCACGAGGACGGCCTCGCCATCGCGCCGACCAACTACACCGTGGGCAACGCGGTGAACGACTGGCTGACCTACGGGCTGGCTGGCCGAGATGCCGGGACCGTCGAAACCTGCACCACCCTCTGCCGCACTCACGTGATCCCGGCGCTGGGCGCCCGCAAGCTCCGCGACCTGGGCGCGGAGGACATCGACCGCTGGTTGGCGGCCAAGGCCAAGGAGCTGAGCACCCGTACCCTCCAGGCGCTCCACTCCTGCCTCAACCGGGCGGTGAAGCGGGCGATGGCCCGGGACAAGGTGAAGCGCAACGTGGTGGAGCTCTGCACGGTGCCCACCGGCCGCCCTGGACGGCCCTCCAAGGCGCTGACGCTGGCTCAGGCGGAGGCGGTCCTCAAGGCGGCCGAGAAGACCGGCATGTACGCCTACATCGTGGTCTCGCTGCTGACCGGCGCCCGGACCGAGGAGCTGCGGGCGCTCACCTGGGACCACGCCTTCCTCAAGGGCACCCCGGCCGGCGTCCCGCCGCACATCGCGGTCTGGCGCTCGGTCCGGGCCGGGGGCGACACCAAGACCCGGAAGTCCCGGCGCACTCTCGCGCTGCCTGCCCGGTGCGTCGAAGCCCTGCTGGACCACTGGGTGAATCAGGGCTGGGACCGGCTCGCCGCAGGCGACGACTGTCAGGAGAACGGCCTCGTCTTCCACTCCGCCGTGGGCACCGCGCTGGACCCGTCGCACGTCCGCCGCGCCTTCCGGACGGCCATCGCCAAGGCGGAGGGGATCAACGCCGCGGACTGGACGCCCCGGGAGCTGCGGCACAGCTCCGTGTCGATCCTGTCCGACCGGGGCGTCCCGCTGGAGGAGATCTCCCGGCTGGTCGGCCACTCCAGCACCAGCGTCACGGAGGAGGTCTACCGGAAGCAGATCCGCCCGGTGATCCAGACCGGTGCGACCGTCATGGACGACGTCTTCGGACACGCGCCGGAGAGGTAGTCACTCAGATAGACCCGCACAACGAGGAAGGGCCCTGCCGGATCTCTCCGGCAGGGCCCTTGCCTACTCCTACGAAGTCGGGGTAGCGGGATTTGAACCCACGGCCTCTTCGTCCCGAACGAAGCGCGCTACCAAGCTGCGCTATACCCCGGTCCTGCGGTGTTGCCTTCCGTGTCCGGCGCAACGAGTAGAACTCTACAGGAGGTGGGGCCAGAGACGAAATCCGGTTTCGGGGCTGGTCAGCGGGGGGCGGGGGTGAGGGTGAGGAGGGTGGCTTCGGGGGGGCAGGCGAAGCGGAGGGGGGTGTAGCGGTTGGTGCCGCAGCCGGCGGAGACGTGGAGGTAGGAGCGGTGGTGGGGGGTGGTGTGGGTGGAGAGGCCCTTCACGCGGTCGGTGTCGAGGTCGCAGTTGGTGACCAGGGCGCCGTAGAAGGGGATGCAGAGCTGGCCGCCGTGGGTGTGGCCGGCCAGGATCAGGGGGTAGCCGTCGGCGGTGAAGGCGTCGAGGGAGCGGAGGTAGGGGGCGTGGACGACGGCGAGGGAGAGGTCGGCGTCGGGGGAGGGGCCGCCGGCGACGGCGGCGTAGCGGTCGTGGCGGATGTGCGGGTCGTCGAGGCCGGTGAACTCGATGTCGAGGCCGGCGACGGTGAGGCGGCCGCGGGCGTTGTTGAGGTTGAGCCAGCCGGCCTGGTCGAAGCCGTCGCGGAGCTTCTGCCAGGGGTTGTGGACGGCGCCGCTGATGCCGCGGCGGCCGCTGCCGTCGGGGTTGTTGAGGCCGTGGACGCCGCTGCGGAGGGCCTTGAGGTAGCGGGTGGGGCTCTTGGGGGTGGGGCCGTAGTAGTCGTTGGAGCCGAAGACGTAGACGCCGGGGAAGTCCATCAGCGGGCCGAGGGCGTCCAGGGCGGCGGGGACCGCGAGCGGGTCGGAGAGGTTGTCCCCGGTGTTGACGACCAGGTCGGGGTGGAGGCCGGCCAGGCTCTTCAGCCAGCGCTGCTTCTTGGCCTGGCCGTTGACCATGTGGATGTCGGAGACCTGGAGGATCCGGACCGGCCGGGCGCCGGCGGGCAGGATCGGGACCTCGACGCGGCGCAGGCGGAACGAGCGGACCTCGTACCCGGCGGCGTAGACGAGACAGGCGGCGCCGGTGGCGGCGACACCGAGCGGGACGGAGTACAGCGGTCGCATCGGTCCATGGTCGCAGACGGGCCGAACGGGCCGACGGGCACCCGGGGGTGGGGCGGTCCGACGGGTCGTCAGGGCCGGGGCGGACGGTAAAGGAGCGGCGGCGGGGCGGGGCAGGTGCCAGAATCGACGGCATGACGACGCTCAAGGAGCAGCTGCAGGAGGACCTCACGGCTGCGATCAAGGCACGGGACGAGCTGCGCTCGTCCACCCTCCGGCTGACGCTGTCCGCGATCACCGGCGCGGAGGTGGCGGGCGAGGAGAAGCGCACGCTGTCCGACGACGAGGTGCAGCAGGTGATCGGCCGGGAGGCGAAGAAGCGCCGGGAGGCGGCGACCGCCTTCGAGGGTGCCGGCCGGGTCGAGCAGGCGGCGCGGGAGCGGGCCGAGGGCGAGGTGCTGGCCGAGTTCCTGCCGAAGCAGCTGACGGACGAGGAGCTGGCGGCCGTGGTGGCCGCCGCCGTGGCGGAGTCCGGGGTGAGCGGCCCGCAGGGCATGGGCGCCGTGATGAAGCTGGTGCGCCCGCAGGTGGAGGGCAAGGCGGACGGCGGCCGGGTGGCCGCCGCCGTGAAGGCCGCCCTGGCCGGTTGAGCGCCGGGGAGTGGCCTGGGGGAGTGGCCTGGGGGAGCGACCTGAAGAGGAGCCCGAAGAGCTGAAGGGCTGACGGGAGCCGTGAACGCCGAACCGCCCGCGAGGAGATTCCTCGCGGGCGGTTCGCGCGTTCCGGCGGCAGTGCGTTCCGGGGGCCGCCGCGGCTAGTGGCGGCCGGGCTTGCCGGTGTTCCCCCCGATGATGCCCGGCGGGAGGCTGATGCCGCCGTTGGTGGCGCCGCCGGTGGGCCAGCCGGGGAGGTTGGTGTTGGTGTTGCCGGTGTTGGGGGTGGTGTTGCCGGTCTGGGTAGCGTTGTCGCCGGAGGGGGCGGAGGGGGTGTCGCTGGGGGTGGTCGACGGCTGGCTGGGCTGCGGGATGTCGACCTTCTGGAAGCTGGACACCGGGCTGCCGTCCAGGGCGTCGTTCATGGCCATCTGCCAGATCGGGCCGGGGCCGTCGGAGCCGTAGACCGCGCTGAAGGGGTGGCCGCCGATGTGCATGTTGCGCATCGAGACGTTGCCGCCGACGCCGCCGAGCCAGACCGAGGTGGACAGGTTCGGGGTGTAGCCGGTGAACCAGGCCGCGTAGCGGTTGTCGGTGGTGCCGGTCTTGCCGGCGATCTGGCGGCCGTCGTCGAGGCCGAGGGCGGAGCCGGTGCCCTTCTCGGTCACGCCGAGCAGCAGGGTGTTGATGCCGTCCGCGGTGGTCTGGGACATCGCCTGGGTGCAGTTGGCGCCGGGGACGCCGAGTTGCTTGCCCTCGCCGTTGGTCACCGAGGTGATCGCGACCGGGGAGCAGTAGAGCCCCCGGGCGGCGAACGCGGCGTAGGCGGTGGCCATCTGCAGCGGGCTGACCTCCTGGGTGCCGAGCGTCATCGAGGCGACCTGCTGGATCTTGCTGCCGTTGGCCAGGGTGCCGAGGCCGAGCTTGTCGGTCATCTGCTTCACCGGGCACAGGCCGATCTGCTGTTCGAGCTGGATGAAGTAGGTGTTGACCGACTTCTGCATGGCGATCTGCAGGCTGTACGGGCCGTGCTCGCTGGTGGACTCGTTGGTCAGCGTCTGCGGGTCGTGGGTGGTGCCCTCGCAGGTGGTCATCTTGGGGTACTCCATGCTGTAGGGCGAGGGGTACTCCTGGCTGATCGGGACGCCGGACTCCAGCGCGGCCGCGGCCACGATCGGCTTGAAGGTCGAGCCGGGGGAGAAGCCGTTGCCGCCGCCCATGGACGCGCCGACGTTGAGGTTCAACACGGTCTGGTTCTTCGAGGTGTCCAGGCCGTACGGGCGGGTCTGGGCCATGGCGAGGATCTTGCCGGTGCCTGGTTCGATCATGGTGCCGGCCGAGGACACCGGGTCGGTCACGTAGACCTTCTTGGTGACCGCGTTGTACATCGCCTTCTGCTTGTCCGGGTCGATGGTGGTGTTGATCTTCAACCCGCCCTGCGACCACAGCTTCTGGCGGTCCGCCGCGGTGGCGCCGAACGCCGGGTCCTGCTTGACCACGTGGCGCACGTAGTCGCAGAAGAAGCCCATGCCCTGGTCGGCGGTGATGCAGCCGTTCTGCGGCTCGGAGTACTTGATGCCGAGCGGCGCGTCCAGGGCGGCCTTGGCCTGCTCCGGGGTGATGTGCTTGTACTCCAGCAGCTTGTTGATCACCGTGTTGCGGCGGGTCTGCGCGGCCTGCGGGTGGGCGATCGGGTCGTACGCCGTGGGGTTCTGCACCAGGCCGGCCAGCATCGCGGCCTCGGGGACGGTGAGGTCCTTGGCGCTCTTGCTGAAGTACCGGTTGGCGGCGGCCTCGACGCCGTACGCCTGGTGGCCGTAGAACGTGATGTTCAGGTAGTTGGTGAGGATCTGGTCCTTGCTCAGGTCCTCTTCCAGCTTGATGGCGTACTTGAGCTCCTGGATCTTGCGGCCCAGGCTCTTCTTGGTGGCTTCGAGGAAGGCGGCCTGGTCGTCGCCGGCCTGCTCGACGAAGACGTTCTTCACGTACTGCTGGGTGAGCGTGGAGGCGCCCTGCGCGGTGGTGCCGGACTCGGCGTTCTTGGTGATCGCGCGGAGCACGCCCTTGAGGTCGACGGCGCCGTGCTCGTAGAACCGGGCGTCCTCGATGTCGACCTGGGCCTGGCGCATCACCGGGGCCATCTGGTCGGCGGTGAGGATGGTGCGGTCGCGGTCGTACACCTTGGCGATCAGGCCGCCCTTGGCGTCGTAGATCATCGACGCCTGGGAGAGGGTGGGCTGCTTGAAGTCGTCCGGGATGTTGTCGAACGAGTCGGCGGTGTCCTTGGCGGTCAGGCCGAACGCTCCGACGGCGGGCAGCGCCATGCCGGCGACCAGGACGCCGGCCAGGATCGAGCCGCCGAGGAACTTGACGCCGTTGCCTGCCTTGTCCATCAGGGAGCCGGTGGATCGCGTGGGTGCCATGGAGAGAACCCTACGTGCCGGAATCCCGTACAGGGGGGCAGGTGTTCGCCTACGCTTGTCACAGAACTGCGACAGCTTCGCTCTGTCCATCGTCATCACTCTTGTGAGTGATGAGCTTTGTCCGATTCGCGGGGTTCTGTCCGTGATCCGGACGGATGCGCGGCGGGTCGCTGTCGCGCACCGTGACGAAAACGCCCCTTCCGGCCCCGGCAAGCCCCCCGACCTGCAATCACTCCAACGAGTGAGCTGCTGGACACCCATAGTCCGATTGGGTCATTCGAGATTGGGCATACAGGGGCTGTTGCGCTGTGCCGTTCTTCCGTAACGTCCTCAACTGGCAACGGTGAATATGCCGTTGCCGCCGTGGGGGAGCCCCGAATCGGGAGAGGACGGCGCCGGGATGGGCTGGGTGGACGACTGGAGCGCGCAGGCGGCGTGCCGCACGAGCGATCCGGATGAACTGTTCGTGCAGGGGGCGGCGCAGAACCGCGCCAAGGCGGTGTGCAGCGGGTGCCCCGTGCGCACCGAGTGTCTCGCGGACGCGCTCGACAACCGGGTCGAGTTCGGCGTCTGGGGCGGGATGACGGAGCGCGAGCGGCGGGCGCTGCTGCGCCGGCGGCCGACCGTGGACTCCTGGCGCCGGCTGCTGGAGACCGCGCGCACCGAGTACGAGGAGTCGTTGGCGACCGGGGTGGTCCTGCGGGACTACGCCCAGGCGGTCTGACGCTCCGTCAGGAGGCCGTGGCGGGCGGGTCGTCGACCCGCCCGGCGGGCTCGACGGTCCGGGCGGCGGTCCGGGCTCACCCGGTGGGCTCGCGCGGTCCGGCGGGTTCGGCGGGTGCTTCGGCGGGTTCTTCGGTGGGGGTGCCGAGCAGCTCGCCGACGGCCCGCAGGCCGTCCAGGTCGTGGACGTCGCCGGGGAGGGCGGCCACCTCGACGATCGGCACGTCCGGGTAGACCGAGGCGAAGCGGTTGCGGGTGCGCCGCTCCCTCGTCATGACCTGCATCCGTTCGGCGTGCAGCCGCAGCAGCCCGGCGGCCAGCGTCTCGGCCGCCACGGTGGCGTGCGGCGTGCCGTTCTCCTCCAGCGCCTCGGCGGCGGCCAGCGCGCGTTCGGCAGTGAGCTGCGGGGCGCCGGTGGAGTGCACCCGGTTGAGTACCAGGCCGGCCAGCGGCATCTCGTCGGCGGCCAGCCGGTCGACGAAGTAGGCGGCCTCGCGCAGCGCGTCCCGTTCCGGGGCGGCGACCACCAGGAACGCGGTCCCCTCGGCTTTGAGCAGCTGGTAGGTGCGGTCGGCGCGCTCCCGGAAGCCGCCGAACATCGAGTCCGTCGCGGAGACGAAGGTCTGGATGTCGGTGAGCAGCTGGGCGCCGAAGATCTTGCCGAGGGTGCCGCTGATCAGCCCCACGCCGACGTTCAGGAACTTCATCGCGGAGCGGCCGCCGACCTTGGCGGGGGCGGTCAGCAGCCGGATCACCCGGCCGTCCAGGAAGGAGCCGAGCCGGCTCGGGGCGTCCAGGAAGTCCAGCGCGGAGCGCGACGGCGGGGTGTCGACGACGATCAGGTCCCAGCGGTCCTCGGCCCGGAGCTGGCCGAGCTTCTCCATCGCCATGTACTCCTGGGTGCCCGCGAAACCGGCCGACAGCGACTGGTAGAACGGGTTCTCCATGATCGCCCTGGCGCGTTCGGGCTCCGCGTGGGCCAGCACGACCTCGTCGAAGGTCCGCTTCATGTCCAGCATCATGGCCTGGAGCTCGCCCTCGCCGCGGGTGCCCTTGACCACCCGCGGGGTGTTGTCCAGCTCGCTCAGGCCCATCGACTGGGCCAGCCGGCGGGCCGGGTCGATGGTCAGCACCACGACGCGCCGCCCGCGCTCGGCGGCGCGCAGGCCGATCGCCGCGGCGGTGGTGGTCTTGCCGACGCCGCCGGAGCCGCAGCAGACCACGATCCGGGTCTCCGGGTCGTCGATCAGGGTGTCGATGTCCAGCCCGGTCATGCCGCTCCCTGCCTCGCGCCGTTCGCCGTGCTCGTGCTCGTGCTCGCGCCGTTCGCCGTGCTCGTGCTCGTGCTCGTGCTCGCACCGTTCGCCGTGCTCGTGCTCGTGCCGTCCGCCGCGCTCACGCCGCTCCCTGCCGCTTCAGCTCGCCCGCCAGCCGGTACAGCCCGGCCAGGTCCATGCCCTCGCCGATCAGCGGCAACTCGTAGGTGGGGAGCCGCAGTTGCTGGAGGTCGGCGCGCTGGGCGCGTTCCAGTTCGACCCGCTCGGCGTGCTCCCTGGCCTGCTCCAGCAGCGGGTCGAGCAGCGGCTCGACGTGCGCCCGGACGGTCTCCGGCTTGCGCGAGCGCCCGCCCAGGCCGACCTCGCCGAGGGCCAGCGCCACCTCCTCGCGGTGGTCGCCGTCGGCCGCCGCCACCGCCGCCGCGTCCAGTATCGGCGGGCGCACCATGTTGACCAGCACGCCGCCGACCGGCAGGCCGGACTCGCGCAGGTCGGCGATCCCGTCCACGGTCTCCTGCACCGGCATCTCCTCCAGCAGGGTGGTGAAGTGCACCGCCGTCTCGGGGGAGCGCAGCACCCGCATCACCGCCTGCGCCTGGGAGTGGATCGGCCCTATCCGGGCCAGGCCCGCCACCTCGGAGTTGACGTTCAGGAAACGGGTCAGCCGACCGGTCGGCGGGGCGTCCATCACCACCGCGTCGTAGCGGCGGCGGCCGTCCGGGCCCTTGCGGCGGGCCGCCTCGCACGCCTTGCCGGTGAGCAGCACGTCGCGCACGCCCGGGGCGACGGTGGTGGCGAAGTCCACGAAGCCGACCTTCTGCAGGGCCTTCCCGGCCCGGCCCAGCTTGTAGAACATGTCCAGGTACTCCAGCAGCGCCTGCTCGGTGTCGATCGCCAGCGCGTGCACCTCGCCGTGGCCCTTGCCGGGCAGGCCGAGCTGGGCGGGCGTCACGGTGGCCACCCGGCGCTCCTCGTACGGTAGCGCGGCGATCTGGAACAGCTCGGCGATGCCCTGCCGGCCCTCCACCTCGATCAGCAGGGTGCGGCGCCCGTCGGCGGCCAGGGCGAGGGCCAGCGCGGCGGCCAGCGTGGTCTTGCCGGTGCCGCCCTTGCCGCTGACCACGTGCAGCCTGACGCCCTCCCAGTCCGGCTCGCGCGGCGCTGCCTGCTCGGTCGGCCCCGCCGTACCGCTGGTGCCCGCCACGCCCGCTCTCCGTCCGCCGCTGTCCGTCGCTGTCCGTCGCTCTCGGTCGGGGCCCCGGGGCACCCCTCACCGCGAGGGTAACCAGCGAGCGCTCCGGATGCCGGGAGCATCCCGGGCACCCCGGCGAATCATGCCCCCTTTGTGTCCCACCTCACACCGGTCCGGGCGGCTAGAGTCACCCCCATGACCAAGTGGGAATACGTCACCGTGCCGCTGCTCGTGCACGCCACCAAGCAGATCCTCGACACCTGGGGCCAGGACGGCTGGGAGCTCGTCCAGGTCGTCCCCGGGCCGAACCCGGAGCAGCTGGTCGCGTACCTCAAGCGCGAGAAGGAGTAGTCATGGGCCAGGTCGAGCAGAGGCTCGCCGAGCTCGGGCTGACGCTGCCCGAGGTCGCCGCCCCGGTCGCCGCGTACGTCCCGGCGGTGCGCGACGGCGTGCACGTGCTGACCTCCGGGCAGCTGCCGTTCGTCGCGGGGAAGCTCCCGCTGACCGGCAAGGTCGGCGCCGAGGTCACCGCGGAGGACGCCAAGGAGCTGGCGCAGGTCTGCGCGCTGAACGCGCTGGCCGCGGTCAAGTCGGTGGTCGGTGACCTGGACCGGGTCGAGCAGGTGGTCAAGGTGGTCGGCTTCGTGGCCTCCGCCCCCGACTTCACCGGGCAGCCCGGCGTGGTCAACGGCACCAGCGAGCTGCTGGGCAAGGTCTTCGGCGAGCGCGGCGTGCACGCCCGCAGCGCCGTCGGCGTGGCGGTGCTGCCGCTGGACGCGCCGGTCGAGGTCGAGCTGACGGTCCGGGTCCGGGACTGATCCGGGCACGGGCCGGGGCCCGTCACCGCTTCCGCGGTGGCGGGCCCTTCGCGTGCCGGGCGGCGGGCCGGGGGGTGCCGGGGTGTCGGGCGCCGGGCGCCGGGCGGCGGGTTGTTCCGGGGCGGGGCGGCGGCGGTTAACATCCGTGAACATGCTGGAGATGCCGCCGTCCTGGCCCGCCCGAATCCGCGCCCTGGCCGCCGGGGAGCTCACCCCCGTCCCGGCCCGGGCCGCCGCCACCGTGGTGCTGCTGCGCGAGGGCCCGGCCGGGCCGGAGGCGTACCTGCTGCGGCGGCGAGCCACCATGGCCTTCGCCGGCGGGATGTACGCCTACCCGGGCGGCGGGGTCGACCCGCGCGACCGGGAGGTGCGCCCGCCGTGGGCCGGGCCGTCCGTCGAGCGGTGGGCCGAGCGGCTCGGGGTGGACGGGCCGACCGCCTGCGCGGTGCTGTGCGCGGCCGTCCGGGAGACCTTCGAGGAGGCCGGGGTGCTGCTGGCCGGGCCGGACGGGCGGACGCTGGTCGAGCCCCGGGACTGGGCGGCCGAGCGGGCCGCGCTGGAGCGGCACGAGGTCTCGCTGGCCGAGTTCCTGACCGCGCACCGGCTGGTGCTGCGCAGCGACCTGCTGGCGCCCTGGGCGCGCTGGGTGACCCCGGAGTTCGAGGAGCGCCGCTTCGACGCCTGGTTCTTCGTCGCCGCGCTGCCGTCCGGGCAGGCCGCCGCGGACACCGTCGGCGAGGCCGACCGGGTCGCCTGGCTGACCCCCGCCGAGGCGGTGGCCGGGTTCGAGGCGGGCGAGTTCGGCATGCTGCCGCCGACCGTCACGGTGCTGCGCGAGCTGCTGCCGCTGCGCACCGCGGCCGAGGCGACGGCGGTGGCGGCGGGGCGCCGGGTGGAGCGGGTGCTGGGCCGGGCGGAGGTGGTCGGGGACCGCATGACGGTGCGCTGGGACGGGTATGACGAGCTGACTATCGACGGCGTGTTCCCGGCGTGAGAACCTTCCCCCGGAGCGATCACCGGCCCCGCCGGGAGGACCGCTTCCGGACCGTCCGCGCGTCGGCCCGTACCGTCGACCAGCAACCGCACCGACTGCTCCGACCTCGGAAGGAGACTCCGATGGCCCACAACGACGTGGCTCGCCGGACCTCGGCCACCCCCGTCCGCACCGTCACCCCCCGGGCCGCCGCCCGCGACGGCGGTGCACCTGCGGAGACCGCCCGCCTGCTGACCCGCGACCTGCCCGGACGGGCCCTGCACCGCCCGCTCCCGTCGCGCCGGCTCGGCCTCGTCGAAAGGGACGCCGTATGAGCGCACCCCACCGGGCGGCCCCGGGCCGCCGTGCCACCGAGGACGCCGCGTGAGCGGCCTGCTGCCGGGCGACCCCGCCGACACCGTCGGCGGGGTCGCCACCCCGCGCGCCCAGTGCGTGCTCGCCCCCAACCCGTCCCCGATGACGCTGGACGGCACCAACACCTGGCTGCTCTCCGAGCCCGGCTCCGAGCTGGCCGCCGTGGTCGACCCCGGCCCGCTCGACGAGGCCCACCTGCGCCGGATCGTCGACACCGCCGAGCGGCAGGGCAAGCGGATCGCGCTCACCCTGCTCACCCACGGCCACCCCGACCACGCCGAGGGCGCCGCGCGGTTCGCCGAACTCACCGGCACCGCCGTCCGCGCCCTCGACCCGGCGCTGCGGCTCGGCGAGGAGGGCCTGCACGGCGGGCAGCGCCTCGACGTCGGCGGCCTCGACCTGCGGGTGGTCGCCACCCCCGGCCACACCTCCGACTCGCTGACCTTCCACCTGCCCGCGGACGGCGCGATCCTCACCGGCGACACCGTCCTGGGCCGCGGCACCACGATGGTCGCCCACCCCGACGGGCGCCTGGGCGACTACCTCGACTCGCTGCGCCGCCTGCACACGATGGCCGCCGAGCACGGCGTGCGCACCGTGCTGCCCGGCCACGGCCCGGTGCTCGCGGACGCGCTGGGCGCCGTCGACTACTACCTGGCCCACCGGGCGTCCCGGCTCGCCCAGGTGGAGACCGCGGTCGAGGACGGGTGCCGCACGGCGGCCGAGGTGGTCGCCCGGGTGTACGCCGACGTCGACCCGGCGCTGTGGCCCGCGGCGGAGCTGTCGGTGCGCGCGCAGCTCACGTACCTGGAGGACCGGGGCCTGATCTAGTAGTGCTTCGTTACGTTGGGTGATCTTGCCTGTTGGTGGGCATTCTTCGGGTGTGAAGCTGGGGGATGTGGAGCGGCTCCGTGGTGAGTTG